>CAYWUN010000001.1:0-24923 GCA_964461315.1 uncultured Aestuarium sp.
GACAGACCCCATACCATACTCTGCCCCGCCATTTACCTGTTACTTCGGAGTCAACTTCTCACAGCGACGTAAGACCTGTTCGAGCCAGAAGCAGCAATCTATTGTTTGAGCCTAGAACGTCCGCTGTGCGCCGGGCACTGCCAGAAGAAACAGCCTTGAGTAGGAACAGGTAGGCACAAAGTGTTTGGGTATGACAAAACGCTCTCCCATTCGATATATTAAAACTAACCCAGAAGTCATTCGCTTAGCAGAGATGCTTTATGTGCGATTTCCTTTGTCGCTACGGAACGTCGAGGACCTACTCCATGAGCGCAGGATCGAGGTTAGCAATGAAACCGTTCGGTATTGGTGGAACCGGTTTAGCCCCCTCTTCGCCTCCGAGATTAGAAAATCTGCGCGTTGAAAGACTAAAGGCAAGCTCCAATTGGCAATGGCACCTGGACGAAGTTTTCGTGAAGGTAAACGGCGTTCGTCATTACATGTGGCGAGCTGTCGACCACGAAGGCGAAGTACTTGAAAGCTTTGCAACAAAGCGCCGAGATCGGAAATCAGCACTTAAGTTCCTTAAGAAGTTACTCAAAAGAAATAGAAGCCCAAAGACTATCGTAACAGATAGACTACGCTCCTATGGCGTGGCCATGAAAGTTATTGGGAACTCCCAAAAACAGAAGACTGGCCGCTACATGAATAACAGGGTGGAGAACTCTCACCTACCCTTCCGAAGGCTAGAACGAGCGATGCTCCGCTTGAGACAACTAAGATGTCTGGAGAAATTCGCGGCAGTTCATTCCTCCGTCCAAAATCACTTCAACCATGAACTTCACCATTACAGCAGAGACAATTTCAAAAACCTGCGCACTGCCGCACTCGCTGAGTGACGCCAACTTGGTGCATACTAAGGTTCAGGCCCAGGCTAACGGAGACCAGTTCGAATTAGTCTGACAGCACAGCCAGCTCTTCCCCAAAAACTTAAGAATACTGATCGAGCCCACTCGGTCTGGGCTCATACTTTGGCGCGCGTTTCGATGTTCGGAATGCTCCAATGCTGTGCAGACACTGACACCGACCACAACTTTTAAGCGGCATCCAACTAGAAAAATTCTCGGACGAAGAAGTCTGGTGGTATAAAAAGCCGATTTCTTAACTCATTTGGTCCGAAAACTCATGTCCTCAAATACAGAACTTCTTGAACTCTCTGCGAATGACCTCGCTCACGTGCCTTCGCTCCCTCAAAGTTTGATCCTTGGACATACTCTCCAAATCATTCGAGACCCTCTCGATTTTAACAGACGCAACATTGCAGCATTTGGAGAGATATTTCGCGTTCGCTTCTTGGGGAAATGGCGCGTTCAATTTGTTTCCGCAGAAGGCTTGGAATTCGTACTAAATGACACCGATAAAGTGTTTTCATCCAGCCGTGGGTGGTTCTCGATCGCGGAGTTTTTCTCAGGCGGTCTAATGCTTCGCGATTTCGACGATCACCGCTCTCATCGACGCATCATGCAATCCGCATTCAAAAAACCGGCGATGGATAGCTATTTTGAGATGATGGTTCCCGCGATGTCTGGGCTTGTTGCAAACTGGCCTGTTAACAAGACGATTAAGTTCTATCCGGCGATCAAGGATCTGACGCTCCGCCTTGGGGCACGCGTGTTTATGGGACTACCCGTGGAGACCGATGGTGCTAAATCGCTAAGCAAAGACTTTAAGAATGAAGTCGCTGCAAGCCTTGCAATACTGCGCACTCGCATTCCATTCACGCGCTATCGTAGGGGGCTTGATGCGCGCGTCAGGCTCTCAAAGAGTTTCACCGATTTAATCCGTGAACGCCGGAATGGCGACGGGCAGGACTTCTTTTCACAGATGTGCCGCGTGACGGACGACGAGGGCAAAGGTTGGACGGATAAAGAGATCGTTGACCACTTTAACTTTCTCATGATGGCCGCCCATGACACCACCGCCAGTGCACTTACTGCCATGATTTGGGCGCTTACCGAACACCCAGTGTGGCAAGAGCGATTGGCACATGAAGTAGTCGCGCTCGGAGACGGTCAGCTCACGATTGAAATGCTTGATCACATGCCGCTCACCGAAATGGTGTTCAAAGAAGCGCTGCGCTTTATCCCGCCCGTACCCCTCATCCCAAGGCAAGCAATCCAAGGCTTCAGTTTTGGCGGACATGAATTCCCAAGAGGCACCAATGTAACCGCGAATGTGGGTGGCGTTATGATGTCGCCCCGCCACTTCACGGATCCACTAAAATTTGACCCTGATCGGTTCTCTCCAGAACGCGCGGAAGATCGGTCGCACAAATTTGCTTGGGCCCCCTTTGGCGGTGGCGCTCACAAGTGCATAGGTATGCATTTCTCATCAATGCAGGTGAAGATCTTCGTTCATGCTCTGCTAAGCCGCTTTACTGTGACCCGCGAAGGCAAAGTCCCGATTGAATGGGCGCGTCTCCGATCCCACAGCCTAAGGGCGGCCTTCCCGTACGCCTCAAGCCGCGGCGCTAAACATCTAGGTTCAAAGCAGCAACCTCGATCAATTCTTGTACGCGGGACGCACCGCCGATCTCGTGCGCAAGCAAGAGTGCTAGCTTGGCTAGATAAAGTTCGCGCCTACTTGCGCCAACGCGGTCCAAGACATTCGCGAGGGCCTCGTAGACTTGTTCGACTTCATTCGGGTTCATCAGCTCATTCCCCTCGTGCCTTTGCCAAAGCAACAGCCACGGACGCCTCATCTGCCACGAACCACCGAGCAGCAACGTGACCATCTGGACGGATTAAATACGCGGATTTGGAACCCGCTCCGAGCGTGCGGGCGGCCTCGGGTTCATTTACAAGTGCATAACAGCTCAAGTCTGTGCGCTCGATGCACATCGCAAATTCTGGGTCAAAACAAAGTAAGGTAAAGCCGTGACCCAAAAGGTCGGTCAAATAGCCACCGGCGGCCCGTGCCTCTGGAAGGGCCGCGCCCGGGATCGGTCCGGCCTCAAACCTAGCGTCGTCATCACTTACAATCGGGCTTTCTGAGTAGGTGTAAGGCTGCATCTGCCGTGGGTTCGCCAGTTCTCCTGCAAAGGAATGCGACAAGGCTAAGTTCAGGGCAGCATCGCGCATGAGCTGCCAACCTTCGGTCGGCGGTGTCATAAAGCGGGCAGATTTTGATGCATTCGCAAATACATCGAGCGTCGCGCCCCGTCTTTCGGGTGTGTAGCTATCAAGAAGCTGTTCTGGTGCTTCTTCTTTGACCACACGCGCCAGTTTCCAAGCGATGTTATCGGCGTCTGCAAGACCATTGTTCAGCCCGCGAACCCCAAAGATCGGCACAATGTGAGCGCTATCACCGATAAAGAAAATCCTGTTGTCGCGATAGTCATCCAAGGCAAGCGTGTTGGCCGAATAGATACTCCACCATTCAAGCTCCCAGTCGCCTTCGTAACCTATTTCGCGCAGGACTGCGGCGACATCCTCGCGCACAGTTTCTTCTTTGATCGCGTGTGTCTCGTCCTCTCCATCGCGCAGTTGGTAATCGATCCGCCAAATATTGTCGGGCTGCCTATGGATAAGGATCGTACCGCCACGTCTGCAATCTGGTTCAAACAATGCACGCCTTATTGTCGGATAGTCGTGCCTCATCCGAATGTCGGCAATGACATAAAGACCCTCATAGTTCTCGCCTCGAAGTCGTAGGTTTCGCATCGACCGGACTGCACTGCGAGCACCATCAGCAGCCAGAACCCACTCAGCATCCAGATTGTACTCACCAACGGGATCACGGACGCACAGACGAACACCGTTTTCGATATCCTCAACCCCAGTCACCTTGCTCTGCCAGCGGGTTTCGATCAGTGGCTCTTCTGCAATTGCGTCCCAGAGAAATTGCTCGATGTACTGCTGTTGAATATTGTACATGGGGCGAAATTTCTGCTGCTCGCCGTCAGGCATATTGAATTCAAGAATCTGCCGCCCACGGTAGAAGCTTCTGCCTTTTGTCCAACCGAGCGATTTCTCAAGGAACGGGGCCAGCACCCCCAATCGCTCTAAGATGTTGTAACTTGATCGCGCGACACAGATTGCGCGGCTACCATCGTTAAAGGTCTGCTTTGCATCCAGAAGAACCGAGCGCACACCCTGACGGGCAAGGGCAAGCGCAGCCGTCATACCCACCGGCCCAGCGCCGACGATTACTATGCCAGTTGCACTCGAAAGAGCATCGCGTTGTCTTGGGGGCTCAAAATATGGGTAGTTGAAATAGAGCGAGTCTGTTTCTGCGCGACCTTCAGGTCTCATTCGCTTTTCTCCCCGAGGTTGGAACCAGCTACTCGAACGCAAATCGGTACTGAAGACATACTTTGATCCACTGTGTCACTCATACGGAAAGCATAGTGCAATTATGCTCAATCTGTCTTGGTCATTGCGACAGAGAGAATGTTCGCTAGTCTCTTCCAAAACCAATCACCAGAGACGCTCAATGATCCGCCAAGCGACCTTAGAAGACGAACCTGTCATTCGCGCATGTGCACGCGCTGCTTATCAACAATACGTTGCTTCGATAGGAAAAGAACCTGCACCAATGAACGCTGACTTCGCAGCTCAAATCGCGATGCAGAGCGTATTTGTAGCAGAAGCGGAAACGCGAGAAATTTCAGGCTACATTGTATTTTACCCAGTCGGCGCTTCAGTGCTGCTTGAGAATATCGCTGTCTTCCCCGAAACAACGGGCAAGGGTATCGGCAAAGCACTGATCGACTTTTGCGAGGCAAAAGCTCGCTTATATGGGGCTTGCTCGATCAAACTTTATACAAACGAGAAGATGGCGAGCAATCTCAAGATCTACCCCAAGCTCGGCTATGTAGAGACGGACAGACGTACCGAAGATGGTTTTGCTCGGGTCTACTTTGAAAAGCTGCTAGTCTGAGATGTGCAAGTCAAAGAGAAACGCGCTCACTTTTAAATCATGAGAAATCTGCAAATAGTTCGCAATGTGTGTTAGTTTCGAACTATGATCTACCCAAGTCGCGAAACTGTGCTAGGTCGTTTCGCACACGAACCAGTTGGAGGGAGGCTAGCTGGCGTTCGGAATGGAAATCGTCGAATTTTCGCATAATCTGTGGCTCGTCGCCGCATCACTTGCCGTTGCACTCATGGCTGGGTTTACGGGCCTGAGCCTGACTAATGGCTTGTCCAACTACCCGTCTAATTATCGCAAAATCGCCGTGTCTTTCGCGGCCATCGCGCTTGGCGGCGGCATATGGTCAATGCACTTCGTTGCAATGCTTGGTCTCCAACTCCCGTTTGATTTCTATTACGATGCCGCAATCACACTAACCTCGGCGCTGGTCGCCATCCTCGTCGTTGGTGCTGCGCTGCTCTTGCTTCACTTTGGCAAGCGCACACGGCCTAAACTGATCTTTGCTGGATTAATCGTCGGCGTAGGTATCATTGCGATGCACTACATCGGTATG
Source organism: uncultured Aestuarium sp. (assembly GCA_964461315.1). GTDB lineage: Bacteria > Pseudomonadota > Alphaproteobacteria > Rhodobacterales > Rhodobacteraceae > Marivivens. Next base: position 5,468 of record CAYWUN010000001.1, read on the forward strand.
GCTGCGCTCCAACTTTGCAAGGCAATCTATACACCGCTTGGGATCATACTCTCGGTCGCTTCGTCCTGTCTCTTGAGCATGTCGGCGTTTGGGATTGCATATAGCAAGCGCAATCGTCGCAACATACTACTCGGCACAGTCGTGTTCGGGCTTGCGGTGTTCGCTGTGCATTTTATCGCGACGGTCTCGACCAAATTCAGCCAACTTCTCGAAACTTCAAAAGTCGGCCCAATGATGAGCAACGAGACACTTGCAATAGGAGTTGTTCTCAGCAGCTTTGCACTCTGCGGTGCGTTCTTGCTCTCGACGGCAACGTTTTTGCCCTCAGATGCGTCCATATCCGATGAAGCTGAGCCCTCTAAAACACCTGATGTGGGCGCCGAGCCACTGCCCACATCTATGACGATGAAGCAAATACCTTACGAGCTCGAGGGTAAGACACGGTTCGTTGATGCAGGTTCTGTCGCCGCTATTCGTGCGGAAGGACATTACACTTATATCTACACCGAACAGGGTCATTTCTTCTGCGCGTGGTCAATTGCAGAGGCGGAAAAGCGACTTGCAAAATCGAACTTTATCAAGACCCACCGTAGCTATCTTATCAACCCTGCGCTGGTAACAGGTTTTGAACGGCTCAAAGACACGGGTGTTTGTTACTTTGGCTTTACTGATCTTGCGAAGGTGCCCGTGAGTAGGACACAGCTCAAAACCGTTCGCGAAGCTTTGGGGCTGTAGAGCCATTCGCAGTTCGTGCGAGCCGTTCGCACTTCGTGAAAAAACCTTCTGAAATAAGGCAAATCTGGCTGTCCTTTTCGAAGAGGCAACTCACCTTCCGTCTCGTCTGATCATCAGAGGCAGGGAGGGCCAAGAATGATTCCAGCGTCTTTCGACTATCACCGTCCCAGCGATATCGAAGGAGTGCTTGCACTCCTCAAGGAGCATGGGGACGACGCTCGCGTTATCGCTGGCGGGCACAGTCTCATCCCCATGATGAAACTTCGAATGGCTGACGTTCCACAGCTGATCGACCTACAAGCAATCGAAAGTCTGAAGGGTATTTCGGTCGACGGCACCCGTGTTACCATCGGCGCGATGGTCACTCAGCATGACATTATCAATGACGGCAATCTCGCCGCCGTCGCTCCTATCCTTCGCGAAACGTCACTCCAGATCGCGGATCCTCAGGTTCGCTACATGGGCACCGTGGGCGGCAACGTTGCAAACGGCGATCCGGGCAACGACATGCCGGGGCTCATGCAATGCCTTGACGCAACGCTCCATCTTGTCGGCCCGAATGGTCCCCGAGAGATCGCAGCACGCGACTATTATGAGGCGGCTTACGTTACAGCCCGCGAAGACGACGAAGTCTTAACCGCAATCAGCTTTGACGCACCCAATGGCGGTTATTCCTACGAAAAGCAGAAGCGCAAGATTGGCGACTACGCGACTGCTGCGGCTGCCGTCACAATCCAAAAGGACGGCGGAAAGGTTGTAGGCGCGTCAATCGCAATGACAAACCTAAGCGACACGCCAGTTTGGTCAGAAGCAGCAGCGGATGCCATCGTCGGTACGACCTGTGACGCAGGCGCAATTAAAGCTGCCGTCGTCGCCATGCTCAACGACATCGACCCGACCGAAGACAACCGTGGCCCCGTTGCGTTCAAAAAGCACGTGGCCGGCATCATCCTCACTCGCGCGATCACCCGCGCTTGGGAACGCGCGTAAGGAGCAAAACATGTCCAAGAAAATGCACATCAACCTCACCGTTAATGGTGAACACCACGAGTTCCTCGCAGAACCACGCGAACTGCTCATCTACACGCTACGCGAGCGCCTGAACATCACGGGTCCGCACATTGGCTGTGAAACCTCTCACTGTGGTGCATGTACGGTGACGCTCAACGGAAAGTCGGTCAAAGCATGCACGATGTTTATCGCCCAAGCCGATGGTGCGGAAATTACCACCATCGAAGGCATCGGCTCCCCCGACAACCTTCACGTGCTTCAGCGTTCATTCCGAGAGCATCACGGTCTTCAGTGTGGATATTGCACTCCCGGTATGATCACCCGCGCATCCAAGCTCCTCGAAGAGAACCCAAACCCAACCGAAGAAGAAGTGCGCTTTGGTATGGCTGGCAACATGTGCCGCTGCACGGGTTACCAGAACATCGTGAAATCAATCCTCGCTGCGGCGAGTGAAATGAACGCCGCGAAGGAGGCCGCAGAATGAAGGATTTTACCGAAGAGCAGAAAGAGCGTTCTGCCAATCTCAAAGGCCTTGGTAGCTCGCGCAAGCGGGTTGAAGACGCACGCTTTACCCAAGGCAAGGGCAACTATGTCGACGACATCAAGCTTCCCGGCATGCTTCACGGCGACTTTGTGCGCTCACCCTATGCCCACGCTCGGATCAAGTCGATCGACACCACCAAGGCAATGGCACTTGAAGGCGTTGTAGCTGTCCTCACCGCCGCTGACCTTGCACCGCTGAACCTTCACTGGATGCCGACACTTGCAGGCGACAAGCAGATGGTTCTCGCAGACGGCAAAGTGCTTTTCCAAGGACAGGAAGTCGCTTTCGTTGTCGCCAAGGACCGCTTCATCGCGGCTGACGCTGTCGAACTCGTCGAAGTGGACTACGAAGAACTTCCAGTTATCGTGAACCCCTTCGAAGCGCTCCAGTCCGATGTCGTGCTTCGCGAAGACATTGCCGACAAGAAAGAAGGCGCGCATGGCCCCCGCAAGCACCACAACCACATCTTTACGTGGGAAGTGGGCGAGGAAGCCGCGACCAATGATGTCATCGATAACGCAGAGGTCGTCGCGACCGAAACCGTCTATTACCACCGAACACATCCCTGTCCGCTCGAAACCTGCGGCTCGGTCGCGTCGATGGACAAGGTCAACGGCAAGCTCACAGTCTGGGGCACATTCCAAGCGCCACACGTTGTGCGCACCGTTGCATCGCTTCTTTCGGGAATCGAAGAGCACAACATCCGCGTGATTTCGCCAGATATTGGCGGCGGCTTCGGCAACAAGGTTGGCGTTTATCCGGGCTATGTCTGTTCGATCGTTGCATCCATCGTGACCGGTGTTCCGGTGAAGTGGATCGAAGACCGCATGGAAAACCTAATGGCCACCGCATTTGCGCGTGACTACTGGATGACCGGCAAGATCGCAGCCACCAAGGACGGCAAGATCACCGGCCTTCACTGCCATGTAACGGCTGACCATGGCGCATTTGACGCCTGTGCGGACCCAACCAAGTTCCCCGCTGGTTTCATGAACATCTGCACAGGTTCCTATGATATCCCCACCGCCTATCTTGCTGTGGATGGGGTCTATACGAACAAAGCACCCGGCGGCGTGGCATATCGCTGTTCGTTCCGCGTGACTGAGGCCGTCTACTTTATCGAACGCATGATCGAAGTGCTTGCGATCGAACTTAACATGGACGCAGCCGAGCTTCGCCGTATCAACTTCATCAGAAAAGATCAGTTCCCGTATCAGTCCGCTCTCGGCTGGGAATACGACTCGGGCGATTATCACACCGCATGGGACAAGGCTCTTGAGGCCGTGGACTACGACGGACTTCGCAAAGAGCAAGCTGAGCGAGTCGAAGCCTTCAAGCGCGGTGAAACCCGTTCGCTTATGGGCGTAGGCCTGACATTCTTCACCGAGATCGTCGGCGCTGGCCCCGTGAAGAACTGCGATATCCTTGGTATGGGGATGTTCGATAGCTGCGAAATCCGCATACACCCCACGGGTTCGGCCATCGCACGTCTTGGCACCATCTCGCAAGGTCAGGGCCACGCCACGACCTTTGCACAGATCCTTGCCTCGGAAATCGGACTTCCAGCGGACAGCATCACCATCGAAGAAGGCGACACGGACACCGCCCCCTATGGTCTTGGCACCTATGGTTCGCGCTCGACTCCTGTCGCGGGTGCCGCAACCGCACTGGCCGGCCGCAAGATCCGCGCCAAGGCGCAGATGATCGCCGCATACCTGCTCGAAGTGCATGATGATGACGTAGAGTGGGACATTGACCGCTTTGTTGTCAAAGGTGCGCCCGAGCGGTTCAAGACCATGAAGGAAATCGCCTATGCCGCCTATAATCAGGCGATCCCGGGCGTTGAACCAGGCCTTGAAGCGGTGAGCTACTATGACCCGCCCAACATGACCTATCCCTTCGGTGCGTATGTCTGCGTGATGGACATTGACGTTGACACCGGTGTTCAGACCATCCGCAAGTTCTATGCGCTCGATGACTGTGGCACCCGCATCAACCCAATGATCATCGAGGGCCAAATCCACGGTGGTTTGACCGAAGCGCTTGCCGTCGCCTTGGGCCAAGAGATCGCCTATGACGACATGGGTAACGTCAAGACGGGCACGTTCATGGACTTCTTCCTGCCTACCGCATGGGAAGTTCCGAACTACATCACGGATCACACCGTAACCCCGTCCCCGCACCATCCGATTGGTGCAAAGGGCGTCGGCGAAAGTCCGCACGTCGGCGGTGTTCCCTGCTTCTCGAACGCAGTGAACGATGCTTTCCGCGCCTTTGGCCTCCGTCACACCCACATGCCCCACGATCATTGGCGCATTTGGCAGACGGCCAACAAGCTCGGTCTGCACGACTAAAAGCAAACGGGCTGCCCCTGCTTCGGGGCGGCCCACTCCAACGGGGGACTCCATGACTTTCAATGCGATCCAAACCGCAATGGCGGACCAAGGCTATGTAGCTTCGGATGATCTGGCGATGGCCGTTCATCTTGCTCTAACCCTTGGTCGTCCTTTGCTGCTTGAAGGCGCAGCAGGCGTCGGCAAAACCGAAATCGCCAAAGTGCTGGCTGCTGTGAACGACGCCAAGCTGATCAGATTGCAATGCTACGAGGGGCTCGATGCCTCTCAGGCGATTTACGAATGGAACTATCAAAAGCAGCTCCTTTCGATCCGTGCCGCTGCCGAAGGGAGCAATGCATCCGAGGTCGAGGCCCGAATATTCTCTGAAGACTTCCTTTTAGAGCGCCCGTTGCTCGCCGCCATTCGGCAAGACAAATCGCCCGTGCTCTTGGTGGATGAGATCGACCGCGCGGATGAGGAATTCGAAGCCTTCCTTCTCGAAATCCTCTCGGACTTTCAGATTTCAATTCCCGAACTCGGTACAATCACAGCGACCGCTCGTCCCATCGTCATTTTGACCGCAAACGGAACGCGCGACCTTTCAGACGCCCTGCGCCGCCGCTGTCTTTATGCCCATGTCGGCTATCCCGATCGTCAAACCGAGCTTGCGATCCTCAAGTCGCGTTGCCCTGATATGGAAGCGGCACTCGCCGGCCAGATTGTCGGCTTCATCCAGAGCTTGCGCAAAGAGGACCTTGAGAAGGTGCCAGGCATCGCGGAAATGCTCGATTTTGCCGCCGCTCTGATCGGGCTTGGGATTAACGATCTTACTCAGGACCCTGCCGTGCTTCAGGCGACAATGGCGACCTTGCTCAAGACCGAGGTGGACCGGTTCAATATCACTGCCGAGATCACCCAGCGACTTGCGGGGCAAGCCGCATGACACGTGTCACCAAATTCTCAGGGCGCGATAGCGGGCCTTCAGCAAGGTTAGGCGGTTTCGTTGAGCATTTACGGGACAATGGTTTTCGTGTCGGTGTCGCCGAAGCGGAAATGTCACTTGCCGCTTTGACATATGTAGATGCTTATAAGCCAAACGAAGCCAAGAGCGCTCTCAAAACAGTTCTCACCGGATGCAGTGAGGAATTTGAACGGTTCGATACACTCTTCGATAGTTTTTGGATGAACGGAGGCCGCGTGACCGAGCGGATGGGCCGGTCAAACATGATGGCCCGACATGTTCATTCATCCCGCCCCTCTAAAGGGGCGGACGAGGGCGGTGCGTCTGGGGAGGCCACCGCCCCCGATCAAGGCGAAGGCGAAAGCAACTCTGGCGGCGAAGGTAAACTCATCGCCACGTTAAACCAGCAAAAGATGCGCCGTGACCTTCGCCATGTGGTTAAGCCCGAGGAAATCAAAGAGGCCGAGGAGATCGCCCAACGTCTTGGTGCCGCGCTGCGTGACCGGCGTTCGCGCCGCCGCAAAGCTGCGCAAAAAGGTGACCGCATCCATTTTCGAAAGCTCATCCGCCAAAGCCTTCAAACTGGCGGCGAGCCGATGCAGCTGCCCAAGAAAAAGCGCCCTGATCGTCCACAGACGATTGTAACAATCTGTGACGTCTCAGGATCAATGACGCTCTACGCCCAAGTTTTTCTTGCCTTTGTCGCAGGGCTCATGCGTGCCGATGACACTGCGGATGCATACCTTTTCCATACGCGGCTGGTTCGGATTGCCGAAGCGCTTCGCGACCGCGACCCTATGCGTGCGTTAGGTCGGCTTTCTGTACTTGCTGATGGTTTTGGCGGAGGATCCAAGATCGGAGCTTCGCTACTCCAGTTCTCAAGAACCTATGCACGAAAATTCGTCGACGGTCGGACAGTCGTTTTGATCCTGTCGGATGGATACGATACCGGCCCAGCCACTCAAATTGGCGAAGCTCTCGCACAGCTTAAAAAGCGCGGATGCAAGATCATATGGCTCAATCCTCTAAAGGGATGGGATGGTTACGAGCCAGTCGCCAAGGGTATGGCAGCCGCCCTTCCCCATCTCGATCTTTTCCGCCCAGCAAACACGCTCGCGGACCTTGCTGCTCTTGAAACGGAGTTGATGCGACTATGATCACCACAAAGTTCTCAGAAAATGCCTTTGACACCCTCATCCGTTCATTGGCTGAAAAGGGCGAGCCCTATGCCATCGCAACTGTCATTCGTGCAATTGGCCTAACGGCCGCGAAACCAGGGGCAAAGGCCGTATTGAACCACGAAGGCATAATCGTCGACGGCTGGATCGGTGGCGGTTGTGTCCGTTCAGCAATGACCAAAGCGACATTGCGTGCAATCGAAGAAGGCGCCCCACAGCTCATCTCGCTCGCCCCAGCTGAGGTGCTTGCCGATATGGAGATTGAAGCAGGGTCAGAAGTGAATGGAGTGCGCTATGCCAAGAACGGTTGCCCTTCCAAGGGATCACTCGACATATTTATTGAACCTGTATTGCCAATGCCCGAACTGTTTGTTCTAGGAACTTCGCCTGTCGCCCGCGCACTTGTGGCGCTTGCCGGACGCTTCAATTGGTCAGTTCAAACCCCAAACGTTGAGGATGACACGCCGCCTCTCGCATCAGGTGCCCGCCGCATGATTGTGGTTGCTACCCAAGGCAAAGATGACCTCAGCGCATTGAAGGCTGCTCTTTCGACCGAAAGCGAGCACGTCGCCTTTGTTGCCAGTCGCAAGAAATGGGCGTCACTCGCAGCAAAACTTTCTGAAGCGGGATTGAGCGAAGTCACCCTTTCGCGCGTCCAAGCCCCCGCCGGACTCGCGATTGATGCCGTGACTCCAGATGAAATTGCTCTCTCGATCTTGGCCCAACTCACACAAATCCGCCGCCGAAAACAAAGGAAGGAAAGCACCGATGCCTGACCTCCAAGACAAAGAGAAACCAGCGCTCAAACGTTTGCTCGAACAACTCAAACCAAAGCCGCTTACGCCCGAACAAGCTGAGGTTTTGGCAACCGTAAAATACCCTTGTTGCTAAGAAGGACTGAACATGGAACTCAAAGACGAAATTCTGATCGATGCGCCAAAGGACCGCGTTTATGCGGCGCTAAATGATCCGGAAATCCTCAAACAATGCATCCCCGGCTGTGAAGACCTAATCCAGCATTCGGACAATGAGCTTGAAGCGCTTGTCGTTCTCAAAGTTGGCCCCGTCAAAGCAAAGTTCAGTGGCAATGTGACTTTGGACAAAGCGGGCGCGCCTGACGCGTTCTCTTTGGCAGGCCAAGGCAACGGCGGCGCTGCGGGACACGCTAAAGGCGGAGCAGATGTAACGCTGACCGAAGTCGATGGCAAAACGCTGCTTTCATATGAGGCAAAAGCCGAGATCGGTGGAAAGCTTGCTCAACTGGGTAGCCGCTTGATCCAAAGTACCGCGAAAAAGCTCGCAGGTGCATTTTTTGCCAAGTTCGCAGAAGTCATGGAAATGAAAGCTGACGCCTAGTCGATCAATTGCTGCGCTTTACACCAAGGCGCAGCAATTCAATTTCGAAGACATTACCTCGAGTGTTCTTTCTGAATTAGCATCGACATGAAAGTCAGAACAATCGCGATCAAACAAACAATTGCGCTAAAGAAAAAGGCTTGTGCACCAAAGGTCTTGAAGATTGGACCAAACGCCATCAGCACGAGGATCGAACAAGTTTGCATCAAGATTGCAAAGAAGCCCTGAGCCTCGGCAGACACGGACTCGTCAGTGCGCTTTGCGATGAAATACATCCCTCCAAGATAAGCGAATGTAAAACTAAACGCTTGGAGTAATTGAACAATCACAAGCATAGGAATGCTTGGCTCGAATGTCATCATAGTCCATCGCAGGACAGCAAAAACGCCGCCGAATATAAGAAGCGATCGCGCAGAGAAACGAAACTCGACAAACTTCCAAATGAGCATCGTCGCGGCCTCGGCCCCTGCTGCAAGAGCAACGAGAAGTCCGATTGTGCTCTCCGAGATCCCTTGCTTGCTCCACACCAATGCTGAGAAGCCGTTCATGATCATATGGGTCGAGAAAATCAGCGCGCCAGCGATGAGGGGAAGCAAGACCCAAAGTTTCAGCGCCTGACGCAACTCGCTCGTCAAAACAGCGCCCCCCCCCGTCGCCCGTTTGCTGTTCGGGTCGCGCATCGTCGGAAGATAGAAGGCAGCTATGACCCTCAGAATGGTGAGACCAGCAAAGAGCCATAGGAATGAATTCGGACCGAACCAGTCCGCAAGATAACCCGTCACCAAGCTGATAAAGAGAAATCCAGCCGTTCCCCACGCTCTTACTGTACCAAAGGAAAACCCGCTCCTTTGACCCAAGCGGATCGTCGCGGCATCTGCAACAGAGCCGACCATCATGCCGGGTGCTGTTGCCAGAACCCAAGCGATCAAAACCGTCACAAAGGTATCTGCCAGGCCAAAGAACATCGCAAAAATTGCTGTCAGAACCTGACCAACAATGATCGTTTGCTTCCAATCGGCCGCTTTGTCCGCGATGCGTCCCACGAACACCGTAAATAGCAGCGTCACGGCCAATGGCGCAGCATTCAGGACGCCAATCTGCGACTCGGTGATACCTATGTGATCCAGCCAAATTGGAAGATAAGTGACCGTCGCGGCCGCAGGCATGAACAAAGTGAAATAAAACCGCGTTACTGCGATCTGAGGTTTGTCCATGCCAGGCTCCTGGATCTTTCAGATAGGAAAACAGTCAGTGTCCAAACTGTTAGCGCTCACCAAAGTGTGTTTTTCCGACAATCGCAATACAAGCTACGAGAATTGCGCAAAAATTACGTTGGGTTCGGCAAATGGCTTACACTGAAAGCCCCGCCAGTCGTCCTTCGCGAATTGCTGCTGGCGCTTTGCGCGGAGCCATCGCGTCTCCGATTACACGCGGAGCAAGGCCCGTAGCGATAAGCTCGGACACAAGAGACGTCTCGGACAAGTTACCCGTTGCAAGCACAAGAGTATCAGCATCGATAACGCTCTCTTCGCCAGTGAGAAGTGAGATGCAACTTGCGCCCTTATCGGTCCATTCTTTGATCGCGGTTTCCGTCACAAATCTGACCCCAAGCTTTGAAAGCGTCATGCGTGCAGGCACATCTGAGCCAGAGCGATAGAGCTCTTTCGCAATTAATGCGTCAGGTGTGACCAAGGTGACCTGATGTCCCGCTTCTGCCAATGCCCAAGCGGTGCCCACACCTTTCCAATGCCCGCCTTCATCCAAAATTAATACATGCCTGCCCAAGCGCGCCGACTTGCCCATTACATCAGCGACACTCCAAACATTACCTCGATCGGCCCCCAAAAGCTTTGCCACATGCGGGAGAGCCTTTTGAAAACCAGTCTCGTTTGGAAATGAGCCAGTTGCTATAATGACTTCATCTGCGCCAAAGGCTTTAATGTCATCGGCGTCGAAATAAGTATGGAACCGTAGGTCTACGCCAAGCTTGTTCAACTGGCGTTCGTACCAGTTGATAAGATCGGTAATTTGAGCGCGGCGCGGTTGTAATCCAGCGAGCCTGAACTGGCCACCAAGTTCCCCTGAGGCCTCAATCAAACAGACCTTATGCCCTCGTTCGGCTGCCACACGGGCCGCTTCAAGCCCTGCTGGCCCTCCGCCAACGACCAAGACTGAGCGCGGTTCATCGACCCTCGTAAACTCTTCGTCGCCCCAGAGATATTCGTGTCCCACAGTAGGGTTTATCAAGCACGAGATGTAGTAATCTCGGCCGCGCCGCCCCCAGCATTGCTCATTGCATGTTAAACAGCCGCGAATGTCTGCAACACGCCCTTCTTCGACTTTCTTGACCAAATGCGGGTCTGCAATTTGCCCACGCACGATCGAGACCAAATCAGCCTGACCCGCGCCGATGACGGTGTTTGCATTCTCAGGCGTTCGAATATTTGCCTCGGCCGTTACCTTTGCTTTCAGCCCTGCAAACTTAAGCATTTGAGCGAGGTCAGCGCCCAAATTCTCGGGAAACTGAAAGCTAGGGAGAATTTTGTAATACTCAAAATAGCTCCCCGAACCGATGGTAACGTAATCCATCAATCCTTCGGCGTCGTGCAGGGCGACAATCTTAACCATCTCATCTCGGCTCAAACAAACCTCGACCTCTTCGTTGTCGTTGACCGACAACCCGATGATAAAATTGGGCCCGCATGCCTTGCGAATTCTGCGCATGATTTCGCGTGATGCTCTCGTTCGATTTTCAAGCGAGCCGCCCCACTCGTCTGTTCGGGTGTTGGAAAATGGCGTCCAGAACTGATCCAAAAGTGAATGGTAGGCCGCCCAGACCTCGACACCATCGAACCCTGCTTTTTGACAGCGAACTGCTGCCTGAACAAAAGCGTCGATAGTCTCTTCAATTTCAATCGCTGTCATCTCGTGACTGCCATCATTGTCATGATAGCTTGGACCGCCAGAAGGAGACCAGTTGGGGTGCCAGCTATTATCCCAGTCCCCGTGGGCACCAACGTGATAGAGCTGTTGGATCATGATCGTTCCGAACGGCTTGCAGGCTTCTGTGAGAACGCGGAAATGCGGCACGACGCTGTCATCGGAGTGGAGGAAATTGCCTCTCGTCAAAACAGCCGCAGCATGAACCGGCATTGGCTCGACCACGATCATCGCAGCACCGCCCCGCGCGCGTTCTCGATAATAGGCTATGTGCTGGTCAAAGGGCAAACCGTTGCGTGCCATATTCGTGGTGTGAGCACCGAAAACGATACGGTTCTTAAGAACCTTAGTACCCAACTCAAGTGGCTGAAGAATATGTTTCAATTGAGAGTACCTTTCTCTAGCCCATCGAGACCATGCGCCAAGTACGTGCTCAGTCCACAGCTTTCCATATGAAGTCGGAGGCGTTGGTTATAACCGCCTTCGGTATTGAGTGACTGTATCAGGGCTTCGGATTCGGATTGGCCAAGGTTTGAGGCAACAAGCACTCGAAGAAACTCTTCGCCTACATTCGGGGTCTCGACCCTTTCACCAAGCCATTTCGCGGTATCCGCGACAAGCCGCGCAACCGGAGAAAGAACGGCCTGTGCGCAAAGGTAAGCGTCGAGTTCTTGGGCATTCTGAAGGGCGAAAACCCGATTTTTCGCGCCAAATATCTCGTTTACGAGGGCAGTGTCACCCAGCGTCAGTATCGCCGAACCGCCTTTTGCGATTGTTGGAAAAGGAAGCATGATCGCGCTCGCTTCTGCTGGAGCAATCAACTCGGCAACCTCTTCAAGCGAAGCGCCTGCCATAAATGAAATGACCCGCTGCGATCCGCGAAAGTTCAACTCTTTCAAGATACCATTGGCGTGCTCAGCGATGAGACCGAGGAATACCACATCACTTTGATCCACGACCTGCTGGTTGTCCGCTACCGTGACATTGGAAAATTCTTCTGCCAGTGCCGAGGCGATATTCGCTGTGCGCGCTGAGACAGTGATGTGATGTCCATCTCCCGCGATGCCGCGCACAACAGCACTCGCAATCGTGCCGGTACCAATTATCCCTATGCGCATGCGGGTTCCTTTCGAACGGAAGTGGCGTTCACCATGGCTACCGTTATTCAAACGAAAGAAATTAGCGTGAAGCAAGCGTCTGAAAGAGATATGGACGCTGTCAGGTATCAGCCACGGATAAACGTCAAATAGTGCGGCGTCCGCCCCTCGCGGAGTGCCTTTTGCTCGTAGCGTGTCGATATCCAATCGGACCACGGCTCACGCCAATCTTCGGGACTTTGTGCGGTCCAAGCGAAACCAGCCTTCGGTACCTCTTGTAGAGTCTGACGCACATAATCCTCAATATCGGTAGCGACGCGGAACTCAGCACCTTTGGCCATAATGCGGTGCAGCGGCTCAAGGTGATCTTGGGTCACAAAACGGCGCCTGTGGTGACGTTTTTTGGGCCAAGGGTCGGGATAGTTCAGGAACGCCTTTTGCACGGTGCCTTCTGGAATTACGTCAAAAAGGTCACGTGCATCCCCCGGATGCACGGCAAGATTGGTCACACCAGCCTCGCGGATTTTGCCAAGCAGCATCGCAACGCCGTTGATAAACGGCTCGCACCCGATGATCCCGACGTCGGGATAGGTCTTGGCCATGTGCACCAGATGTTCGCCACCGCCAAAACCGATTTCCACCCAAAGCGGCCTGCCCCCGAAAAGCCCGTCGATATCGAGAGGTTTACGATCTGGGTTCACATCCCAGCCAACAGCCCCTGGCGAAAGACCTTCAAGGTCATCGCGCAGGTATTCTTCTTGCGAGTCGCGCAGGGTCTTGCCACGAAGTCGGCCATAAAAATTGCGCCAAGGGGCGCCCGAGGGATGCTGGTTCTGGGTCATGGCGCGCCTTTAACAACTTCGCCCTGTCCTTGCAATGAAAGAGGGGCGAAGTTTCCCTCGCCCCTTTGTTCGTTAGATCGCCGCTTTGAGCGCCTCGACCAAGTCAGTGCGCTCCCATGAGAAGCCGCCGTCGGCTTCGGGGGCGCGGCCGAAGTGGCCGTAGGCCGAGGTGCGCGCATAGATTGGACGGTTGAGACCGAGGTGTGAGCGAATGCCGCGCGGCGTGAGGTTCATTACCTCTGCAATCGCGCGCTCAATCTTGGCGGGGTCTACATCGCTCGTGCCGAAGGTATCGGCATAGATCGAGAGCGGCTTGGCAACGCCAATCGCATAGGAAAGCTGAATCGTGCAACGCTCGGCAAGGCCAGCTGCGACCACGTTCTTTGCAAGGTAGCGTGCAGCGTATGCCGCCGAACGGTCCACTTTCGTCGGATCTTTGCCCGAAAAAGCGCCGCCGCCGTGAGGCGCCGCGCCGCCGTAGGTATCGACGATGATCTTGCGGCCCGTAAGACCCGCGTCCCCATCAGGGCCACCGATCACAAAGGTGCCAGTCGGGTTGACCCACCATTCGGTATCTGCCGAAATCCAGCCCTCGGGAAGCACTTCGCGGATATAGGGCTCAACGATGGCGCGGATGTCAGTGCTCGTCTGGCTCTCGTGGGCGTGCTGGGTCGAGAGCACGATCGAGGTGACGCCAACGGGCTTGTCATTCTCATAGCGCACCGACAGCTGGCTCTTGGCATCGGGGCGAAGTGTCGGCTCGCTGCCGTCTTTGCGCACTTCTGCCAGACGCTTGAGGATTTTGTGCGCATAGTGGATCGGCGCAGGCATAAGCTCGGGCGTTTCGGTGGTCGCATAGCCGAACATAATGCCCTGATCGCCAGCGCCTTCGTCCTTGTCGGCCGTCGCATCGACGCCTTGGGCGATATGCGCGGATTGCTCGTGCAGTAGGTTGGTGATCTCAACGGTCTCGTGGTGGAACTTGTCCTGCTCGTAACCGATGTCCTTGATGCAGTCGCGGACGATCCCGTCCACGCGTCCCATATAATCGGCGAGTTTATCTTGATCGGAGAGACCGACTTCACCGCCGATCACAACGCGATTGGTCGTGGCAAAAGTCTCGCAGGCGACGCGGGCTTCGGGTTCCTCGGACAGAAAAGCGTCGAGGATGGCGTCCGAAATCCGGTCACAGACCTTATCGGGGTGGCCTTCGGAAACGGACTCCGAAGTGAAAATGTAGTTCTGACGGCTCATTGGGAAGTGCTCCATTAGGGTGTCCCCGCCACGCCAGGAAGCCGTTGTGACGGGTGTTGTTCAGTTTTTCTCGTTAGGCTTGCCGCAGCTTGCGGTCAATTAGGTTAAACCCAAAAGGTGAAATGATCCAAAAGGTGGCGATTGCAAGCAACATTATCGCAGGCCACCCTTTAAATTTCACAAAAGGGGTTAACGGCCCGGGTTCCGGAAGTTTTACATCGAGCATCCCTTCGGTGCCGAAAGGGAGGTCGGCGATAATCTCGCCCCTTGTTCCGATCAGCGCGGTGACACCGGTATTCGCAACGCGCAACATAGGAAGACCTGTCTCGATGGCCCTAATGCGCGCCTGCGCCAAATGTTGTTGTGGTCCTGCCCAATTTCCGAACCAAGCGTCATTGGTGGCAAGGATCAAAACATCAGGACGCTCGCCGCTCGCGACCTCCCAAGGAAAGATGCCTTCGTAACAGATAAGGACTTTGACCTTGCCCAAGGCTCCAAGCTCAAACGGCTCAGTCGAATTTCCCTCGCTGTAGCCGCCCCCTTGTGATGCAGCGAGACCGTATATACCCAACTGAGCGAAAACTTCGCCAAAAGGCACGTATTCCCCAAAGGGAACAAGGTGTTTCTTGTCATAGGTGTGAGCGACCCGCCCCATTTCATCAAGGAACACGAAAGCATTAAAATAGCGATCGCCATCCATTCGATTGATGCCAAGACCAACCGGTGCAACGGCTCTTTCCGCGATATCACTTAAGATTTCTTCTGAATACTCAAGAACATACGGAATGGCTGTTTCAGGCCAAAGGATAAGATCGGGTACGCCCGGCGCTGCTGAATAAGTCACAAGGCGCTGGTAAAAAACTTCCGCTTTCAGAGGGTCCCATTTTTCGGCCTGAGGCGCATTTGGCTGAACAAGACGAACGGTTGGAGCGTCTTCTAGAACTTCACGAATTGGCTGGTCCTGTGGCCATGCGAGCAAAGCGATAGGCGCAACAAAAACCAAAAAGGCTTTTGAACTGCGATCGGCCAGCCATGCCAGCAAGCTTGCGAATACAAGTAATACGAATGATAGCCCCTCGGCTCCGAAAATAGCGAAGAGCCCGCTAGCACGCGTATCCAGTAGAACGTGAGAAAACCCGCCCCACGGAAAGCCAGTGAACAGATGCCCTCGCGCGAGTTCTGCCAGAGCAAGTCCGACGGCCCAAGCGAGTAAAGGTGAACGCTTCATGAAGTTGTGAGCAAACCCCACACCGAGCGCCCAAAAAACGGAAAGTCCTGCTGGCAATAAGATGAGCGCAAAAGGCGCCATCCAGCCGTCTCGCTCAGGCTCTACAAGGAAGGGCCAAACGATCCAATGGAGCATCAATAGAAAATAGCCAAACCCAATTCTCCAAGCATCCTTGCCGGCCTGCTGAGGGGCAAGGGATCGTGAAAAAAGCACGGCCCATAGCACCAAACCGATCAGTGTCAGAGGCCAAATCCCGAACGGGGCTTGACCAAGTGCCATCATCGCCCCGAGCAAAAAGAGAGCGAGGCTGCGAGGGAAACCCCTTGCAGCCTCAAATCTTACCGAGTTGAAAGTTTTTAAATCATGTCTCATTTGTCTGGTTCAAGCGGACTCTCAGGCGCTTGATACGTCGAGGGTCTGCGTCAACAACCTCAAACTCCGGGCCATCTGGATGCGGGATCACTTCGCCGCGTGCAGGGACATGTCCTGCCAACATGAAGACGAGACCACCAAGGGTATCGACTTCTTCTTCGTCGATCTCTTCATGAGCAGTCAGATCGAGTCCGATCTCTGCATGGAACTCATCCAAGGGCGTGACAGCCTGTGCCATGTAGACACCTGGTTTTTCGCGCACAAAGGTCTGAGCTTCTTCGATGTCGTGCTCATCTTCGATCTCGCCAACAACCTGTTCAATCAGGTCTTCGATCGTCACGAGACCATCGGTGCCCCCATATTCATCTATCACGAGAGCCATATGAATCCGTTCGGCTTGCATCTTTTGAAGAAGCACACCGAGAGGCATAGACGGCGGGACATAGATCAACGGTCGCAACAGCTCGCGAAGCGAGAAATTCGGCGTATCGCCGCTAAACCCGAACTTGAGCGCAAAATCTTTCAAATTAGCGAGCCCAATCGGCGTATCAAGCGTTCCGTCATAAACCGGCAATCGAGTGAGACCACTTTCACGGAACACCTTGACCAATTCGTCAAGCTCAATGGTCACAGGCACTGCAACGATTTCAGTTTTCGGAATGGAAACGTCTTCGACCCGCATTTTACGCAGGTTTACGAGGCCGGGTACAAATGGGGCCTTCACTTGAACGTCCGAGCGCAGGTCAATCGAGTCAGCCTCGGGTTCAACGGGGGAAAGAGCATCAAAAATACGGCTAAAAAAGCCCTTATTCGCGCTCTCTATACTGTCATCTTCTTGCGCGCTTTGCGCTGCGATAGAAGGACCGTCAGGGGTGTCGGTCATATTCTCCAAACCTATAGTCGAGCTTCAGGCTCGACCTTCAATATTCCGAATATGGGTCTTTGATACCCATTTTGCCAAGTATCTCTGTCTCTAAACCTTCCATTAAAGAGGCATCTCCCTCTCGAATGTGGTCAAAACCCAACAGATGTAGCACGCCGTGCACCATGAGATGGGTTGCGTGGTCCGTCAACGACTTACCGGTCTCCTCGGCTTCGCGGGCGCAGGTGTCGTAGGAAATCGCGATGTCGCCGAGTTCAATAACGCCGAAGACGTCCGCATCGGGCGTTTCAGGAAGCTCACCTTCCTCCTCTGAACCGCGCTCTTCAGCAGGCCAAGATAGGACGTTCGTCGCTTTGTCTTTCTCCCGAAAGTCAGCGTTAAGCTCTTTGATACGAGCATCGCCGCAGCCGAGCACGGAAAGTTCACACTCGTCTCCATCTATATCAAGTCGATCAAGGACGGCCAGCGCGGCCTTTTCACAGATCGTTTCAAGGCCGAGAGCGACCCAGCGATTGTCCGTTATATCAAGATCAATTTGCATGCGACTAGGAACACTCGTCAGCCTAACGTTACCGCTGCTCTATAGCGAAACAGGCTGATCGCCCAGTGTGAATTACACCGAGCGCAAGAATGCGCTCGGCACTTGTTCAGCGAAGTGCTGCTTCGGCTTCTGCCTCATATGCCTCAATAATCGCAGCAACGAGCGGATGACGAACAACGTCCATAGACGTGAAGTAATTAAAGCTGATCTTCGGTATGCCTTTGAGCAGCCGCTCGGCATCCGCGAGGCCAGATGATACTCCACGCGGAAGGTCGATCTGGGTTCTATCACCTGTGATGACCATGCGAGAGCCTTCACCCAAGCGTGTCAAGAACATCTTCATCTGCATTGAAGTCGCGTTTTGCGCTTCATCTAGTACCACAAAAGCGTTCGATAGGGTTCGTCCGCGCATGAATGCGAGCGGCGCAATCTCGATACGCTTTTCTTCAATCAACTTGGCCGTCTGCTTTCCGGGCAAGAAATCGTTCAGCGCGTCATAAAGCGGCTGCATGTAGGGGTCGACTTTATCCTTCATGTCGCCGGGAAGATAACCGAGTTTTTCACCCGCTTCGACTGCCGGTCGTGAGAGGATAATGCGATCGACCTGCCCCGTGATGAACATCGAAACACCAACGGCAACGGCCAGATAGGTTTTGCCTGTACCAGCGGGACCTATACCGAAAGCAAGTTCATTCTTAAACAGCGATTGGACATAAGCTTTCTGAGCATCCGTTCGCGGTTCGATCAGCTTTTTGCGGGTTTTTATCTCAATCGGACCGCCCTTAAAAAGCTCCATCTGATCGCCGGCCTGTGGCTCAGTGCCCGCTTCGCTTGCACCCATCCGTAGCTCCCGATCAACGTCACCGAGCTCGACGCTTTTTCCCGTCTCAAGACGATTATAAAGTGCATTAAGGACATCGACCGCAGCTTTGCGCGAGGAGTCTTCGCCAATCACCAGAAGATGATTTCCTCGGCGCAAGATCTGTATACCCAGTCGTTCCTCTATTTTAGCAAGGTTCTTGTCATATTCGCCGCAAAGGTCAATCAGAAGGAAGTTGTCCGGAAACTCAACCGCAGTTTCAGCGATCTCCGGGACGGCGACTGGCGGGGTAAGAACATTAGCTACCAAGCAAGACTCCTGAGTATGTGTGTATCTTCATCGTGGCAATTTGTGTGCCGCATGGCAAGTAGACACATCATATTGTGACAAATTGATAACGAAGAAAGGCCGCTGGAAGTTCCAACGGCCTTAGTTTGCTTGGGAATTAAGCAAAAATTAAAGTGAGTCAGGAACGTCCGAACCTGCTTTAAACGGACCAATCGCGGTGTTGGGCGGTGCAACACCCGAACAAACCGGACGACCATCGGGCGTCATACGCTCGGACAGATAACCCTCTACACCGTCATCAATGATCCAATGGTCACAACCTTCGGGATCAACCCAGATACCGGCAACGAGTTGGCTAAGGTGCTTCGAGTCCTGACCGCCGTCATACCAGCGATCAGACCCTGTACGCGTACCGCCCTCGATCCCACAGGCTGCGAGGCTCAACGAGAGCCCACCAAGAGCAAGGAGTTTGACAAATTTCATTTCTAGCTCTCCTTAACGCAGGCAGTAGATTTCGACGCGACGGTTTTGCTGCATGCCCGCAGCAGAGCCATTGTCGGCACGGGGACGACGCTCGCCAAAACCTTTAACGTCAACAACGCGTGCACCAACAGATTGTGCAATCGAGGCAACGGCGTTCGCGCGGTTATCAGACAAGCGCATATTGTACTCATCCGATGCGCGGCTATCGGTGTGACCGTAGATCAGATAGCCATATGCGCCAGTCGAACGGAAGAAATTAGCGAGTGTCTCGCGGCCCGAAGCGTTGATGTTGTATTGATCGGTTGCGAAAAGCTGATCCGAAGGAACGATGCCGCAAATTTCAGAGCGGTGGCACACCGGAGAACCGTCGCGGTTACGGTGGGGCGACATGTAGCCTTCGAAACCATCATCCATGACCCAGTGTTCACAGCCATCAGGATCGATCCAGATCGTGGGCGTCATTTCGGTTCCAACAACAGTGTTCTGCGC
This sequence comes from uncultured Aestuarium sp., assembly GCA_964461315.1. Classification (GTDB taxonomy): domain Bacteria; phylum Pseudomonadota; class Alphaproteobacteria; order Rhodobacterales; family Rhodobacteraceae; genus Marivivens. The sequence continues at coordinate 24,826 of CAYWUN010000001.1, forward strand.
GTGCAACGCCGGAGCGAACGTCAGCGAAAGCACACCAGCCATAACACCAGCCATAGTCATGCGCACGGCTTGAAACATCGCATTTTCCCCAATCAAAG
>CAYWUN010000001.1:25023-109335 GCA_964461315.1 uncultured Aestuarium sp.
ACACCAGCCATAGTCATGCGCACGGCTTGAAACATCGCATTTTCCCCAATCAAAGTTCCAAGTGAACAAAGGGCCGCCTTGGACCTTGCCACATATTTACCAAATTACCCCAAAGGATAGCCTAATACTGTCCTTTTGGAAGCCCAAATCGACTAAGTTTCAAGCAATTTTCGCAACAAATTGCCCTGCTTAGAGGAATTGTTTCCACATATGGTAGTTTACGGCAAGGCAGCCAAAACTTTTAGAGAAGCTCGCCACCAAGTGAATTCGGGCCGCTCTCTTTGATACGCACCTTGCATACCTTGCCCAGAGAATCCTCTGGCGCTTCAACGTAGCAAGCATGCAGATAATCAGTCTTGCCGATCAATTGCCCGGCCATTCGGCCTTTTTTCTCGAAGAGAACATTTACTTCGCGACCGACCATTGAATCCTGAGTGGCTCGCTGTTGCTTTGTGATCAGAGCCTGAAGCTCCTGAAGACGCGAATCCATGAGTTCATCGGGCAACTGAGGTTTTTCCGCAGCCGGCGTTCCTGGGCGCGTCGAATATTTGAACGTATAAGCCATCCCGTAGCCGACCTCGCGGATCAGATCCATGGTATCGGCGAAGTCCTCGTCGGTCTCACCGGGAAAACCAACGATGAAGTCACCTGAAAGTACCAAGTCAGGTCGCGCCCCGCGGATACGCTCGATCAGGCGGAAATAATCATCGCGCGTGTGCTTGCGATTCATTGCCTTTAGGATCTTGTCGCTCCCCGACTGAACCGGAAGGTGAAGATATGGCATAAGTTTTTCACATGTGCCATGTGCTTCGATAAGAGCATCATCCATGTCATTCGGATGCGAGGTGGTAAAGCGGATGCGGTCTAGACCGTCAATGTCGGCCAGCTCCCAGATCAAACCAGCCAGCCCCTTATCATGACCATGATAAGCATTCACGTTTTGCCCGAGCAGGGTAATCTCGCGCACACCAGCCTCAACCAAGTCGCGTGCTTCTGTGAGAATACGCTCCTTTGGACGACTGACTTCGGCACCGCGCGTATAGGGAACAACGCAGAAAGCGCAGAACTTGTCGCAGCCTTCTTGCACTGTAAGAAACGCAGCTGGGCCGCGTTGAGCCTTGCTACGAGACTTATTTAGGATCGTGAATTTATCCTCTTCAGGGAACTCGGTGTCGAGCGCCTTTGCACCTGTCTGGATCGCTGCTTCCATATCAGGCAAGCGGTGATAGGTCTGCGGTCCAACAACAAGGTCAACGACCGGTGCACGACGCATGATCTCTTGACCTTCGGCCTGAGCAACACAACCGGCAACACCGATCTTGAGGTTGGGATTCACTTCTTTAAGTGGCTTAAGACGGCCAAGCTCGGAATAGACTTTTTCGGCGGCCTTTTCGCGGATGTGGCAGGTGTTGAGGAGGATCATATCCGCCTCTTCCTGATTTTCGGTCTGCACATATCCCTTGCCGCCCAGCGCTTCGGCCATACGCTCGGAGTCGTAAACGTTCATCTGGCAACCATAGGTTTTGATGAATAGTTTCTTAGTCTCGGACATGGTTTCACCCTGTAGATGCAGCAATAAAGGGAATTTCCGCTCTCTATAGGACAGCCGAGCGGCTTGCAATGCCGCGCGAATTAACGGAACCTAAGGACGAAACTCGCAAATCAGGCACATGCGCTACTCCAGTCTCAGTGAATTCTTGAACAACGGCACCCAAGGGATCAAAGGTCCCGTGGCCATTATCCTGTGCGATGATGAGGTCGAAATTGATACAACGGTGCGTCACCACATCGACCTTGGATTTAAGAAGGTTATCTGCGTTGCGTCGGAAGAAATCGCTATCCCAGAAACCGTACTCGACAAAGTTGACGTGATCATCTTCGACATGTCGCGCGAAGCGGCGCTTGAAAACGTCATGAACCCGCTGATCGGCGCGCTCAAAGCGCAATGGCTCTATTATTGCTACAACGCAGAATATCTCTTCTTTCCGTTTTGCGAACATCGCAACGTTCTAGAGCTAATGCTTTTCAATCTGGAAGAGCGGCGCGAAGCGATCCTTGCCTATGTCGTCGATCTCTATGCCGAGGATTTGAACCGGCATCCCAATGCGGTTTCACTTGATACCGCGATGCTGGACAAAACAGGTTATTACGGTTTGGCACGGCCTGATCCTGCCAACCACAACCACCCCAAAGAACGGCAGCTCGATTTCTACGGCGGCCTGCGCTGGCGCTTTGAAGAACATATTCCCGCATCTCGCAGGCGGATCGACCGCATTCCACTTTTCCGCGCGAATGAAGGTCTCAAAATCCGCAAAGATCACACTCTCTCGGATGAAGAGATGAACACCTATGCCTGCCCATGGCATAACAATGTCACCGCGGCCATCGCGTCGTACCGGACGGCCAAAGCGCTGAAACGCAATCCTGGTTCGACCTATGACATCCATACATTCAAGTGGCATAACTCCGTGCGGTTCACTTGGCATTCACAGCAACTTCTTGACCTTGGCTTGATGGAACCAGGTCAGTGGTTCTGAAACAATCACATCAATTTCCACTTTGACGAAATTCACCAGCGCCATATGTTTGCGCAAACAGTTGATCGGAGCCTTCCTTGTCAAACTCAAACATTACGGCCGAGCAGCGCCCGCTGTTTGGCGTCTTTCTCGTTGTTATAACTGTTCTGTTTTTTGCGCTAAGTGACGTGATTTCAAAGCACTTAACGATGCAATATCCGGTGCCTGTTGTGCTTGCGTTGCGCTATCTAGTGAGCACCGCTTTGCTGTTTATTTTTGTTTATCCGAAAATGAAGGCAAAGCTTTGGAAAACACAGCGCACCAAAATGGTGATCTTTCGCGGCTCAATTCTGACACTGGCGTCTCTCACGATGGGATTTGCCTTAAGGCTCATGCCAGTTGGTGAAACAATTGCTATACTCTATCTTTCACCTTTTGCGGTCATGGCTCTCGCAGTTCCTCTGCTTGGCGAGCGAGCATCACCATCGAGCTGGTTCTTTGCGACCTTAGGCTTTTGCGGTGTTCTTTTGATCCTTCGCCCCGGATCAGGCCTTGACCCCCAAGGTGTCCTTTGGGCGTTGGCGAATGCGGGCTGTGCGACTGCGTTCCACCTTGTCACACGGACACTTACCAAGACCGAGAGCGCAGTTGCTATGCTCTTCTATGTCACGGTCATCGGCGCAGTTGTCTTTACTCTCAGCGCCATTCCCTATTTCGGAACTGTAGAACCTACTTGGCTCGATTGGGGTTTGATGCTGCTACTGGGCGGTTTCGCGACAACCGGTCACTTCTTTTTTGCAGCTGCCTACAGAGAGGCGCCCGCAGCACTTATAGCGCCGCTCAACTACCTTCATCTGGTTTGGGCGGGCCTGTTGGGATGGTTGGTTTTCGGCCATATTCCGGATCACATTTCGATCATCGGTATGGCGATCGTGATTATCGCGGGTGTAGCGCTCGCGCTGAACGCCCACTTCGTCAAAGGTAGAACGAAAATCTGATTAGGATTTCTTACGAAGACGGATCACAACGTCTACTGCTGCAATTTCTGCACCTTCTGGCGGCTCGGGCAAATTAAGAATCTCGAGCTGCCCCTCTGCTGCGTCAGTCAGAGTTGCGGTATCTTCCCAATAGAAATGCGGATGATCTGTCATGTTGGTGTCAAAGTAGCTCTTTGCGCCGTCAACAGTGATTTCGCGCATCAGGCCAGCTTCGCAAAAAGCCCGCAACGTATTGTAAACCGTTGCAAGTGAGACCTTTTCGCCGCTCGTCGAGGCCGCTTCGAAAAGCCATTCAGCTGTGACATGGCGGTCTTGCCCGTCACCGACCAGCAATGTTGCAAGTGCCACACGCTGTTTTGTGGGGCGTAGGCCAACAGCGTTAAGCCACTCCGTTCCGCGATGGGTCTCAATATCGAGCATGGGCAATAGTCTCCTTGACTGCATACCATATGGTCGATTGCCGGTCGGTTTCAATTGAAAAACCTAAATGCCGCGTCCGAAGCCCTAGGCTTGCCCTACTTTGGCCCTGAGTGATAAAGGGGTATCAACAGGAACACTGATGAATGGACACGACCGAATGGCCCAATATCCGAGCAGCTTTGATAAAGAAGACCTTCTGAAATGCGCCCGAGGCGAGCTTTTCGGACCTGGGAATGCGCAGCTTCCCGCACCGCCAATGCTTATGATGGATCGTATTACCGAAATCTCGGGTGATGGCGGCCTGCACGGCAAGGGTCACGTCGTCGCTGAATTCGATATCAATCCGGACCTGTGGTTCTTTGACTGCCACTTCCCGAACAACCCAATTATGCCTGGATGCCTCGGCCTTGACGGTCTTTGGCAGCTCACAGGCTTTAACCTTGGGTGGCGCGGCTGGGAAGGTCGCGGCTACGCATTGGGCGTTGGTGAAGTAAAGTTGACGGGTATGGTGCGCCCTGACCGCAAGATGCTTACCTACAAGGTCGATTTTACCAAGGCTGTTCAAACCCGCCGTCTGACCATGGGCGTCGCAGACGGTATCGTGGAAGCTGATGGCGAAGTCATTTATCAAGTCAAGGACATGAAGGTCGCCCTTTCGACCTCTTAATGGATCCATTCCAAGCTCTAAAAACAAACCCTCGAACGATGTTTCGGGGGTTTTTGTTTGCGTGAGCGCGACATTCCAGACGCGGACTCTGAGTCGCAGAAGGTCATTCTGCGCTTTCCTCTGTTGCACCTTCGTCCCTCTATGGCCTACACACGGAGCCAAATTGTTCAAGGAGGCTTTATATGCGCCGCGTCGTCGTCACAGGTCTGGGGATTGTCTCCCCGATTGGCAATAACGCCCAAGAGGTTGAAGCATCTCTTCGCGCCGGTAAGTCCGGTATCGAAGCCAGCCCCGAAATGGCTGAACGCGGCTTCCGCAGCCAGATTGCAGGCACAGTCAAAATCGACGTGACCGAGCATGTAGACAAGCGCGCCCTGCGCTTTATGGGGCCGGGTGCGGCCTATGCCTACATTTCCATGCAGCAGGCTATTGCTGACTCGGGTCTTTCAGAAGACCAAGTCTCAAACTTGCGCACTGGTCTCGTTGCGGGCTCCGGTGGTCCTTCGACCAGTGCGATGTATGCAGCACACCAAGTCGTCGACAACTCCGGTTCGCCCAAGCGGATCGGACCTTTCGCTGTGCCCAAGTGCATGTCTTCGACCATCTCGGCAAACCTGTCGACGCAGTTCAAGATCAAGGGCATCAACTACTCGATCACCTCCGCCTGCTCGACCTCGCTGCACTGCATCGGCAACGCCGCAGAGCAGATCATGATGGGCAAGCAGGACGTGATGTTCGCCGGCGGCGCCGAGGAACTGGACTGGACCCTGTCCTGCCTGTTCGACGCCATGGGCGCGATGTCGTCCAAGTACAACGACCAGCCGACCAAAGCCTCGCGCGCGTTCGATGCCAACCGTGACGGTTTCGTCATCGCTGGCGGCGGCGCGATTGTCGTTCTGGAAGAACTGGAGCACGCCAAGGCCCGCGGCGCCAAGATCTACGCCGAAGTCACTGGCTACGCCGCGACCTCGGACGGTCACGACATGGTTGCGCCCAGCGGTGAGGGCGGCGAGCGTGCGATGCGCCTTGCCCTCCAATCCCTACCCGAGGGCCGCAAGGTCAGCTATATTAACGCCCACGGCACCTCGACCCCCGTTGGAGACGTTGGCGAAGTCGAAGCGGTCCGCCGCGTGTTTGGCGAAGGTTCTACCCCGCCGATTTCCTCTACCAAATCCATGACAGGACACAGCCAAGGTGCCACAGGCGCATCAGAGGCCGTCTATTGCCTTCTGATGCTTCAGGGTGACTTTATCGCTCCGTCGATCAACGTTGAAACGCTTGATCCTGCAATTAACCCTGCAGAAATCGCAACATCGCTCGTTGAGAATGCGGGACTTGATAGCGTCATGACCAACAGCTTTGGCTTTGGTGGTACGAACGGCTCGATGATCTTGTCCAAGTATCAGGGCTAAACGTTTCAAGTGAAAAGTAAGAGGCCGCGCCCAAAAGGACGCGGCCTTTTGCATTACTGAGATATTTAAACGCCCACTGTTTTCTGAAAGCGCGACGCAATGCGCTCATAGAGACCAACTACAAGCGACAGATTTACGAGCAAAAGTCCAAGTGCGATTAGCGCGAATTTGGACACGGCCGCGGCGGAGTAAGGAAGCGCGATAAAGTCTGCAAAATTCGTCGGGTTTGCGAGCATGTTGAACGAAAGTAGGTTTTCGATGATATCAAAGACTGCACCGCAGATGACCGAAAGCCCTGCCAATTTGCCAATTTTGCGGCCATAGCCTTCCGCCGGCCCTACACGAGAGACCAGCGCTCCGACAAAGAAGCCCATCAGCATCATCATCGCTATGAAGCCGAAATCAATAATCTGGGTCTTCACATAAATATGCAGCGTTCCGAGATCCTGCATATGCGCATAGAAACCCCTGATCGCTTCTGCGCTAAAGGTCGTTTGACCAGTCGCATAATCAACAGGGTGATTTGATGCGGCATAACTCGCATCAAGCTGGTTCTTAACCAAATTAAAACCAACAAAGACTGCGGCTGTGAGCGCCGTATGCAGCAGGATGGACTTAGATGCGAGCTTGTCCATTTGTGAAGTGATTTTCTTAAACATTTTAAACCTCGTGAATCATTAATTGCATTCCATGGAATGTTTTTATATTCCTTGGAATACAAAAGCAAGCAGGTTTATGGTTTTTTTCAGATGGCACACTCACCGGAAACAATTATCGGGTTTGCAACGCGTCTTTCAATCACGGTTGACCTCTACTATTCTGTTTTATCTGAAAGGCTTAGGCCATTTGACCTAACGATCTCCCAACTTTCGGTGATGTCTCACCTTGCACGAAAGCAAGAGCCGCAACGTGTGACGGACATCGCGAAATCAGTGGATGTCGGGCAGCCCGCTGTCACTAAAATGATCACAAAATTCGAGAACGCAGGCTGGGTCACGCTGGTCGATTCTTTATCAGACAAGCGGGTAAAGGCGGCACGCATGACCCCCGAAGGCTATCAGCATCTCGGACAGGTCCAAAGGCAACTATTACCCGAGCTAAAATCCTTTCTCGATCAGAAGAGTGAAGCGGACATCAAAACCGTAACAGACCTTCTCAAAGACTTCTCTGCTCTTCTCGAAACCCTACGGTAACTTGACGCTGCGTTCCAAACGCGTCACATCTCGAAAAAATTTGAGGAAACGTTATGATCCAACTCAATGGTAAGCGCGGCCTGATTATGGGCGTCGCAAATGAACGCTCAATCGCTTGGGGAATTGCCAAGGCCTGCGCCGAAGCTGGAGCGGAGCTCGCATTCACCTATCAGGGCGAGGCATTCGGTAAGCGTCTTGAGCCGCTTGCAGCGTCAGTGGGCAGCGACACGATGATCGACGTCGACGTCACAAATTCCCAAAGCATGGATCTGGCCTTCAATACCCTCAAAGAAAAATGGGGCACATTGGACTTTGTCGTCCACGCAATTGCTTACTCTGATAAGAATGAGCTCACTGGTCGCTTCATCAACACGAGCCGCGCTAATTTCTCGCATTCGCTCGAAATCAGCTGCTTCTCCTTCATCGATGTTGCGAAGCGTGCAACCGAGCTGATGCCAGAGGGCGGCACATTGATTACCCTCACGTATGGCGGCTCGAACCGTGTAACGCCGAACTATAACGTGATGGGTGTGGCCAAGGCTGCGCTTGAGTCATCTGTACGGTATTTGGCAAATGATCTTGGCCAACAAGGTATCCGCGTAAACGCCATTTCCCCCGGTCCGATGAAGACACTTGCTGGCGCTGCAATTGGTGGCGCACGTGCAACTTACCGTCACACCGAGGAAAACGCTCCGCTCCGCTCAAACGCAACACTCGAAGCTGTCGGAGGAACCGCAGTGTATCTCGTGTCCGACGCTGGCGCGTATACCAGCGGTGAAATCATTCGCGTTGACGGCGGCTTCCACGTTCTGGGCATGCCGCAGCACGAAAACCTCTGATGATCGAGGTTCTGGCCGCGATAGCAATCTGCGTCGCGACTGCGAAAGCGCTTCAGGGTGGTTGGGACTTTGCTCAGCTGCCCAAGATCGACCGCAAAGTGCTCTTTCTTGCGGTGATTTCTGTCGTTGCCGCCGTGATCGTCTTTGGTCCAATTTTCGGCCTGATGGCCATCGTTGCAGTGATCGTCCACGAAATGGGCCATGTGATGGCATATCGCGTTTGCGGTCATCTTGACGCGCGCTTCAGGCTCATACCACTCTTTGGTGGCGTAGCGATTTCAAGCCGCGCCCCTAAGACCCAATCGGATGATTTCTTCATTACATTGATGGGACCCGCGATTGGGCTTGGCCCAATGGCCCTCTCGCTTTCGCTCTCCATTGCTCTGACCGATAGCATGCCTTTTGCAGCAGGTCTGTTTTGGGCCTGTGGCGTCACCACCGCGATGCTTAATCTGTTTAACCTGCTTCCACTTTATCCCCTCGATGGCGGGCGCATGGTTAGACTTGCAACATCGAGCCTATTTCCCGCTGCTGAAATTTTTGTCGCTGGAGGGATGGTCGGCCTGTTGATACTTTTGGCAGTGGTGATGAAATCCATTTTTGTAGGGTTTATTGCCTTGATGGGGTTTCAGTCGCTCCGCGTCGAAGCCCAGCGCGCACGTAAACCTGTGCCCATGAAAAAAGCGGCAGCGCTTCTCGCGCTGGCCGCTTATGTCTTTACCTTTGCTGCGTTCCTAATCGGCGCTCTGCCGCTAGTTACAGCGTGGGGTAAGGGGCTTAGGCTGCTTTGATCTCGACCAGTTCGATCGCGAATGTCAGGTCCTTGCCAGCAAGCGGATGGTTGGCGTCAAGCACAACTTCTTCGTCATTCGACGAAACGACCGTTACAGGGACAACGTGGCCATCGGGCGACTGCATTTGAAGCTGCGTGCCGGGCTCGACCGGAATGTGGCTCGGGATTTCGCCGCGCGGAATTGCCTGACGTGCTTCTTCACGGGTTTCGCCATAGGCTTCGAGACAAGGGACCTCGACTACTTTTTTGTCACCAACAGCCATGCCTGGAATTGCCTTGTCGAGACCAGGGATGATCTGGCCCGAGCCCACAACGAATTCGAGCGGCTCGCGGCCTTCTGAGCTGTCAAATGTTTCACCGGACACGAGTGTTCCGGTGTAATGAATGCGCACGGTATCGCCCGCTTTGACTTGGGTCATCTGATCTCTCCGAATTGATGGAAATGAATAAACGAGGCCGCGTCTCTGCGGGTACTCGAAGCGATGGCCATTAGTTAGGCATTTTTGTCCATTATTGCAAACTGACTACAGGAAAACCTTGTTTCGGGCCGAGTTGACAGTCAGTCTAGCCCCGAAATGGGAGACAATCATGAGCATAACGACATGCGTCTTTGACGCATATGGAACTCTCTTCGACGTGAACTCAGCCGCTAGACGCGCAGCTGAACGCCCGAACCAAGAGCAACTCGCTCAAGTTTGGCCAAAATTGGCTGCGGACTGGCGAGCAAAGCAGCTCCAATACACTTGGCTGCGCGCAATCACAGGTCACCATACCGATTTTTGGGAAGTCACCAAAGATGGTCTCGACTGGGCGATGGAGGCGCATGGTCTCGATGATCCGGTTTTACGCGAAACGCTCCTCGCGCTCTACTGGGAGCTAGAAGCATACGCAGAAGTTCCTCGTTTGCTCACCAATCTCAAAGACCGTGGAATGCGATGCGCGATCTTGTCGAATGGATCACCCGAAATGCTTGAGGGAGCTGTCGAATTTGCCGCCATCGACGAGCTTTTGGACGCTGTGATTTCCGTCGAAGACGCCGGAATCTTCAAGCCTTCGTCCAAGGTTTATGACCTCGTTTCCGCAAAACTAAGCTGCGACAAATCCGAGGTTCTTTTTGTCTCTTCCAATGGTTGGGATATTGCTGGCGCTTCAGCCTATGGCTTCAGCACAGTGTGGGTAAACCGTATCGGTGAACCGATGGACAGACTCTTTGCTCGCCCGGATCACGTGCTTGCAGATCTTATCAAATTGCCGGAGTTACTCTGATGGCGACATTTCAAACAAGTGATGGAGTATGTATCCATTATACTGACACTGGCACGGGACTTCCGGTGCTCGCCATTCCTGGACTGACGCGCAACTCCTCCGATTTCAACCATGTCGCGCCACATTTAGAGGGCATCCGACTGATCCGAATTGACCTTAGGGGACGCGGGCTTTCGGAATGGGCTTCGCCTTCGACCTACACAGTCGTTAAAGAGACAGCAGATGTCATCGATCTGTTGAATCATCTCGGGATTGATAGGGTCGCAATCCTCGGCACTTCACGCGGCGGTCTTATCGCAATGTTCATGGCCTTTGCGCACAAAGATCGCCTCTTGGGTGCTTTGCTAAATGACATAGGCCCCAAGATCGAAGCTAGCGGCTTGCGCATAATCAGCAGCTATGTCGGGAAGAACCCTGCGCAGAAGACCTACGACGAAGCTGCCGAGGCCCGAGCAAAGCTGTGGAAAGGCTTTACCAATGTACCGAAGTCGAGATGGCGCGCCGAAGTAGAACAGCACTATCGGGAAACGCCTCAAGGCCTTGTGGTGCGTTATGATCCCAGATTGGGCGAAGCCTTTTCCACCGATTTTGATGGTGAGGTTCCGACAGCTTGGCCCTTGTTTGAGGCGTTGGAGGGGCTACCGACCGCGCTATTACGCGGCGAAACTTCAGACATCTTGTCCAAGGAAACCGCATCCGAGATGGCGTCGCGTAGACCCGATCTCATCTACGCCGAGGTCAAGGGACGCGGCCATGTGCCATTCCTTGATGAACCGGAAGCGCTCGACGTCATCGACGACTGGATCGATGCTTTGCAAAAGGTATATCACGCTTCCTGACTTGACCTTAGAAGGGGCGCGCCGCATGTTCCGCGCAACTTGATTAGAGGAACCGATATGCGCGAACATCGTATCAAAAGAGGTGACGTTACTCTCTACGCCCGCGAAGACGGAGTGCTTGATACAACAGCACCGACCATTGTTTTCGCGAACTCGCTGGGGACCGATATGCGCCTTTGGGATGCGATCCTTCCGCTCCTTCCCAGCGAGCTCCGGATTGTTCGCATGGACAAACGTGGACATGGCCAGTCAGATTGCCCGCCCGCACCCTACACTATGGGGATGCTTGTGTCTGATGCCGAAGCGGTTTGTGACGCCCTCAACGTCCGTGACGCCTTGTTCGTTGGTCTCTCAATCGGCGGCATGATCGCTCAGGGGCTTGCTATTAAGCGGCTCGACATCATCCGCTCGCTCGTCATTTCAAATACAGCGGCCAAAATCGGAAGTCCAAAGCTCTGGCAGGATCGGATCGATGCCGTCCGCAACAAGGGCATTGAGTCCATTGCAGATAACGTGATGGAACGCTGGTTCGCGAAAGATTTCGCGCAAAGCGAAGCAGTTAAGCCGTGGCGTCAGCTCTTGGTGGACACCCCAGTAGAAGGGTACACGGGCTGCTGCGCTGCAATCTCGGGGACTGACTTTTATACACCTACATCTGGCCTTCGTTTACCTACTTTTGGCATCGCAGGTTCCGAAGATGGTTCAACCCCTCCTGATCTCGTGCGCGAAACCGTAGAGCTCATACCTGGGTCGCAGTTCAAAATTATTCGCAAAGCTGGCCACCTTCCTTGTGTCGAGAAACCGCAAGAATACGCTGAACTGTTGATCGAGTTTATGAAGGCAACCGGACATGTCTGAAATCGTACTGGTTCATGGATCTTGTCACGGCGCTTGGTGCTGGCGCGACGTGATCCCAGAACTCGAGGCCCTTGGTCATAGAGTCACCGCGATAGACCTGCCATCTCATGGGGACGACAAAACACTAGTCGAAACGGTCACGTTGGATCACTATGCCGAGGCGATCAGCAAAGTGATCAACGGTAAAGCTGCGTTAGTCGGCCATTCGATGGGCGGATATCCGATTACCGCTGCGGCCGAACTCTACCCAGAAAAGATTGAACGCCTAATCTATCTTTGCGCCTATATTCCGGTCGAGGGCATGAGCCTAGCCGACAGACGCCGTTCTGCGCCGCGCCAGCCACTCCTAGAAGCTGTCGTCGTCGACGAAGCCCGCGTGAGTTTTACGATCAATCCCAATATGGCGGTCGAGAAATTCTACCACGATGTTGAACCTGAAACTGCGCAATGGGCGGTATCAAAGCTTTGCCCGCAGGCCATCCTGCCGCAAGAGACACCTCTCGTAATCAAAAATAGCCCGCACATCCCAAGGAGCTATATTCGCTGCCTCTACGATGGCGCTATTCCGACCGAGTTTCAGTTTACTATGACCGAAGGCTGGCCTTCAGACACTGTGGTCGATATGCCAACCTCTCATTCGCCGTTTTTCTCTGATCCCAAAGGACTTGCGGCCAACATTCACAAATTCACGAAAGGCTGAGCTATGGCCGCCTCCCTTTTTGAAAGCGCAATTTACCGCGACCTGATGCTCGACCGCGAGTTTGGTGCACTGTTCACCGATAGCGCCGAAGTCCGCGCATTGATGATTGTCGAAGGTGCGCTTGCCAAAGCCCAAGGTGAAGTTGGCCTCATCCCCGAGGAAAGCGCAAAAGCAATTCATCGCGCCTCGCTCGAGCTTCAGATTGACCCTGCAGGGCTCTCTCCAGAAACCGGAAACAACGCTGTAGTAATTCCGGCGCTCGTAGCTGCGTTTCGATCTTTGATGCAAGCGCCCGAGCATTCGCAATGGCTCCATTATGGGGCCACGTCCCAAGATATCATGGATACGGGCCAAGCGCTGCGCCTGCGCCAAATGCTTGCGCTCGCGGAAGAGCGCTTGAAGACGATTGTCGGAGCATTAGGCGCTCTTGCAGCTGAACATGCCCAAACTCCCATGGCGGGACGCACTTATGGTCAGGTCGCAACTCCTACGTCGTTTGGCGCATTGGCCGCAAATTGGGGGGCCCCACTCGCAAACCTTCTCGAAGAGCTACCCTCAATCCGAAAGCGTGTCCTTAAAGTGAGTCTTTCGGGTGCCGCTGGAACGCTTTCAGCGCTTGAGGACAAAGGCGCCGCAACTCGTGCGAACCTTGCTTCGGGCCTTGGGCTTATCGATAGCGGCGAGAGCTGGCATTCGATGCGCGATGGAGTGGCCGCTCTGGCTGCTTGGATGACGCAAGTCACCACTCAGATTGGCAAGATGGGCGACGACCTTACCCTCATGACACAAACGGGCATTGCCGAGGTTATCCTGCCTTCTGCCGGTGGTTCATCCACCATGCCCCAGAAACAGAACCCTGTGATGCCTTCGGTTCTCGTTGCAATTGCGCGCACTATGGTTGGCCTTAATTCGGTCGTTCAAGGCGCCGCTATTCACCGTCAACAACGTGATGGAGCAGCATGGATTTCCGAATGGATGACATTGCCACAAATGTGCATGGCCTTTGGCCGTGCTCTCGGTATTTCTGTCGATCTTGCAACGGGCATAAACCCACGCATTGAAACCCTTGCCAGCCACATCGACGATGGCACAGGGCTCATCTACGCCGAAGCCCTCTCGTTCCGGCTCGCCAAGCAAATGCCCCGCCCTGAAGCACAGGCAGCGGTCAAGGCAATCTGCAAAGACGTGATCGCGGGGAAAGGCTCACTTGCCGAGCTCGCTTATGCGGCGTGGCCCCAAACCGATCTTGGCGGCGTTTTCGCGCCTGAAGGACAAATGGGACTTGCGCCTATGGAAGCACGGCAATTCGCGGCTCGAGCGAAGGCCCTTGCAGGCTAGAGCCCGCTCCACCCGAAAGCACATCAGCGCTAGCTAGGATTTTCTATGGATAAGCGTTTACCGGTCACATTCATACTGATCACTATGCTGCTCGACTCTATGGGGGTCGGACTGATCTTCCCTGTGATGCCTGACCTTATTCAGGAAGTTCACGGTGGGGACATCAGCAATGCTGCGATCTGGGGTGGTGTGCTTGCGACCGTTTTTGCCGCTATGCAGTTCCTTTTTGGACCTTTCTTGGGGTCCATCTCGGATCGCTTTGGCCGAAGACCTGTGTTGCTTTTAGCACTGGGCGCAATGACGATTGACTATCTTGTCATGGCTCAAGCATGGACCATCTGGCTTTTGCTGCTGGGGCGTATGATCGGCGGCATTACGGCCGCGACGCATGCAACCGCCACCGCCTATATGGCCGACATCTCAAAACCCGAAGAAAAGGCCGCAAATTTTGGCCTCATCGGTGCTGCGTTTGGGATGGGCTTTGTCCTTGGTCCGCTTCTCGGTGGCATCCTCGGCCAATGGGGAACGCGAGCACCCTTCTACGCCGCCGCTGCGCTTGCAGTCCTAAACTTTGGCCTCGGCTATTTCGTCTTACCCGAAACTGTCACAGACTGGATCAGACGCCCCTTTTCGTTCAAGCGCGCAAACCCAATCGGTGCTTTGATGGCGGTCGGCCACCTTCCAGGGCTCAAGCTGCTACTCTCGATTTCCTTCGTCTATGGCATCGCGTTCTTTGTTTACCCTGCAATTTGGGCGTATTTTGCGTCGCTCCAATTTGGATGGTCTCCTGCCATGATTGGGGTTTCGCTCGCGAGCTTTGGCGTTTCAATGGCTATCGTCCAAGCCTTGTTGATGCGGCCAATCCTAAGACTTCTGGGCGAGCGTAATGCAATAATTGCGGGTCTCGTGCTTGACGCCGTGGTCTTTGCGGCACTTGGCTTTGTTGAGAATGGAACGCTTGCACTGATCATGATCCCAATTACTGCGCTGGGTTCGGTGGTTGGCCCCGCACTCCAAGCAATCATGTCCCGCACGGCAAGTGACGACCAACAAGGGGAACTTCAAGGTACGATCACTTCGATCAATGCAGTTGGCATGATCATTGCACCTTTCATTATGACCCAAATCTTCTGGTATTTCACATCCGACATGTCACCGATGCATCTGCCTGGAGCGCCTTTCATTCTTTCAGCAGCATTAGTGTTGCTCTGTGCGCTGATGTTTCTTCGCCACCCCTATTCGCCGACCGAAGCAAAAGTACGCTGAGAAACCACTCGTTGCGCACTGCCGCTTTACCTAGAGTTGGCTGCCATTAATATGAACTAAGTTCAGACCAAGGAAACCGCGTTGTCGACACCAACACACACCCGCCGCGCCGCCCTCAGGGACAAGCTCATTCGTATTGCAGAAGCCCGAATTGTTCTGGGTGGCCCTGAGGCTTTGCGCGCACGCGAATTGGCGAAAGACGCGGGCTGCGCAGTGGGTGCGATCTACAATTCAGTCAAAGACATGAGTGAGCTCGTTCACGCCGTGAACGAGCGGACATTCGTCAAACTGATTAGAACGATTGCGGATTGCAATGACGTCGATGCGACAGAGGAGCTAACCAATATGGCGAAGGCCTACCATCGGTTTGTTCAAAGCAATCGAAGCCTTTGGCGGGTCCTCTTCGCGGCGCCCGATCCAGTTTACAAAGACTGGTATCAGGCGATCTTTGATCAACTCCAAACGCATTTCGAAACAACGCTCGAGAGAGTTCAACCGAATATGGACGCACAAAAGCGTTCACAGCTTGCCCGTGCTACCTTTGCCTCGATTCATGGCATCGTGCTCTTGAACTACGACGAGGCAATCTCGGGGATGGCCCCAGGACAAGTGGATAGGTTGCTCGTTCTGACGGTTAAACAATTGGCAAGCAAGTAACGACCCGCGACCAACTGACCACATTGCTAGATCGTTCCTAATTCCCTACCGTCTTTCGAGGAGAGCAGCGTTTCAGTCTGAAACGCGAAGGGATAGACTGCGCGTTTTGTTCGGACTCGAATAAAACGCGTATCGCAGGGAGAAAACGATGAACCCAAGCATTTACGACACCGCGCTTGAGATGAACGCAGCGAACTATGCTGCACTAACGCCGCTCACTTTTGTCGAGCGCACCGCAGCGATTTACCCCGAATATACCGCGGTCGTTTATGGGGATGTTCGACGCACTTGGGGCGAGACATACGCGCGCATTTGCAAATTCGCTTCAGCGCTCTCAAAGCGCGGCATTACCAAGAATGATACGGTTTCGGTGATTTCGGCCAATCTTCCCGAGATGTTCGAAGCACACTTTTCCGTCCCGATGGCCGGTGCAGTGCTGAACACGATCAACACGCGCCTCGATGCCGAAGCGATTGCTTTTATTCTCGCTCACGCCGAGGCAAAAGTTCTTTTGGTTGATCCAGAGTTCGCAGAAGTGGCGGATCGCGCTCTTCATATGAGCGGCCTCGAAGACGTGCTCGTCATCGATATCGAAGACAGCACTTTCGACGGAGCCAAGCGCGTCGGATCGAAAACCTACGAAGAGATTTTGACCGAAGGTGATGCGGATTTTGCTTGGGTTCCGCCTTCGAACGAATGGGACGCAATCAGTCTCAATTACACGTCGGGCACTACTGGAAACCCGAAAGGCGTTGTTTACCACCATCGCGGCGCAGCGCTTAACGCTTTGTCGAACATTACCACTTGGGGAATGGCTCAACATTCGCGCTATCTTTGGACTCTTCCGATGTTCCACTGCAACGGATGGTGTTTCCCTTGGACAATCGCAGCAAATGCCGGTGTTTGCGTTTGCCTTCGTGCGGTTCGTGCCGAACCGATCTTCCAGCTGATCCGCGATGAAAAGGTAACCCATTTTTGCGGGGCGCCGATTGTCCTCAACATGTTGGCGAATTCGCCTGACGAACTGAAAGACTTCAGCCACGAGGTCAAAGTTATGACGGCAGGCGCCTCCCCGCCCGCAGCTGTCATCGCCAAAATGGAGGCCATGGGCGTCGAAGTAACCCACGTTTACGGTCTTACCGAAACCTATGGCCCTTCGGTCGTTTGCGCATGGAAAGATATTTGGAACGGTGAAAATTCCGACCGCAAAGCAACACTCAAGGCGCGTCAGGGCGTTAAAAACGTGGCCCTTGATGGTTTGATGGTGGCTGATCCCGATACGCTTGAACCTGTCCCCTCTGACGGCAAAACTATGGGCGAGATCTTCATGCGTGGTAACAACGTTATGAAGGGTTATCTCAAGAACCCTTCGGCCACGGACAAGTCGTTTAAGGGGGGCTGGTTCGCATCTGGTGACCTGGGCGTCATGCACCCAGACGGTTATATCGAACTCAAAGACCGCTCGAAGGACATCATCATTTCTGGTGGAGAAAATATCTCGTCAATCGAGGTTGAGGACGTGCTCTACAAGCACCCCGCCATAATGGAAGCGGCTGTCGTCGCCAAGCCCGATGAAAAGTGGGGCGAGACTCCGTGCGCCTTCGTGGATCTCAAGGCAAATGCTGAAGCTACGGCCGAAGACATCATTGAATATTGTCGCCAAAATATGGCTCGCTTCAAAGTCCCAAAGACCGTGATTTTTGGGCCGCTGCCGAAAACTTCGACAGGCAAGATCCAAAAGTTTGTTCTGCGTGAGAGAGCAAAAACCGAAGGCTAAATGAGAAAAGCCACCGCCAGCAAATCGCTCGCGGTGGCTTTTAAATTCGGTTGTCACCGGTTAGCCGCGCGCGTTGTACTTTGCGTCAACGTCATTGATCGCTTGAACGTTGCTCGCGCTGGAACCCGCCGCGTCAAATGACTTGGACAGGAAGGTGTCTACGATGTCTTTAGCAAGCTCAGCACCAATGACACGTGCGCCCATGGTGATAATCTGAGCGTTATTCGACGTCGCGGCTTTTCCAGCCGAATAGGTGTCATGCGTTTGAGCCGCACGAATGCCTGGAACTTTGTTCGCCGCGATGCAAACGCCAATTCCGGTGCCACAAACCAAAATTGCCTTTTCGAATTCTCCGTCCATGACCGCAGACGCCACGTTCTCGGACAGGTTCGCATAGAACTCGGCGCCTACGTCAGCCATCGTGAAGAAGGTCACGTCAAAACGCGAAGAAAGATGGTCCGCAAGGATTTTTGCGAGACCATCACCAGCGCTATCACCTGCAACTGCAATTTTCATTTTAGTTTTCCTTTAGATAACGGCCGAGCACTTGGCCAGAATGTCGAGATAGCCGTTCACGTTCCAAGCAGAACGACCAATGAAGAGTCCGTCGATGTGTGGGCACTTGATGAGTTCTTCGCAGTTCTCAGGATTCACAGAACCGCCATAGAGACAGGGGATTCGGCGGCCCAATATCTCTTCGGCAACAGCGATAATCTCAGCCTGACGGTCGTCGGCATAATCGCTGGTTGCCGGGATTCCGTTCACGCCAATCGCCCAAACTGGCTCATAAGCAAGAAGGATCGGCGCTTTCTTCTGCTCATCCGTCAGTTTGCCAAGTGCGCCGCGCACTTCTTCGGCAAGCACCTCGGCAGCACGGCCACTTTCGCGCTGCTCCAAAGTCTCGCCGATACAGATCAACGGGATTAGGCCGTGGCGAACCGCAGCTTCGACCTTGAGGCCGACTGTCTCGTCCGTTTCACCAAAGAACTCGCGACGTTCAGAGTGACCAAGCTCAACGATATCTAGGTTACAGTCCTTGAGCATGAGCGGCGAAACTTCACCTGTCCAAGCCCCATCATCAGCCCAATGCATATTCTGCGCGCCGACTTTGACGCTCGTATCTGCGAGCATCGCTTTGACTTCACGAACAGCGGTAAAAGGCGGAATGACAAAACGCTGGAAACGATCGTCTCTGGCTGCATCAGCTGCTTTGAGACCTTCGGCAAAGACCTTTGCATCCGCAAGGGTCTTGTTCATTTTCCAGCTCGTTCCAATCCAGAATTGCGACATTAATAAAGTTCCTGACGATTACGGTTGGCTGAATACCACCCCAAATTTGCCGCCAAAGGAACCCTGTCTTGGATCGTTTCGCAAGATTAGCTCTGCTGAGGGCAATCTTTAAGGAAACTTAAAAGAGATGGCGATCCCACGAGGACTCGAACCCCGAACCTGCTGATTAGAAGTCAGCTGCTCTATCCAGTTGAGCTATGGGACCGCGGAAAAGGCGACACTTGCCGCCTTCTTAATTTTAGTGGGTCCAAGCGCCGCGACGGTTGGTTGCAAAATTTTCGCCGTAACCACCGGCACGCAGGTTTGGCTTGCGGCTGTGCGGGTCCTGAACCGAGAATTCAATCCCGTTTTCATTCGCATACTCAATCGCAGCTTCTTTTGTCTCGAATTTGAGCTTTACCTGGCTCTGAGTGTCGTCGCTCGATGTCCAGCCCATCAGCGGGTCAACTTCGCGCGCGCTCGCAGGCGCAAATTCAAGCACCCAAGCCTTGGTCTTGGCGGTGCCGGACGACATAGCAGTTTTTGCAGGGCGATAGATTCGTGCACGCATCGAATGCCTCCAGTAATGACGGCTCCTTATCCCGAAAACTAGCCCAACGTGCAAGCCTTGAAGGGCAATGTCGGCTTCTGCCCTTGAATGCGAACAAAAAGAGCACAAAATGGGAGAGAACCCAAGGAATCGCAAATGCACAATAATTCGCCTGAACAAATGCCCATGCTTCACAGCACTCCCCATCGTCGGGAGAAACTGGAAGGTGGTAAGCAGTTTGTCATGAAAACAGAATTTCAGCCCGCAGGCGATCAGCCCAACGCGATCAAAGAGCTTGCAGGAGCAATCCTTGATGGTGAGCGAGACCAAGTTCTTTTGGGCGCCACGGGTACGGGTAAGACCTTTTCGATGGCGAAGGTCATAGAAGAAACCCAGCGTCCTGCAATTATCCTTGCCCCGAATAAGACGCTCGCAGCGCAGCTGTACGGCGAATTCAAAGGCTTCTTCCCCGACAACGCGGTCGAATACTTCGTCAGCTACTACGATTACTATCAGCCCGAAGCTTATGTGCCGCGCTCTGACACCTACATCGAAAAAGAAAGTCAGATTAACGAGCAAATCGACCGAATGCGCCACTCGGCTACGCGAGCGCTCTTAGAGCGTGACGATGTGATCATCGTCGCATCTGTCTCCTGCATCTACGGTATCGGCTCGGTTGAGACCTATTCGGCGATGTCGCAAGACCTCTTTGCAGGCAAACTTTATGACCAGCGCCAAGTCATCGCAGATCTCGTGGCACAGCAATACCGCCGCAACGATCAAGCCTTCCAACGGGGATGTTTCCGCGTTCGCGGGGATAGCCTTGAGGTTTGGCCCGCTCACCTTGAAGACCGTGCTTGGAGACTTTCTTTCTTTGGGGAGGAGCTCGAAGGGATCATCGAATTTGATCCTCTGACAGGGCAAAAAACCGATACTTTCGAAAAGGTAAGAATCTACGCCAACAGTCACTATGTGACCCCGCGGCCTACGATGAATCAGGCAATCAAAGGAATCAAAGAAGAACTACATGTGCGTCTGAAGCAGCTCGTCGATGAGGGTAAACTCCTAGAAGCGCAGCGGCTTGAGCAGCGCACGAACTTCGATCTCGAAATGCTCGAGGCAACAGGCGTGTGCAATGGGATCGAAAACTATTCGCGCTATCTGACGGGTCGAGCACCTGGAGAACCGCCGCCCACGCTCTTCGAATTCATTCCAGACAACGCAATTGTTTTTGCAGACGAAAGCCATGTCTCGGTACCGCAAATCGGGGCGATGTATAAGGGCGACTACCGGCGCAAGTTTACGCTCGCAGAACACGGTTTTCGCCTTCCTTCCTGTATGGATAACCGTCCACTGAAGTTCGAGGAATGGGACGCAATGCGCCCACAATCGATCTTTGTTTCTGCGACACCTGCGTCATGGGAGCTTGAGCAAACCGGTGGCGTGTTCACCGAACAAATCATTCGCCCGACAGGCCTGCTTGACCCAGTGGTCGAGATTCGCCCTGTGGAGATGCAGGTCGATGACCTTTTGGACGAGGTGCGCCGCGTCTCAGCAAATGGGTTCCGGACCCTCGTGACGACACTTACCAAGCGTATGTCTGAAGATTTGACCGAGTATATGCATGAACAGGGGATCAAAGTTCGCTACATGCACTCGGACATCGACACCATCGAACGCATAGAAATCCTTCGAGATCTAAGACTTGGCGCTTTTGACGTTCTCGTTGGAATCAACCTATTGCGCGAGGGCCTCGACATTCCAGAATGTGGCCTCGTCGCAATCCTTGATGCGGACAAAGAGGGCTTCCTGCGTTCAGAAACCTCGCTCGTTCAGACGATTGGCCGCGCCGCGCGTAACGCCGAAGGTCGCGTGATCATGTATGCGGATCGCATTACGGGTTCGATGGATCGCGCACTCAAGGAAACAGAGCGTCGCCGTACCCGCCAGATGGCCTATAACGAAGAGCACGGCATCACACCTGCGACGGTTAAGAAGAACGTCGAAGATATCCTTGCCGGCCTCTACAAAGGTGACGTGGACATGAACCGCGTCACCGCGAAGGTCGACAAACCACTCCATGGTGGCAACCTCGAAGCAGTCCTCGAAGCACTCCGCAATGACATGCGCAAAGCGGCGGAGAACCTTGAGTTCGAAGAAGCTGCTCGCCTTCGCGACGAGGTAAAGCGTTTGGAAACAGTGGATCTCGTTATCTCCGACGACCCGCTTGCGCGGCAATACGCCGTGGAAAAGGCAGTTGATGACGCAAAGTCCGCCAGCGGACGTTCAACCGCTGGACGGGCTGGTCAACGAGGCGGCAACAAGCGAAGTAAGCGCGGTTAAGCGAGCGCTTTGTTCGCTGCCTCGCGGATCGCGCGGATATTTTCGCCATATGGCGCAGGGTTGGACACCGAACCACCGCGGAACACGGCTGATCCCGCAACGAGAACATCGGCCCCAGCCCCTGCAACAAGTGGGGCTGTGGTCGGATCAACACCGCCATCAATTTCGATATGGATAGGGCGGTCGCCGATCATAGCGCGAAGCTTGCGCACCTTTTCGACTTGGGAATGGATGAATTTCTGACCGCCAAAACCGGGGTTCACAGTCATAACGCAAACCAAATCAACCATATCCAATAGGTATTCGACCTCTTCAGCGCGTGTCGCAGGGTTTAATGCGACACCCGCTTTAGCACCTGCACCACGGATCGCTTGAAGCGTTCGATGGATGTGAGGCCCAGCTTCTACATGCGCAGTAATGAAGTCGGCACCCGAATCTGCAAATGCTTCAATGTAAGAATCGACAGGAGCAATCATCAAATGGACATCCATCACACCCTTGATGTGCGGACGGATCGCTTTGCAGGTTGAAGGTCCAAAGGTAATGTTCGGAACAAAGTGACCGTCCATGACGTCGACGTGTACCCAGTCGCAGCCCTGTGCTTCAATCGCCTGACACTCCGCTCCAAAATTAGCGAAATCCGCAGATAGGATAGAGGGGGCAATCTTGATTGAGCGATCGAATGACATTGCTTTGCTTCCTTTTTAGGCGATTGTGTTGGCTTTATAATCCAAATGCGACGAGGTCACTACGCTGCTTGTGCCTGCGTCACTTTTGTCACGTTATCTTTGCAGAACCAATGCTATGACTCGCCTATGAAGTGTATTAATCTCCTTTCCCGTGAAGTTTTGGGTGATAGCGCAGCCTATCACATGGTTCGCTCATCCCTTGAAACCAAAAGGCCCAAGACCCTGCATTCGCAAGACTTTTACGAGCTAATTTGGGTTCAGAACGGTCAAATGCGGTTAACTTTGGCTGAGACCAAGATTGACCTTTCTGAAGGAAACCTCGTTTTCATTCGCGCGAATGAGTCGCATGGGTTGCACGCCCGAACCGACGACACTTTTGTGGTATCAGTTTCATTCGCAGCCGACCTTATCGAAGGTCTCGTCGCACGCCATCCCGAGTTATCGGACAAGTTCTTCTGGTCAAAGAAACCAACCCCTCACGTTGCTTTCCGAGAAATGCGAGAACTTGCTTCATTGAACCAAAAGGCTCTGCGGTTGGAACGTGTCGCGCGGACGCGGCTCGAAGCAGAAGCGTTTCTTCTTCCTCTGTGTGCCGAACTTGTAGATGAGGCCAAAGAAACACGCGAACAAGCCCCCGATTGGCTGGTTATGGCCTGCGCTGCCGCTCAACATCCCGAAGTTTTTCGCGAAGGCGCTGCTGGCTTCGTTGCGGTGACGGGGCGCGCCCATGCCCATGTCAGTCGCACGGCAAAAGCGGTGCTCGGCCTCACGCCTTCTGAGTATGTCAACAAAATCCGCATGGAATATGCAGGACGAAGGCTTGCTGGAACGCCCGATCAACTCGCAGAGATAGCAGCGGATTGCGGGATCCCAAACCTAAGCCATTTCCACAAATGCTTCTCAAGCCATTTCGGAATCACGCCACACCAATTTCGGCTCAAGATGCAGAGGAATGTGCTTCAGCCCAGCTGATCACTTCCTGCTAAAGAACCTTCGCAGACGAGATTTTTTCTCGGCATAATCGGCTTCAACCTCATCCCAACGGTTCCCTGCGTTTGTAAGCGCTGGATCAACCGTACGCTCTACAAATTGCCGCCACATGGCCCGAACCATGAGGAAGGCAACGAGCAAGAAGGCAAAGAAGAAAATATTGAACCAAGGTATGATCCGCACATCTGGATTTTCGATCGGTCGAATGCTGATGGCGTTCGGATAGATCGAAATATAGCGGTTGCGCCAACCATAATGCGTGATCACAGCCCAATGCGGGTCTGCCGCCTGCGAGATATTGTCTGAAGCTTCCGCCTGAAGGTCCGAACTATCGAACTTGAAATAAGGCGGCCAAATCCATCCTGTATCCTCGTTGCGATAAACCATGGTTTCTTCGCCGCCGGTTTTATAAAAACCAAAGAACCAAGTGTTCTTGCGTACAGTATTGATCAAGCGCAGGTCACGCGTGGTTTGCGCGGCGCTCCCAGAGTCACCATTCGCGTAGAAAACCTTGTTCCAGCCGCTCAAATCTTGACGAATGATCTCGGTCGAATTGATACGCACGACGTCATGTTGCGGAAGCGTGTAATGTAAGAACGCACCAAAGATCACAAAGAGCACGATACGGAAAATGGATTTGATGCTCGGCATAGCGCCCTCAATTCGTCAAATATTGAATGATCGCGATGGCGATCACCGGAACAATATAAACAAGGAGAACAAGCTTTTTGCGGATACTTCCCGCATACTCCTTCATTCCGCGCTCGATATAGTCGCTCCTTTCATTTTGATCACCCCCATCAGGATGATTTTCCGCCCAATTGTCTTCGAGGTTTTCACGACGGACCGAGCGGAAATAAACGGAAAGCGAAAAATAGATGACACTCAGCGCGATAATTCCAATGATCACGAGCCTTACGAATGCCATCCCATTTTCTCCGCTAAGCTCTTAACCTTCTGCTTGTTCGGCGTCTTCTTCAGCCTCTGGCTCTTTGACAAGCTCATCAGCCAGAATTTCAGCCAGAGGACGGTCGGCAGCGACGGCTTCATCGCTATAGATCAGATCAGGATCAACACGCGTCGCTTCAAGCTCTTCACCACGTGATGAGTAATCTTCACCTTCGAGCCGGACAGAGTCTTTCTTGGTGCGAACAACCACTTTGGTCCCATTCGGAACCATTTCAAATAAGTGGATAATGTCATGGTTAAACATGCGGATACAGCCCGCCGAACCGGAGTTACCAATCGAAGCAAGATCGTTGGTGCCATGAATGCGGAACATCGTGTCCTTGTCACCGCGATAAAGATAGAGCGCACGCGCGCCGAGGGGACTACGTAGACCGCCAGGGATACCGCGGGCAAAGGGACCATAAACGTCAGGCTCGGTGCGAAGCATATTCGCAGTCGGAATCCAGCCCGGCCATTCCTCTTTGCGTCGGATCACAGTTGTTCCACGCATCGAACGGCCCTGTCGACCGACTGCAATGGGGTAACGGATCGCAGTGCCATCATCTTCGATGAAGTAGAGAAACTTGGCATAAGGATCGACCTCGATAGTGCCAGGTTTCTCATCGCCGGAATAAAGAACGATGGTACGACGGTTTGGCTCTTCAAGATATTCGCTCGGCACACCTGGAAGAGCGTAGCCGTTATCCATGATCGGCCCGTAGCCTTCGACAAAAGTTTCAATAATAGGCCGGGGTTCTTCGACGTCTTCTTCTGTGACGCATGCCGCAAGGCTCGACAGCAATAACACGGAAACAAAAGCACGCAGCACGAGCGAGGCACGTGGCAGATCAAACAAATTCATGGCAGCAATCCAAAAGTCTTCTGGGTTCGTGATAGCATTTTGATGCGCAAGCGCAAATTACTAGCGCACGAACGAGACGTTTTGTTGCACGGCAGAGTGGATTCTGCCGTGCCTTGTGCCCAAAATGCTACCCAATGACGTTAAATTCGGGGCCGAATGGGTATTTCGTAATGTCGTCGTTACCGTCTTTTGTAATCACGAGGATGTCGTGCTCGCGGTAACCACCTGCTCCAGCTAGCCCCTCGGGAATCGTCAACATCGGCTCCATCGAGATGACCATCCCCTCTTCAAGCACTGTGTCGATGTCTTCGCGGAGTTCGAGGCCAGCCTCGCGGCCATAGTAATGAGATAGCACCCCAAAGGAATGTCCGTAGCCAAAAGTACGATACTGGAGCAGGTCGCGCTCTTCGAAGAAATCGTTAATCTTCGCTGTGATTTCGGCACAGCTTGCACCCGGCTTTAAGAGAGACATTCCGTATTCGTGCGCCGCGACATTTGCTTCCCAAATCTTAAGACTTGCTTCGTCAACCTCGCGGACGAACAACGTGCGTTCGAGAGCAGTATAATAGCCAGAGATCATGGGAAATGTGTTGAGACTTAGAATATCGCCGACCTGCAACTCTCGGGACGTGACGGGGTTGTGCGCACCATCTGTGTTGATACCTGACTGGAACCAGACCCATGTGTCGCGATATTCCGCATCAGGAAAACGCCGTGCAATCTCAAGCTCCATCGCATCTCGACCAGCCATCGCAACATCAATTTCGCGCGCTCCGACTTTGATTGCATCTCGGATCGCAAAACCGCCGACGTCGGCAACCGCTGCACCTGCGCGGATCAACTCAATCTCAGAGGCCGATTTGCGCATACGTTGTTCCATCGTCGCGGGGGAAATATCCACACGAGCCTTGGGTTCCAGATAATGGCCAAGCTTTTCACTTTGAAGGAGTGTTAGGTGGTCGGCCTCATAACCGATCACGCCGCCCTTGCCAGTGATATCGCAGATTGTGCGCCAGTAATTGTCGCGCTGCCAATCCGTGTAAGTGATATTGTCACCATAGCAGCGGCGCCATGGCTGTGCTGCGTCTATACCAGCGCTGATCGTCACCACTTGATCTGAAGTTACGACAAGGCCGTAGGGACGTCCAAATGAGCAGTACAGGAAACCGGAGTAGTATGCGATGTTGTGCATCGAAGTGAGCACGACCGCGGTCACACCCTTGTCGGCCATGATCTTTCGCAGGCAACTTATACGAGCTTCATACTCGCTTTCGGAGAATGGAAGGATACGATCGCCTTGGTGGAAGCGGTAAGACTGTGGACGTTCTGTCATTTTAGACCTCATTTTATACAGAGGTCCTGCCGGACCTCCAAAAGAAGATCCCGGCGTTCAGGAGACTGCGGGCTTGACCCCGCGAGATAGGAATGTCCTGTGGCGACGCCATCGCCACGCTCTCTGCGCAAGATATGACAAGCGTCGGATTTCTTTTCCAGCAAAATTTGGGCCGCGAAAGGATAGACATCCCTTTGGATAGGGGTCAGTTTCGCAACCCAAAGGAGAGAGACAATGTTACTTGAAGGAAAGTCCGCGCTTGTTCTCGGCGGTGGTGAATTTGCCGCCGCGATTGTGCGCGAATTTACGGATCAAGGCGCGAAGGTCCTGGTTGCCGACTCGAGCGCCGAAGTTGCCAAGCAACTCGCACTCGAAAATTCAGCGCACTTTAGCGAAGTTGACGTGAGCAATAACAGTTCAATGGCGATGCTTGCCTATGATCTTGCAGACAAAATCGGGGAACTTGACTGCATTGTGAACACAAGTGCCGTGGATGATAGCGCCGTTCGTAACGATTCCGATTTCGATGAATTGCAGCGAACGCAGCTCAAATCCAACTATCTGTTGGTAAAGCATTTTGCTCCAGAAATGCGATCACGCAAGACGGGAGTTATTCTTAATATCCTCGCGGGGAATAGTATTGGCGACACATGGCAAAAGGCCGCGAATGCGTTTGTTGAAGAAGCGATGAGCTCGCTATCCACTGCACACGCCGCCGATGGGTTGAAATTCGAAACCCTCACTGTGACCCAAGCAGTCACTCCGAGCTCGATCGCAACGCAAGCTTGCAATCTTTGCGCGGATCATGCCCATTAATCAAAAGTTTTGACGGAGGGTCCGCTATGTCGATTTGGTCCGAGCTGTTTAGCTTTGAGCCGCCCTCCGACGATACACCAGAGCTGCCGCAAGAAGCGCCCGAAGGATTTGTGCGCATCCACTTCTTTTCCGGTCGGTTCGAAACCGAAGAAGAGCTTCTCTATTACTGTTTTGGCGACAACGACGAATCTGATAGCCCAACGCCCCTGACCCGAGCACTCCCTGGCGCGTTTATCGACACATCCTACGTCGTGACGGGCCATAAAGAGTTGATCGAAGATGTGCTCGCGGATTTCTTTGAGCCAGTGCAGGTGAATGCACTCGAAACAAGGATCAATCCTGACAATAGCGTTGTCATTATGTCCGAATACGCATTCGGCGGTTTTCCGTTTTCGCTAGGCGATACGCCACAGCTTCGCTATCACGGCGCATTTCTCGTCCAGACACCCAAGCAGTCTTAACCCAGAAGACAGCGCATCAAGTCACTGTGCGGATCCGCAAGTCCATCAATCACATCAAAGTGGTGACGGCCTTTCTCGACAATAAGCTCAGCGTTCCAGCTGGATGACAACGCCTTCGCCTGCTCGACAAAAACAGGACGTTCATCCGCCCCCACCCAGACGGAAACAGAGTTTTCGCGGCGTTTCATATTGATTGGGCTTTCGCGCAAGGCCTCGTCTTTATCCAAACGAAGGTCAGCGTTCATGGAAGTGCGCATTAATGGTGCAAGGTCCGCGACTGGGGAAATTGGAACTACTTTGGAAATCCGCTCGCACCATGCTTCGTTTATGTCCTCACAAATCATGCGCGCCACAAGTTGTCCGCCCGCCGAATGTCCAACAAGCCGGATTGGGCCTTCGATCTGCTCTGCGATCACGCCAATTGCTCTTCGAATCTGCTGACCGATCTCTGTAATCCGCACTTGTGGACACAAGTCATAGGAGGGCATCGCGACCGCCCAACCATGTTCGAGCGACCCTTGTGCGAGATGTGACCAAAACTTGCGATCGAATCGAAGCCAGTACCCCCCATGCACAAAAATGACCAAACCCTTGGGAGTATCGTGCGGCACAAAAAGATCGAAGGCAGATCGCTCCCCTTCACCATAAGGGATATCGAGCTCTGAGTTTCCAAGCGCCCGAAAAGCGGTAGCATTCGCCTGCCATCGCGCGGGATATTCCGCTCCATCTTGAATGTAAGCTGCGTTCGCGAATGCTTCGTCAAGTTCCATCATTCCGTCCCATTCACACTGGACCTAAGTCCGGCACCGTGTATCTATATGATCAAATTTGGCGGAGGATAACATGTCCAGCAAAAGCACCAATCTCAAATCTCTACTCAAGAACCCTGCTCTCCTGACAGAACTCGCGTTTGCGGGTGGCGAATGGGTTCAATCAAAGTCGGGAAAAACTTTTGAAGTCACGAACCCTGCACGTGGTGATGTCATTGCAAACGTTGCTGATCTGAGCCGCGAAGAAGTCGCAGAAGCAATCGAAGTTGCACATTCCGCCCAAAAAGAATGGGCTTCACGGACGGGCAAACAGCGGGCTGCAGTGCTCCGCAAATGGTATGACCTGATGATCGAAAATCAGGAAGACCTAGCGATCATCATGACTGCCGAGCAAGGAAAGCCACTTGCTGAAAGCCGTGGCGAGATCGCCTATGGAGCAAGCTATGTCGAGTGGTTTGGCGAGGAAGCCAAACGCGTCTATGGCGAGACAATTCCAGGCCATATGGCTGACAAACGCATCACAGTGATCAAACAACCGATCGGTGTTGCCGCCGGTATCACACCTTGGAACTTTCCTAATGCAATGATCGCTCGCAAAGTCGCTCCTGCTCTTGCAGCGGGTTGCTCTTTCGTCATTCGCCCTGCGTCACAGACGCCACTTTCGGCATTGGCAATGGGTAAATTGGCCGAGCAAGCTGGTGTTCCCAAAGGCGTATTCTCCGTTGTGACATCGTCAGATGCATCGGGCGTCGGCAAAGAATTTTGTGAGAACCACAAAGTTCGCAAACTTACCTTTACAGGTTCGACCGAAGTGGGTCGGGTTTTGCTCCGTCAAGCTGCTGATCAGGTAATGAAATGCTCGATGGAACTTGGTGGCAATGCACCCTTTATCGTGTTCGACGACGCTGACCTTGATGCAGCGGTACAAGGCGCGATCCTTTGCAAGTTCCGCAATAATGGTCAGACCTGCGTCTGCGCGAACCGTATCTATGTCCAAGCAGGCGTTTATGACGCCTTCTCTGCCAAACTTAAAGTCGCGGTTGAGGCCCTTAGGGTTGGGGATGGTCTGGAGGCTGGCACCGACCTCGGTCCATTGATCGAACCTTCCGCCATCGCCAAAGTTCAGGATCACCTCGCTGATGCGATCTCAAAGGGCGGCAAAGTCCTCACGGGCGGCGCAGTTTCCAACGAAGGGGCCCAGTTCTTCCTTCCGACGATCGTATGCGACGCAACTCAGGAGATGAAAGTTGCCAAAGAAGAAACCTTTGGTCCCTTTGCCCCCCTCTTCAAATTCGATGACGTGGATGACGTGATCGAGATGGCAAATGATACGATTTTTGGCCTCGCATCCTATTTCTTCGCCAAAGACATGAGCCGTGTGATCAAAGTTCAAGAAGCTCTCGAGTATGGCATGGTTGGTGTGAACACTGGCATTATCTCTACCGAGGTCGCACCCTTTGGCGGTGTAAAACAGTCGGGCCTAGGCCGTGAGGGCAGCCATCACGGCATCGAGGACTATCTCGAAATGAAATACATCTGCACGCAGGTCTAAACGTGAGGGAGCGGGCTCTTGTGGGCCGGCTCCGTCAGGTAGAAATCCCGAAGGCTCTGTCCTTTGCGTTCTTTAAACCGTTCGCCAAGGGTTAGATCAACGATACGGTCCACACGGAACATGCGGAAATCTTCTCGCATTTCGCACCAACCAATCATGGTCCAGACCTTGCCCCAATACCACAACCCGAGCGGCCTCACCGTTCGGGTTGTGTGTTTTTCAGCTTTGTCTTGATAGCTGAAATGAACCATCTGCCTGTCATGTGATGCTGTTTCGAGCTGGTCCAGCAAGCCTCGTACCGTGTCTGACAGCTCGCCCATTCCCAGCGCATGTATGCGAACGGCATTTGCCTTTTCTCGCGCAGCATCAGGCAAGACACTCTCGATCTTAACAAGCGCTTCTTCGGCGGCCTCGGACATATTTAATCCGCCCCAAGCTTTGATCAAGCGCGCACCGGCAACGAGCGCTACGATTTCGGCATTGGTGAACATGAGTGGCGGGATGTCATACCCATCCCGCATGACATACCCGACGCCAGCCTCGCCCTCTATCGGGACACCCGAACCCATGAGGTCCGCAATGTCCCGATAGATCGTACGAGGCGTCACTTCGAGCCATTCGGCAAGTTGCGACGCAGTCACAAGCCGACCGCCTCTCAGGTATTGGACAATCTGAAACAGGCGGTCGGCTCTTCTCATCGTGCTGCCTCAAAAAGGCCGATGCGATTACCGTCTAGATCCAGAGCGCATGCATAGCGCCCAGGGGGGATCGAAATTACATCGCTCAACACTTGTCCTCCGGCAGAATTCACTCGTTCGATAGCATCTTCTACACTACCATCAACCATAAGATGGACGATCGGACCATTTCCATTTGCGGGTTCACCTTGGATCAGGCTTGCCCCTACGCTCATTGGCCCGAACCACATGAACACCTCACGTCCTTGCGGCAGATCGTGGCTCTCGAACTCAAAGGAAAAAACGCTCTGATAAAATGCGAGTGCTCTGTCGGTATCTGTGACAGGAATTTCCGCCCAAACGATTGCATTCTTATTCATTGTTTTCAGTCTCCATAATGTTTGATGAAGACTGTATCGCACACCCCTACTGACAGCGTGGTGTCAGTAGGATTCAATGGCCCCAAATTATTTTAGTTCAGCGGCTGGGACGAGCGGATGGAACATGCCGCCGGAGATCACGCCAAACGTATCACCTTCGACTATTCCGAGTTCGACCAAACGATAGAAAGACTTGCGATCGATCAGCGCCTCTAAATTTCGGCGCACAAGAATATAAGGGGACGGCTCGCCAGTCATTGGATCGCGACTGACACGGATGGGATGATCCGGCCCTGCCAGTACTTTGTCCTCAACATTGGTGACAAACTCGAGCCCACTTTCAGTCGGATTGAAATCTATCGCTAAAAAGGGCGCGTCTTGGACACGGATGCCAACCTTTTCGACGGGAGTCACAAGGAAATAGTCGTCACCGTCCTTGCGGATAATTGTCGAAAATAGCTTAACCATCGCGTGACGGCCGATTGGTGTACCAAGATAGAACCAAGTTCCATCGCGCTTGATTTCCATATCGATGTCGCCACAAAACGGCGGATTCCATTTCTCGACGGGCGGCAAGCCCTTTTTCGAGGCCGCCTGCGCCGCGGATACGAGACTTTCTGCCGATGGCGTCACAATCTTTTGTGTGTCCATGATTTCCCCATTGGGTTCGCTCGTTATATCTGTTGTTCTAAGTAGATAGTGCTTCAAGGGAGAATTGTCATGGCATCACCCACAGACTTGGTCGCTGAGATTGAAACCTTGGGCGACAAACTCGGCGCAGCGCGAGACAGCATTGCCAAACGCTTTATTGGTCAAGAGCGTGTTGTCGAACTGACACTCACCGCCCTCGTGTCGGGCGGCCATGCTCTTCTTGTTGGATTACCGGGCTTGGGCAAGACGCGACTTGTCGAGGCACTTTCTACTGTCATGGGGCTTGATGGAAGCCGCATACAGTTCACCCCTGACTTGATGCCTGCGGATATTCTTGGCTCAGAAGTCCTTGAAACGGCCCCCGATGGCAAGCGCGCGTTTCGGTTTATCGAAGGACCGATTTTCTGCCAGCTTCTGATGGCAGACGAAATTAACCGAGCCAGCCCCAGAACGCAGTCCGCATTGCTTCAGGCGATGCAGGAACATGAAGTCACAGTCGCAGGTCAGCACCGCAAGCTTGGCACTCCGTTCCACGTCCTTGCGACGCAAAACCCATTAGAGCAAGAAGGTACTTACCCTCTCCCCGAGGCACAGCTTGACCGCTTCCTTCTTCAGATCGACGTGCCCTACCCGACACGCGAAATTGAAAAACAAATCTTACTTGCGACAACCGGCGCCGACGACCAGAGCGTGAGCGCAATTTTCTCAGCGGGTGAATTGCTGAGCGCGCAGTCCCTTCTTCGCCGAATGCCAGTTGGCGAGGGTGTAGTGGAATGCATTCTTGATCTTGTCCGCTCTTGCCGACCAGATGTCGACGCACCTCAGATCGTGCGGGAAAATATCAGCTGGGGACCTGGTCCACGCGCTTCACAGGCCTTGATGCTCGCGTCGCGTGCCCAAGCGCTGCTTGATGGCCGTCTTGCACCGTCGGTGGAGGATGTTCGGCGTCTCGCCAGACCCGTCCTAAGCCACAGAATGGCGCTCGGTTTCGCAGCACGTGCGCGCGGCGAAGATCTGGGGCAAATTATCGAGACGATCGCAGCTCGGGTTATAAAGGTTGAGGCGGCCGCGTGACGCTAAAACTTCGCACTCAAGCTGAACAGGTCGCGGCAAATTTTCCGCCACTTCTTGTGAGAGCTGAGACGCTCGCGTCAAACGTGATCCTTGGTGATCATGGCAGACGGCGCGCAGGTATGGGCGAGAGCTTTTGGCAATATCGCCAAGCAACTGCCCAAGACGATGCAAGACGCATCGACTGGCGGCGCTCAGCCCGTTCGGATGCGTCCTATGTTCAAGACAAAGAGTGGCAGATTGCACAGACGGTCTCGATCTGGATAGACCAAAGCGCGTCTCTCAACTTTTCGAGCACAGAGCGCCTAGAAACCAAACTGGATCGAGCGCGATTAATCGGCCTCGCAAGTGCGGTCCTAATGCTACGCGCCGGCGAACGAGTTGGCCTCGTTAGTCCGGATATCCCGGCAAAGCGCGGGAGAGAGCAAACTCACCAAATCGCGTGGGCGCTTTCGACGACCGCGCCCGCTGATCTACCAACTTCGGGTAATTTCCCTCATTACTCCCGCGCCATATTTATTAGCGATTTCTTCTCGGATCTTGATGCTCTAGAGACAGTGCTCGCCAAAGCTGCAACACTTGGGGTGTCAGGGCTATTGCTCCAAGTCCTTGACCCCTCCGAAGAGAGCTTTCCGTTTTCTGGCCGAACAATTTTCGAGAGCATGGACAGCGGGTTTGAGTTCGAAACGCTACGCGCGAAAGACCTGCGACCTGCCTATCTGGAACGTTTGGCCGCTCGCAAAGAACGCCTCCAAATGCTCGCAAACCGAACGGGCTGGCACTACCAAATTCACCATACAGATCAAAGTGCGACGCAAGCTTTGATGTCGATTTATGCCTCGCTGGAGAGACTTCGTTAATGTGGTCACTTGGTCCCATTGGCTTCACATCACCGCTCTTGTTATGGGCGCTCGTTTTACTGCCAATCATCGCATATCTTCTCCGCGCGGAACCCCCCGCCCCGATCAGGCGCAAATTTCCCGGGATCGTTCTGCTACTTGGCCTGAGAGACAAAGAGAGCCAGACAGAAACAACGCCTTGGTGGCTTCTGCTTCTCAGACTACTTGCAGCGGCTTCAGTGATAATTGGCTTTGCCGGACCGGTTCTAAATCCTCGCGACCAAATTCTGCTTCCATCGGAAAGGCTTCTGATTTTGATCGATGGGAGTTGGGCAACTGCTCAAGATTGGGACAACACTCAATCGGCAATCAAACTTCTCATAGAACAGGCAGGGCGTGACCGCTCGCTTACGGCACTTGCATCTCTAACGAACCTTCCAACCGAACTCAATTTCGCCCCCGCACAATTGAGTGCATTCACACTTGAACAAACCCTTCC
Source organism: uncultured Aestuarium sp. (assembly GCA_964461315.1). Lineage (GTDB taxonomy): Bacteria > Pseudomonadota > Alphaproteobacteria > Rhodobacterales > Rhodobacteraceae > Marivivens. The sequence continues at coordinate 59,263 of CAYWUN010000001.1, forward strand.
TCGTCCTTGGGAACCAAGTGAGGCTGATTACCTTGGTCTGTTAGAAAACCTACCAGAGGGAAGCTTTGACACTGTCTGGTTTACAGATGGGCTTGAACGAACGGGACGAGATGCCCTTGTTGCCGAGCTCCAGTCTCGGGGCCGTATCAGCGTCGCGTCTCCCGCAAGCGCTATCTTGGCACTGCGCCCCGCGGAGGTGACCGATGGCAAAATTGAGCTGACCATTTTACGCACTTCTGAGTCAGCTGCCGAGATTACAATTCGCGCACTTGGGCTTGACCCAGCAGGCATCGAACGCGTTCTAGAAGAGCGGCCCATTCAGTTTGAAGAAAGCGCTCTCACCTCAACTGTCATGTTTCAACTCCCGTCAGAGCTTCGCAACAGGCTCACTCGCTTTGATATCGCCTCGGTCAGTTCCGCAGGCGCGGTGTCATTGACAGGCGATGCCCTTCGGCGTCGTGAGATTGCATTATTGGACGCAAACTCGAGCAAGGAAGGCCTAGAGCTTTTATCGCCGTATCATTACCTTCGCGAAGCGCTTGCACCCTCGGCGGACATTATCAACGGCCCACTAGAGCAACTATTACTCGCAAATCCGGATGTGATTGTTCTCGCTGACGTGGCCAGCCTCCCTCCAAGCCAGAGCTCAGAACTCACAAAGTGGGTTGAAGCTGGTGGATTGCTCCTACGGTTTGCCGGCCCAAATCTCGCAATATCTGAAAGTGGTCTTTCAAACGAAACAACGCTTCTTCCCGTCCAGCTTCGATCAGGTGGTCGTACAACTGATGGTGCCATGAGCTGGGGCGAGCCAAAGACTATTGCGCCATTTGGTGTGGATAGCCCCTTCTTTGGATTGGCGATTCCCGACGATGTTAACGTAAGCACACAGGTTCTCGCTCAACCAAGCCCAGACCTTGCTGACCGCGTCATTGCCGAACTCTCGGATGGCACGCCTCTTGTCACAAGAAGATCATTTGGCCTTGGTCAGGTCGTGCTCTTCCATGTCACAGCAAATGCGGAATGGTCGTCGCTTCCGCTCTCGGGGCTATTTGTCCAAATGCTCGAAAGGCTAGCAATGGCTTCGGGCAACCGAGCGCAACTCGTTCAGGATCTTGAAGCGACAACTTGGTCGCCAACCCAACTTTTGGACGGGTTCGGCCAACTCGAAAACGTAGACACTATCGAAGGCGTTGAAGGCACAAGAATTGCGAGCGGAGAGATAAACGCGGAGCTGGTGCCGGGCATTTACCAAGCCAATGAACAGGGCATTGCGATCAATGCGATTTCGAAAGACCGCGTTCTCACGACGGCAAGCTGGCCCTCTGACGTCAACCAAATCGGGGGGACAGAGCGCATTTCGACGGACCTCAAGGCGGCGCTTCTTATCGGTGCTCTTGTGCTTGGATTGTTGGATATTTTTGCAGCACTGAGCCTTACGGGACGGATGCGCATGACCCAGATACTCATCTTAGTAAGCGTCCTTGGAGCTTTGCCGCCACCAGCCAAAGCCCAAGACGACAGCTTTGCGATCGAAGCGACGGAAAACGTCGTTCTTGCTCATGTTTTAACGGGCGACGCGGAACTAGACCAAAGGGCAGAGGCAGGTCTCTTGGGATTATCCCAAGCCCTATTTCGAAGAACGTCGGTAGAGCCAGCCGCTCCAATGGGCGTCAACCTTGAGACTGACGAACTTGCGCTCTTTCCATTCCTTTACTGGCCGATCAGTGCAGATCAGCCGATCCCATCGCAAGAGGCCTATGAAAAGCTGAACCTTTATCTCAAACGCGGCGGCTTGATCCTTTTTGATACACGCGACGCAGATATAGCTGGGTTTGGCGGGGGCACGCCCGAGGCTCAAAAATTGCGCCGTATCGCTATAGGCTTGGATATTCCATCACTTGAACCAATCCCCCAAGATCATGTGTTATCGCGCACTTTCTACCTGCTTCAGGCCTATCCTGGTCGTTTCGATAGCCTCGATATTTGGGTAGAAGCAGCGCAGCCAAATTCCGAACAGATCGATGGCATGCCGTTCCGACTTTTGAACGACGGCGTCACTCCAGTCGTGATCGGCGGCAATGATTGGGCCTCGGCATGGGCGATCGATGAAGTGGGCAATCGACTCTACCCGGTTGGCCGAGGCATGGCCGGAGAACAGCAGCGTGAATATGCATACAGATTTGGCATCAACTTGATCATGCATGTCCTCACTGGCAACTATAAATCAGATCAGGTTCACGTCCCTGCTCTCCTGAACAGGTTGGGTCAATGAGCAATACCTTGATTTTTGACCCCTTGATCAGTTGGCCGTTGTTGGGGGCCATTGCCTTTTTCGCAGTGGCTACTGTTTTCCTTGCGGCCTACAAGAGATTGGTTGGATGGTGGTTGCGTGCAAGTTGCGCATTTATTCTCATTGCCGCACTTGGCAACATTTCCATCCAGCGTGAAGACCGCGTTCCTCTACCTGACATCGTCATCGCGCTCGTAGACCAGACCTCAAGCCAAATGCTCTCGGATCGCGACGTGCAAACTGAACGCGCCCTCACGGACCTTGAGACCAAGATTGCGGCGCGCTCCGATGCCGAGCTGCGTGTGGTTCGACTTGAAGATAGCCTGCACGACAGCGGCACAACGCTTATGACGGCACTTAGCAAAGCGTTAGGCAAGGAACCGATTGGCAGGGTGGCCGGGTTTGTATTGATCACAGATGGTATTGCCCATGACATTGAGCTTGCGCCGCACCTTCCTGCACCGTTGCATGTGCTCCTAACCGGCCAAAAGGACGATTGGGATCGAAGATTAATTGTCCGCAACGCGCCCAGTTTCGCAATCATGGGCGAGCAAGTTTCGCTTACGCTTCGCATCGAAGATCAAGGTGCGGCACCGAACCAAAGAGTGACAGTCCCTCTGTTCATTACGGTTGATGGTGGACAACGGCTCGACTTTGAAGTGCCGCTCGCTCAGGACATCGAAATACCGCTGTCACTCCCGCATGGGGGTATCAATGTGCTTCAATTTGAAACTCCGATGGCGGAAGGCGAACTCACCGACCGAAATAACGCGGCCATAGTGCAGATCAATGGGGTACGGGACAGGCTTCGGGTCCTTCTCGTTTCGGGCGAGCCTTATGCTGGCGAACGCACCTGGAGAAACCTGCTAAAGTCGGACTCTAGTGTTGACCTCGTGCATTTCACTATTCTTCGTCCGCCAGAAAAGCAGGATGGTGTACCCGTGAATGAAATGTCGTTGATCGCATTTCCAACGCGCGAGCTTTTTATGGAAAAGATCGACGAGTTCGACTTGATCATATTTGATCGCTATCGCCGTCGCGGAATCCTTCCTAACAGCTATCTCGCGAACATCGCAGACTACGTGATCAACGGCGGTGCAGTCCTCGTTGCAGGAGGGCCCGAGTTTGGAAGCGCGGAAAGCATCTACCGCTCACCACTGGGCGAAATCCTCCCCGGTGTGCCGAGCGCGCGCATGTTCGAACGGGGATTTGTACCCAAAATCTCGGAACTGGGTGCAAAACACCCAGTCACAGAAGGTTTGTCCGATTTAGGTTACGCACCAACCCAAGCGGATGGTCTACCAACTTGGGGCCGATGGCTCCGCCAGATCGAGGTCGAAGCCTCACTTGAAGCAGAAGTCGTAATGACAGGTGTTGATAATGCCCCGCTCCTGCTCCTTGATCGCATCGGAGAAGGCCGTGTTGCGCTACTAGCGTCGGACCAAGCATGGTTATGGGACCAAGGTTTTGAGGGTGGCGGTCCTCAACAAGAACTGCTGCGTCGCCTTGCTCACTGGATGATGAAAGAACCCGAACTCGAAGAAGAAGCCCTTTGGCTTGAGGCAAACGGAAATAAGATCACCGTCATCCGGAGGACCCTCGAGACAGAAGTTGAAGGGGTGACAGTGACTGCTCCAGATGGAGTGACAACTGGGATTGAACTTACGCAGAAGTCGGCTGGTCGCTTCGAGGCGCTTTTTGAAGCTCCTATGATCGGACTCTACAAATTCAGACAGGGCGAGAAAGAAGCCGTGATCGCAGTAGGTCCTGCTGCGCCAAAGGAATTCGAAGAAACCATCGCAACAGGTGCGAAGCTAGCGCCAATCGTTGACATAAAACGGGGCGGGATTTTTGCAATCTCTGATGGGCTTCCTGACGTACGGATGGTGCAGGAAGACCGACCTGCAGCAGGTCGTGGCTGGATCGGAATTACCCCCCGAGAGGCCTACCGCTCAACAACTGTTTCAGTGAAACCGCTCGCCCCGACATGGCTTTTGCTATTGCTCGCCGCGAGTATGATGATTGGCGCATGGGTGCGCGAAGGAAGACGCTAGCCCTCGAACTTCCGAAGTAGAATTTCACGCGGAACCGAATTGAACTCCCGCCGCCATAGTACGAATGTAACAGCGGCGGTCGCAAAAAGAAGTGCTCCGGCCCCACCAATCCAAGCGAGCGTGCCCAGCGCATAGTACATGCTTCGTAACCCGCGCGTGAAATTGGTGGATGCGCGGATGTTCAAATCCGCCGCCTGCATGGCTTTATGCTCTTCTTTTGGTTCGGCGAGCGGCCCGACCGCGCCCATCACAACAGCGGCGTAGCCAAAAAGCCTATGGGCCCACACAAAACGCAGGAAAGCAAACACGAGAAAAAACGAAACAAGCAATAGCTTGAGTTGCCAAATAAACTCGGGCGTAGCGCCAAGGTCTGTGAATTCGGCTGCCACACCGCGGAGCGGATCTACGTTGCCGACAAGCGCGAGAACACCACCGATCGCAAGGATCGAGGTTGACGCAAAGAAAGACGTGCCCTGCCGAAGATGGCCGATCATCTGAGCGTCGAAAATCCGATTGTCGCGACGCAGGAACTCACGCATCCAGTCTTTGCGGTATTCTGCCATAATGACCGACACAGAGGGCCTCGTTTTGCTTGGGTGTTCAATGCGCCAGCCAATTGCTGCCCATGTCAGCAAAACTGCAATTCCAGCCACCCAGTCCAGTGGCTCCAGCAAAAGTAGGTGTTCGATCAGATTCATAGCGCGACACTACGACGACCGCCCGAAACTTGCCAGATGCGAAAATTGGTTATAAGAAGTTACCAATCAGGAGGATCTTCTATGGAAATGCCCACCCCAGACGAAGGAATTATCGCTCGGAAAGAGCGGATCGTTCAGCGTTTACAATCGGTTATGCCGCGCGACGCCGTGATTCACGATCCTGCTGAAACTCGCGCATATGAGTGTGATGCGTTGACCGCTTATCGCTGCCCGCCCTTGTGCGCAGTCTTGCCTTCCACCACAGAAGAAGTGGCTGCCGTCCTTCGCGTCTGCTTTGAAGAGCGCGTTCCCGTAGTTCCCCGAGGCTCTGGAACATCTCTCGCTGGCGGCGCGCTCCCAACCGCTGATGCGGTTATTCTTGGTGTTTCCCGCCTCAACCAAGTCATCGAAACGAATTATGCTGATCGCTATATTCGCGTTCAAACTGGACGGACAAACCTTTCCGTCACCCGCGCGGTAGAAGCGGATGGGTTCTTTTATGCCCCCGATCCGTCCTCGCAGCTTGCATGCGCAATTGCAGGTAATATCGGCATGAACTCAGGAGGAGCACACTGCCTGAAGTACGGTGTTACGACGAACAACCTTATGGGCGTCCGGATGGTAACAATGGACGGCGAGATCATTGAAATCGGCGGCACATATGTTGATGCTGGCGGAATGGATTTACTCGGAGTAATTTGCGGCTCCGAAGGCCAGCTTGGGGTCGTAACCGAAGCAACCTTGCGAATTCTCCCGAAACCCGAAGGCGCCCTTCCCGTCTTGATTGGCTACGACAGTAACGAAGTTGCAGGCGAATGCGTCAGTGACATCATCAAGTCAGGTATCCTTCCCGTCGCGATCGAGTTCATGGACCGACCCTGCATCGAGGCGACCGAGGCTTTTGCGAAGGCGGGATATCCAATGTGTGAGGCCCTTCTCATCATCGAAGTAGAGGGCAGCCCCGCGGAAATTCGCGAGCAACTCGACAAAATCAAAGCGATTGCAATGCGGCATAACCCAGTCGAATTCCGCGAAGCAAGCGACGCAGATCAAGCAGCGCGCATTTGGCTTGGACGGAAATCGGCCTTTGGTGCGATGGGGCAAATCAATGACTACATGTGCCTTGACGGAACTATTCCCGTGTCGGAGTTGCCTTTCGTTCTCCGCCAAATTGGTGAGCTAAGCAAAGAGTATGGGCTTGGTGTTGGAAACGTGTTTCACGCGGGCGACGGCAACATGCATCCACTTATCCTCTACAATGCGAATAAGCCCGGCGACCTTGAAAAATGCGAAGCCTTTGGCGCTGACATACTCAAACTTTGCGTTGAGGTTGGTGGATGTCTGACGGGCGAACACGGGGTTGGAATTGAAAAGCGCGACCTGATGACCTCGCAGTTCGATCCCGTTGACCTCGAGGCGCAGATGGCCGTGAAAGATGTGTTTGATCCGCGCTGGCTGCTCAACCCAGCCAAGGTCTTTCCACTCGCTTCGTCTCAAACGCACCGCATCGCCGCAGAGTAGGATCACCATGACCCCGACGACCGAACAAGACCTCGCTGAAGCGATTGCATCATCTACCGGCCCACTCACGATCCGCGGCGGCGGAACGCGTCCTATTGGCAAACCCTTTGAAGGCACACCTTTAAATACCTCTGGATTAGAGGGCATTACCCTTTACGAGCCTGGCTCTCTGACGTTGGTGGTGAAGTCTGGAACGCCCGTCTCTGAGGTGGAAAAGACCCTTGCCTCTGAAGGTCAGCGTCTTGCATTCGAACCAATGGACCACCGTGTCCTTCTCGGAACAACAGGCGAACCGACAATGGGCGGTATCGCTGCGGCCAACGTTTCCGGCCCGCGCCGTATTCAAGTCGGCGCGGCGAGAGACTTTATGCTAGGAATTCGCTTCGTTGATGGATCGGGCAATATCGTAAAGAACGGTGGCCGCGTCATGAAGAATGTTACCGGCTACGATCTCGTAAAGTTGCTGGCAGGTTGCTATGGCACCCTCGGCGTGCTGACCGAAGTGTCCTTCAAAGTGCTCCCGATTGCTGAGCGCCAACTCACGCTTTCGATTGCAGCGCAATCTGCGGCTGAGGCAGTTGCAAGTATCTCTAAAGCGATGGGTTCACCGTTTGAACTGACTGGGGCGGCGCATGTGGGCGGGACCACTCATTTGCGTATCGAAGGCACCGAAGCTTCGACGACCTATCGAAGCGAGCGCCTTGCTTCGCTGTTAGGTGGCGAATTGCAGGTAAACGATGATCAAGTCGCACAGTCAGCGCTTTGGGAAGCTATAAAAAACGTTAGCAAACTTGCGTCCCATACAAACGTTTGGCGCGTATCGATGACGCCAAGTAAGGCAGCGGACTTCATTGAAATGATCAAGCGCGAACATGAAGTTGACATCTTGATGGATTGGGCAGGCGGCCTCTTGTGGATTGGCACCTATGGCGAGCCCAAATCGCTCCATGAAAAACTCCAGAAAGAAATCTATAGCTACGGCGGTGGCCATGTGACCCTCGTAAAGGCCAGTGCTGAAAGCCGTGCAGTTCTTTCCGTCTTTCAGCCTGAACCTCGTGCCATCGGGGCACTTACAAACGGTCTACGTGCTCGTTTCGACCCGAAAGGTATTCTCAACCCCGGACTTATGAGCTGACAAATGCAGACTTTCTTTACGCCAGACCAGCTACAAGACCCCGGCATTGAACGCGCAAATCAGATATTGCGTGCTTGTGTTCATTGCGGCTTTTGCACTGCGACATGCCCGACCTATCAGGTTCTAGGAGACGAACTCGACAGCCCGCGTGGGCGCATCTATCTCATAAAGGATATGCTCGAGAACGAGCGAGTTCCCGATGAGCAAATGGTCAAACATATCGATCGCTGCCTGTCGTGCCTTGCCTGCATGACAACATGTCCTTCGGGCGTGCACTACATGCACCTGATCGACCATGCCCGCTCCTATATTGAAAAAAACTATGACCGTCCCTGGTCAGATCGCACGCTACGCTGGATGTTGGCTCAAATCCTTCCCTACCCGACGCGATTCCGCCTTGCTTTGCTGGCCGCGAAGATCGGTCGCCCATTCCGCAAACTGATCCCAGACGCACGTCTTCGCGCGATGCTCGAAATGGCACCAAAGCAGATTCCACCAGTCAGCTGCAACGACGACCCACAATCCTTTGCAGCGCTCGGCACCAAGAGGAAGCGCGTTGCGCTTATGACAGGCTGCGCGCAAAAGGCGATTAACACTGATATCAATGATGCCACCATCCGCCTTTTGACTCGGCTTGGCTGCGAAGTTGTAGTGGCCGACGGCGCGGGCTGTTGCGGCGCCCTTACCCACCACATGGGCAAAGAAAACGAGAGCCACAAGGCCGCCACCGCAAACATCCGCGCGTGGATGCGTGAAGTCGAGAGCGCAGGCCTCGACGCCATCGTCATTAACACTTCGGGATGTGGCACAACCATCAAAGACTATGGCCATATGTTTCGAAATGACCCTATCGCCGAAGATGCAGCTCGCATCTCTGCACTTGCGATGGATGTCACCGAGTTGCTGCAAACCCTTGAAATGCCTGACCTGCCGAAAAGAAGTGAGCGCGTCGCCTATCATGCGGCTTGTTCGCTTCAACATGGACAGAAAGTCAAAGCTGCACCCAAATCCCTTCTACAAAAGGCAGGCTTCACAGTTCTTGAACCGGCAGATTCACATCTGTGTTGTGGCTCCGCTGGGACATATAACCTATTGCAGCCAGAAATCTCGGGTCAACTCAAGTCTCGTAAAGTGCGCACACTTGAGGCTCTTGAGCCCGATATCATTTCCGCAGGCAATATCGGCTGCATGATGCAGATTGGTTCAGCAACGGGCGTGCCAATTGTCCATACGGTCGAACTTTTGGACTGGGCGACAGGAGGTCCAAAGCCGCGCGCCCTGACCCAAACAAATAATACACTAGCGGTTCCAAATCTGCGCTAGACGTCATAATCTTGCCCTCAGTTTCGCATATGAAAAAGCGGAACAAGGCAGGAACCATGAAAAACAAGCTCATTGCAGCCTTCTTATCGCTTTGCGCATCATACGCTGCGGCGGAAGATGCATCGCTTCAGTCGATGCAATCGTTGAATGGAAGTCGGGGTTGGGATGCCGTGGGTCGCCTAGATATAGGAAATCAAGGTTTCTGCACGGCAGCTCTGATCCGCGATAACCTTGTTTTGACAGCGGCGCACTGCGTCTACGATGACAGTGGCGCGCTACATCCTGCGAATATTTTTGAATTTAACTCCGGTCTTCGAAACGGTCGGGCCGAGGCCTACCGCTCGGTGCGCCGAATTCTTGCACATCCAGAGTATCACCATAAGGAAACTGCCGACCTCTCCGAAGTGCCCTATGACATTGCACTACTCGAACTTTCTCAACCCATTCGAACGACACGCATTACGCCATTCGAAATTGCGTCCACGCCTCGTGCGGGACAAGAAATTGGCGTGGTCTCCTATGCCGAAGATCGCGCTGAAGCCCCATCTTTACAGGAAATCTGTAGTGTAATCGGCGAACAAAGCGGGTTTCTGGTGATGAGCTGCGACATCAATTTCGGCTCATCTGGGGCACCGGTCTTTACTGTCGAAAACGGGGTGGCACGCATTGTTTCAGTGATATCGGTCATGGCTCACGTAGGTGAACGAAAAGTCTCGCTCGGAACGTCCCTAGGCAACGAACTCATGGACCTAATTTCTTTATTTGATACGCCCAAAATTCAAACGAACCGTTTGGGAAACAGTGGCTCAACTGGCGCAAAATTCATCCGTCCTTGACCCCTTGAAAGCGATTATCACTCACCCCAACTAGATCATACGGGTCGCCTCATCGGGTCCCGCAAATGCCTGTCCAATCGGAAGGCACAATTTCTGTTGTCGCTCAAAGGAGGATAACCTATGCGCAATTTTGATTTTGCCCCGCTCTATCGCGCCACCGTCGGCTTTGACCAGATCGCTGATCTTATGGACCGTGTTCTTACCAATGACACGAGCGCCCAGAGCTACCCACCCTATAATATCGAGAAGACCGCGGAAGACTCTTGGCGAATTTCCATCGCCGTGGCAGGCTTTGAAGACGAAGACCTTTCAGTAGAAGTTCGTGAAAAGTCGGTCCTCATATCTGGAACTCGTCCAGAAGTGAAAGAAATCGGAACCTATCTTCATCGCGGAATAGCGCAGCGTGCTTTTGAACGCCGTTTCCACCTCGCAGACCATGTTCGGGTCACCGGAGCTGTACACGAAAATGGCATGCTCCATGTTGATCTTGCACGCGAAGTTCCCGAAGCCCTCAAACCGCGTCTTATCCATATCACCTCGAGGCAAAACGCAGCCGCGATAGAGAGTAACAACGTAAACTGAAACTCTAGAAAAGGGGGCTTTCCGCCCCCTCTTTGCCCCTTGGGCAAATTCACCCCCGAGGATACTTGGGGCACAAAGGTAAGAAACTGTTTCTTAACGAGTAAGCCTATAAATGATTACACGGTACAGGCGGGGACGCCGATGACCGTGCACGAAGGCGAGAGCCAGCCCGGTGGAGTAAGTGCCACCGGGCTTTTTCCTTTGTGCCCCAAATATCCCGTGGACGTCTGCAGAATGCAGACGGGGGCGGAGCCCCTAATGAATCTAATGTGCTTCAGCCCAATTCGCGCCAACACCAGCTTCGACATCCAAGCTCACGTCAAGTCTTACGGCGGGATCAGAGGCATTCTCCATGACTTGTTTCGCGACTGCAATCAGCTCGTCCTGTGCTCCCTCTTCCACTTCAAAGAGAAGTTCATCGTGCACCTGTAAAAGCATTTTAGCGGGAAGATCTTCTATTGCGCTTTCCATTCGGATCATGGCGCGGCGAATTATATCTGCCGCTGTCCCTTGGATCGGAGCATTTATGGCAGCGCGGCGTGCAAATCCTGCGGTCGGGCCTTTGGCGTTGATTTCAGGTGTATTGATTTTCCGCCCAAACAGCGTCTCGACATATTCATGTTTTTTGGCGAATTCGATGGTGTCGTCCATGTAGGCCCGAATGCCTGGAAAACGCTCAAAATAGCGATCGATAAAGCCTTGTGCCTCAGCACGTGGAATCCGTAGATTTCGAGCGAGTCCAAAGCCTGAAATGCCATAAATGACCCCAAAGTTAATCGCTTTTGCCTGCCGTCGAATATCCGATGTCATCTGATCGAGCGGCACGTCGAACATTTCGGAGGCGGTCATCGCATGAATATCGTGCCCGTCTCGGAATGCCTGCTTAAGGGCGTCAATCCCCGCAACATGTGCCAGAATGCGAAGTTCGATCTGGCTATAATCTAGGCTAACAAGCACCTTGCCCTTTTCGGCAACGAAAGCTTCGCGGATACGGCGGCCATCTTCTGTGCGCACAGGAATATTCTGAAGGTTCGGATCAGTCGAGGCCAGTCGGCCCGTGTTCGCACCCGCAATCGAATAGCTTGTATGGACGCGACCAGTATCGGCATTGATGTGATCTTGAAGCGCGTCCGTGTATGTCGACTTGAGCTTGGACAGCTGGCGCCAATCGAGAACCAAGCCCGGCAATTTATGCTCGGTCGCGAGGTCCTCAAGGATGTCAGCACCCGTGGCATAGGCACCGGTTTTACCCTTCTTCCCCCCAGGCAACTCCATTTCATCGAAAAGTATTTCCCCTAGTTGTTTTGGGGACCCCACATTGAATGGACGGCCAGCGAGGCCTTGGATTTCTGCCTCGAGCGCTGCCATTTTTTGGGCAAAGGCATTGGACATGCGCGCTAACGTATCGCGATCGACTTTGATCCCTGCCATCTCCATTCTTGAAAGAACGGGGATCAATGGACGTTCCAATGTTTCATAGACAGTCGTCACCTTGGCCTGATGCAGGCGCGGCTTGAACTTTTGCCAGAGACGAAGTGTGACATCGGCATCCTCAGCTGCGTATTTGACAGCCTCTTCGACGAGGACTTTGTCAAAAGTGATCGCTGATTTACCGGAACCAAGCAGAGTTTTGATCTCGATCGGTGCATGACCAAGATAACGCTCTGAAAGCTGATCCATGCCATGGTTATGAAGACCTGCGTGCATAGCATAAGACATGAGCATCGTGTCATCGACAGGCCCGACTTCGATCCCATAACGGGCGAAAATCTTGGCGTCATACTTCATGTTTTGCCCGATTTTGAGAATGCTGGCGTCCTCGAGGATCGGCTTGAGCAGGGCCAGCGCTTCATTCATGTTCATCTGGCCTTCGGCCATCGCATCGGTCGCAAAAAGATCGTCGCCCGCATCGGCGCGATGCGCGAGCGGAATATAGCAAGCTTCACCCGCTTCGACGCAAAGCGAAATACCAACAAGGTCAGCGATCATCTCGTCAAGGCCTGTTGTTTCAGTATCCACGGCGACATACCCGCGCTCACGGATTGTGTTTATCCATCTTTCGAGAGCTTCGCGCTCCTTGATCCATTCGTATTTGCTGTGATCGAAGGGAAGGTCTTGGCTCCGCTCTGCATCCGAAGCCTTCGCAGGTTCCGTTTCTTTGATCACAGGCGCTTCTACACCAAGGTGGTCAGAGACGCGTTTTACGATCGTGCGAAATTCCATTTCGGTCAGAAACGCCAGAAGATCCTCAGGCACCGGATCGCGCAGTTCTAGATCTTCGAGCGTGAAGTCCAGCTCCATATTGCAATCGAGCGAGACGAGTTTTTTCGAGAGCCTTATTTGGTCAACGTTTTCGAGCAGGGACTCACGGCGCTTGGGCTGTTTAATCTCACCTGCTCGTTCGAGAAGCGTTTCTAGATCACCATATTCGTTGATCAAGAGGGCCGCAGTTTTGATGCCGATCCCAGGTGCCCCAGGCACGTTATCAACCGAGTCGCCTGCGAGCGATTGCACATCGACAACACGCTCGGGTCCGACGCCGAACTTCTCTATCACGCCCTCACGGTCGATGCGGCGGTTCTTCATCGGGTCGAGCATTTCGACGCCATCACCCACAAGCTGCATCAGGTCTTTGTCCGAAGACACGATTGTCACTCGGCCACCGGCCTCGCGCGCGCGACATGACAGGGTCGCGATGATGTCGTCGGCCTCGAACCCTTCTTGCTCTTTGCAGGCAATGTTGAAGGCAATCGTGGCACGACGCGTCAGCGGCATCTGAGGACGAAGATCCTCTGGCATTGCCTCGCGGTTGGCTTTGTAGAGGTCGTAAAGGTCATTTCGGAAGGTGTGGCTGCCCTTATCGAAGATCACCGCAACATGGGTTGCTGCATCAGGGCCAGAATTCCCTTCGATATAGCGCTGAAGCATGTTCACAAAACCGCTTACTGCTCCGACTGGGAGACCATCCGACTTGCGTGTCAGCGGCGGCAAGGCGTGATAAGCGCGAAAAATAAAAGCCGAGCCGTCGATCAGGTGCAGATGGCAGCCTTTTCCGAAATTCGTCATATCATTCCCTCCGCGCATTCCTGTTCGAAGAGGTTTTGACATGTTCAGGCGTCTGCCGCCAGCATGTTTGCCGCAACAGGGCAAACGAAAAGCGGCCCGAACAGAGCCGGACCGCTTTCAAGACTCAAAAGGCCATAGGGCGAAACTTATTTCGCGTCGGCAAAGCTCTTGTGGACGTAAAGCGCATCGCAATAGGGGCACTCAACCTTGCCGCTTTCGTGCGGGAGGGAAAGATAGACGCGCGGATGGCCCAGCGCACCTTCACCACCGTCGCAAGCGACGCGCCACTGATCTACAATCTTGGTCTCGGGTGCAGGAATGCTCATTACTTTGCCTTCGTCTGTTGCCGCGGGGGCTTTCCCGCCTTAAATCGGATGGCATAATAGAACACAACGCGCCACGAGCAAGACGGGAAACAACGCTTTGACCGAGAACGCCATCGAAATCAGCGGACTTCGTAAGACCTACAAAGCATCTGGTCGCAGTCCGAGGAAAGAAGCGCTTAAGGGAATTGACCTTAATATCCCGCGCGGCTCGATTTTCGGGCTGCTCGGTCCGAACGGTGCCGGCAAATCAACGCTTATCAATATTCTCGCTGGTCTCGTTCTTAAGACCGAAGGATCGGTCAAAATTTGGGGCTTTGATCAGGACAAGAATCCGCGCCAATCGCGTGCATCTATTGGGATCATGCCGCAGGAGCCAAACCTCGACCCGTTCTTCACTCCGGGTGGGAGTTTGGAGGTTCAGGCAGGTCTCTATGGCGTCCCCAAGGCCCAGCGCAAGACTGATGAGATCCTCGAACTAATTGGCCTAACCGACAAAAAAGACGCCTATGCCCGCTCGCTTTCAGGCGGGATGCGCCGTCGTCTCCTTTTGGGCAAAGCATTGGTTCACGATCCTCATATCCTTGTTCTCGATGAGCCAACCGCCGGTGTGGATATCGAGCTTCGCAATATGCTGTGGAACAACGTGCGTCGCCTCAACGAAGAGCGGGGGATGACAATTATTCTCACCACGCACTACTTAGAAGAAGCCGAAGCGATGTGTGACGAGATTGCGATCATTAACCATGGTGAATTGATCACAAGAGACACCACCGCGAACCTTCTTGGTCGGATCGATAAAAAGACAATGATCGTTGTGCCTGACAACGAATCCGAACTCCCCAGCCTTCCGCCCGAGATAATGGGGCAGAAGCGTGCGGATGGGTCTTTTACTTTTACTTACAAGCAAAAAGAAACCCGCGCTGAAACGATCCTTTCGGCGCTTCGCTACGCGGGTATCTCGATCAAAGACGTAAAAACGACCGAAGCTGACCTCGAAGACGTGTTCCTCGAACTCACCTCGTCGCGTTAATTCTCGTGCGTCGGAACAGAGCGTGACGGGGCCACATAGGGTCGCGTCACGTCTTTAACGATGACCTCAAGGGCTTCGACAGAGATCCGTAGCTGTCCATCGCCAGCAAAGGTGATCAAGACATGCCCCATACCATCCTCACCAGGCTCAAAAGCTATGGAAAGAAGGGAAAGTACGATCTCACCGTCCGACTTTGTAACGCCCTGTGACTGAACTGCGAGGACGTCTTCGATCACGAGAACCGATTGAACCCGTTCAACAGAGCGGCGACGCAACTTTGCGGCGTTCACATCTTCCCAACGGAAACGGTTCAACAGTATCGCAAAACGCCGTTCCTTTTGCTTCCAAACCATTTCTTTGGCCGGAAAGACCGAATCCTGAATAAGTGCGGACAACACAGTAAGATCATCCGCATCCATTGCCTTTAGGCGGAGGGGCTTTTCTCCCCCGTCTTCGAAACGTGCGTCTTCTGTCACTCGCCCTTCACCCTTTCGATCTTGGCGCCAACGGCCCCAAGTTTTTCTTCGACACGCTCATAACCACGGTCGAGGTGATAAACGCGGTTCACGAGCGTTTCACCCTCGGCGGCCAGACCCGCCAGAATCAAGGAAACCGACGCGCGCAAATCAGTCGCCATCACAGGCGCACCCTTGAGTTTTTCTACACCAGTGACAGTGGCGGTCCCGCCATGTACTTCAATCTTTGCACCCATGCGCATCAGTTCAGGCGCGTGCATAAAGCGGTTTTCGAAGATTTTTTCCTCAAGAACACTGGTGCCTTCTGCAAAGCAA
Organism: uncultured Aestuarium sp.; assembly: GCA_964461315.1. Taxonomy (GTDB): domain Bacteria; phylum Pseudomonadota; class Alphaproteobacteria; order Rhodobacterales; family Rhodobacteraceae; genus Marivivens. The sequence goes on from CAYWUN010000001.1 coordinate 74,915, forward strand.
AGCATGGCCATCATCTGGGCCTGAAGATCGGTCGGGAAACCAGGGAAGACCTCGGTCACGACATCAACGGCTTTGGGACGATCGCCACCCAATTTCACCTTGAGGCCGCGCTGGGTTTCTTCAACCGAAACGCCTGCAGCGTCAAGTTTTTCAACAAAGGACTGCACAAGTTCGAGCTTGCCACCGATGCATTCGATTTCACCACCCGCGATGACCGGCGCAAGCATATAAGTTCCAAGTTCAATACGGTCGGTGACAACACGGTGGGTTGCGCCGTGCAGGCGGTCCACACCTTGAATTTCGATTCGACTGGTGCCTGCGCCTTCAATTTGTGCGCCCATCGCCTTGAGGCAACGTGCAAGATCGACAATTTCAGGTTCGCGTGCTGCGTTTTCGATAACCGTCGTACCCTTTGCGAGAGTCGCAGCCATCAAAACGTTTTCCGTCGCTCCAACCGAGGCGAATCTTAGGGGCACCTTGTTGCCCTTTAGTCCCCCATTGGTCTTGGCGTGTAGATAACCGTCTTTGAGCTCGATTTCTGCGCCCATCGCTTCGAGCGCAGTGATGTGGATGTCCATCGGACGTGCGCCAATTGCGCACCCCCCCGGGAGCGAAACAGTTGCATGTCCTTCACGCGCCAAAAGAGGACCGAGCACGAGATTCGAAGCCCGCATCTTGCGAACAATTTCATAGTCCGCATGCGTGCTGTTGAGACCATGAGACGAGAGCACGATGGTTTTCCCATCTTGCATCGACGACACTTCCGTGCCGAGCGATTTCAAAAGAGCGCTCATCGTTTTGATATCAGAAAGGCGAGGCGAATTCGTAAGCGTCAAAGGCTCATCACTCAAGAGAGTAACGGGCATAAGAGTGAGTGCTGCGTTCTTTGCACCGGCGATTTCAATTTCGCCGCTGAGGGCCGAACCGCCCTTTACCAGAATGGAATCCATGCTCTTTTACCTACTCTTCTTGGTCTTCTTGCGCGGCTCTCGCTTTTGCCTGAGCCTTGCGCTTTGCCATATTTGCCTTGAGCGCAGCCTTTAGACGGGCTTCACGCTCCGCCTCGGATTTCGACTGCGTTTTCTGATTTGTTTTTTGATCCATGAACACGTTGTTAGCCTCAGATGAAAAAAGCGTCCAGAGAGGGCTTGCACACAGTTCCGATTACGGCTAATTCCCCGCCACCGACGCTGCAGTAGCTCAGTGGTAGAGCACTCCCTTGGTAAGGGAGAGGTCGGGAGTTCAATCCTCCCCTGCAGCACCATTCCCCAAAATCGGAAATCAAATTTGGCGCACTCGGATAGTTGTGCCGCTAACACTGCTCTGCGCTGCGGCCTACCGCTAAAACTATCCGATTTCAGGACGTTGGAACTCTTGCGCCACAAGTTGGCCAAGACAAAGGAAAACAGTCCATGAACCTCCCGCTCTACATCAAGCTGCCCATCATTTTCTCTTTGATGGTTGCAATAGCAGCGGGGACCGTTGGCCTGATGAGCTATCTAACGGTGAATGATAGCTTGATGCTGAAGGCGCGTGATGAGCTCGCAACAGAAGGTTTGCGCTCGTCCGTACGAATCAAAGAAAGCCTCGAGGTGGACTATCGGCAGGCGGTGACACTTGCGTATGATTCGCAATTTCAAATTTTCTTCCAAGAATTCAATAGTGCTTTCGTGGCCGCCAAAGCGAACGGCGTCCAACCAAGTGATTTTGCAACCAGCTCAGAGTTCACAGCGTTGAAAAACCAAAACTTTGGATACGCATCAGGCATCAAACGACAGCTCGCCTTCTCTTCTTACTATTTGGTGAACCCAGAAGGATTCGTTGTTTTCGCGGAAGACCCGTCTTCTGCCGTGAAGAACAATATCGGAGCGAACCTTCTCGCGGGTGACTTTGCAAACACAGAAGTCGCTAGGACGGTTCAATCCGTATTGCCTAGCTCATCGGGCGAAACGGCAAACTCAGCAGAAACGCCGTATATCATGTCAGATCTGACACCAGATCCGATCAAAACGCTCTTTGCGCTCCCATTGAAGAGCTCAGAAGGTCAAAACTTTGGCGCGGTCTTGTTTGCAAAGAACGGCAATGATGCAAGCCGCGCGATGATCAAAGATTTGGACGGTGCAAATTCTGATCGCTTCCTACTTAACGCAAATGGTGAATTGCTGCTCGCAACCATGCCACGTGCTCAGGCAGAAAAGGTCATCGCAGCCCTTGGGACACAGACAGATGAAGCGTTAACCCATGTGCTTGAAGATGGGAAAGAAGTTACAGGCGCAGTCACTAGCTTTTCAGTTGGGAACGAAGGTTACAGACTTCTTACCATCACCAATACCAGCACAATTCGCGGTGAGACAAACCGCCTCGGTTTGATTTTGCTGGCGCAGTCCATTGTAATAACAGCGATTTTTAGCATTCTTGGTGTCATTGTGTCTCGCCGCAACCTCGCTCCGATCCGACACATGCGCGGACATTTCCATAGGATCGCAGACACCCTCGATCTGAGCTATCGCGTGAATTCCAAAAAACGTGACGAAGTCGGCAGCGCAGTTCGTGCACTTGACCGAATAATGACAGTTTTCGACAATGCTCTTAGCCGTATCAGTGAAGAGTCGAGGAGCGTCGACACGGTAATTTCGAATCTAAGTGAAACCACTCAAACTCTCGCTTACAATGCGGAGGTTCAAAGCTCGGCGATTGAGGAACTTTCAAGTTCCGTTGAACAAACCTCGAGCCAAGTTCGTAGCAACGCGCAATCCTCTCAGAGCGCATACGATAGTGCTGCGCGCATGAACAAAGCGGTCATCAATGGCAAAGCGCGCGTGGAGGAGATGGTCGAGGCCATGAATGATATCCGCATATCATCGAATGAAATTTCCCGCATCATCAAGGTGATTGACGACATTGCGTTTCAGACCAATTTGCTCGCTCTGAACGCTGCGGTCGAAGCGGCTCGTGCTGGAAGCCAAGGCCGCGGCTTTGCCGTTGTAGCTTCTGAGGTTCGCAACCTTGCTGGGCGCTCGACCAAGGCGGCGCAGGAAACTCAGCAACTTATAGAGCAAGCTGCAAGTCGCGTATCCGTCGGCGTTGAAATAACAGAGGCGACCAAAGCTTCATTCGAGAACATAGCAAGCGACATCGACTATGTGTCTTCCATCATGGCGGACATCTCGCGCGCGAGCGAGGAGCAAGCAAGCGGGGTCGAGAGCGTGAATCTCGCTATCAACGAAATTGCGCGCTACGCGTCTAACTCGACCGCGAAAGCAGAAAAGATTGCGTTGACGTCAGAGAAGCTCATCCGCGCAAACGCGGAATTGCGGAACGAAATTGGCCGTTTTGCAACCACAGCAGAAGGTGCGCAAGTCACTCAAAGCGAGCGAGCGACAGAAACGCATCAGGATGAACAAAGCCGAGATTACTTAAAAGGTGCCGCCTAGGGAGTTTGACCTTGGCGAGCAAGTCGAACCTGATACTCTGAAGCCAACGAAGACGCCCCACACTATGTTGGATCCATGCTGAGCATCCCACAGAAGCCGTTAAAGCTTCGGAAAAATGGCAAGACAGAAGTGCGGACGCAGTTCGCATCTTTATGCTATCGCATTACAAACGACAAAGTTCAGGTATGCTTAATTACGAGTCGAGGGACTGGTCGTTGGATTCTTCCTAAAGGCTGGCCCATGAACAAGAAAACACCAGCAGAGGCGGCCGCGATTGAGGCGTGGGAAGAAGCCGGTCTGAGCGGACACGTCCATAATCAATGCATCGGTGTGTATTCCTATGTAAAACCGCTCTCAAGAGACCAAGTTCCGGTCATCGCGATGGTATATCCGGTTCACGTGCAAGCGATCCACACGACTTGGCCTGAGCAAACCGAGCGAAAGCGCAAATGGTTCAGTTTAAAAAAAGCCGCGAGTAAAGTCGCGGAACCCGAGCTCCGAGACTTGATCCTAAATTTTGACCCTAGACATTTGATGCGGTAGGTTCTTCCAAGCATTGTCGCAGACGCTATATGAAGGCGGCAAACCTCAGATCGGTCCCATTCCTGATGATCCGTTTTTCCCTAAAGTGTGACAACGGGCACACCTTTGATAGCTGGTTTAAATCCGGCGAGGCCTTTGAAAAATTAAAGGCTTCGAAGATGGTTTCGTGCTCGGTGTGCGGCTCGGACGCAGTCACCAAGACCCTTATGGCACCATCTGTTTCCACCGATAAAGAGCGCCCGCTTAGCGCGCCGCATACCCCAGCGGAGCAAGCTCTTGCCGAACTTCGCAAAGAGGTTGAGAGCAAGAGCGAATATGTCGGTTCAGGATTCGCAAAAGAAGCGCGCGCGATGCATGACGGCGCAGCTCCAATGCGCTCGATCTATGGCGAAGCCAAAGCCGAAGAGGCAAAAGCCTTGATCGAGGACGGCGTACCGGTCGTTCCCTTGCCCTTTGGCCCCAAAAAGACACAAAACTGATACATAAAAGGGCGCTGCGACCCTTTTGACTGCAATGCACAATTGCCCTTACCTTCAATGCCCATTATGAGGACGGCGATATTTTGCAAGGGACAGCCATGCCAACGCTCGTCATGAAATTCGGGGGGACTTCGGTCGCAAACCTCGACCGGATCCAGCGCGCTGCTAAGCGCGTCGCGCTTGAAGTTGCCAACGGTTACAACGTGATCGTTATTGTCTCGGCTATGTCGGGCAAGACCAACGAACTCGTCGGCTGGGTAAATGAGACATCGCCGCTCTATGATGCACGCGAATATGACGCCGTTGTGTCCTCGGGTGAGAACGTCACTGCGGGCCTTATGGCGCTGCGACTTCAGGAAATGGATATCCCTGCACGTAGCTGGCAGGGTTGGCAAGTTCCGCTTGTCACGAACGGCGCACACGGTGCCGCACGTATCGAGGAAATTCTTCCTGAAAACATCAACAAGAAGTTCGACGAAGGCATGAAAGTTGCTGTGGTCGCTGGCTTCCAAGGCATTTCGCCTGAGGGACGCATCACCACTCTTGGCCGCGGTGGATCTGACACCACTGCCGTTGCCTTTGCTGCCGCCTTTGAGGCAGAGCGCTGCGACATTTACACAGACGTTGACGGGGTCTACACAACTGATCCGCGCATTACGTCCAAAGCTCGTAAGCTCGAGAAAATCTCGTTTGAAGAAATGCTGGAACTGGCCTCGCTTGGTGCGAAGGTTCTGCAAACCCGTTCGGTCGAATTGGCCATGCGCTATAATGTAAAACTGCGCGTGCTGAGCTCGTTCGAAGAACCGTCAGATGACGCAGGCACGCTGGTCTGCGCAGAGGAGCAAATCATGGAATCCAAAGCTGTTGCCGGTGTCGCCTATTCCCGCGAAGAGGCCAAACTGACTCTCGTCACCATCGAAGACAAGCCCGGCATCGCGGCTTCGATCTTTGGCCCGCTCGCAGAAGCCGGCGTAAACGTCGACATGATCGTTCAGAACATTTCAGAACAGAACTATCAGGGTCACGCTGGCGGCGTTACGGATATGACCTTTTCCTGTCCGATCGATCAGCTCAAGCGCGCTGAGAAAGCATTGAACGAAGCCAAGGAAAAAGGCCTCATCAAGTTCGATCGCATGGAAGCAGACACCGAGGTCGCCAAAGTCTCCGTCGTTGGCATCGGGATGCGTAGCCACGCTGGCGTTGCAGCAAAGATGTTCGAAGTCCTTTCAAAGGAAGGTATCAACATCAAAGTTATCGCGACCTCCGAGATCAAAATCTCTGTTCTGATCGACCGCAAGTACATGGAGCTTGCAGTACAGGCGCTCCACGACGCTTTCGAGCTCGACAAAGCCTAAAACCTTAGGTTCACAGAAATACTAAAGCCGCCCTTGGGCGGCTTTTCATTTTTTTAGATTGCCCAAATGGGTGTCATGAAACCCAGTTGGCATTTTCAAACCATAGCCGAGCATCCTATCAAATCCTGCATGGCCAGTGATCAAAGCTCCAATCGCGAAAAGCTTTGCGGAATCTCCCGAGGCACCAAGAAAGGTAATCGCGAGACCAAGCCCGTAGCTGTGTACAAGATTGTAGGCGAAAGCTCCTGCCCTATTGCCAATCAAATATCCAAAAAAGCTCAGAGCTAGCGCAAAGAAAATCAAAAGCAAAGCCCACCAAGGGAAAGGCGGACTTTGATACATAAACATAACACCAAGGCTGACCACGAAAACAAGTGCGCCTTCCAAACGTTGCCAGATTATCGTTGAGCGCTCCAATTGCAAATCCCCTCACAAACAAAACCATAATGAGAAGTGTTGCATAGATTTATGGCAGATTCATCTGCCCCCACCTGCATTACACGAGAATCTTTTCTCTGCGCTTTTTGTCCACTCCCTTTCTTGCCCAAGGTCGCCTATAGATAGAACTAACGACTTCGGAAGGACCGATGGGACAAAAATTCGAAACCGACAGCCGCAAGCTGCTGGGCCGTTTGCGCGACACGATGGCAGAAGACGCCGCCGGACAGGCTCGTCTTGATAAAATCGTGCAGCTCATTGCATCCTCAATGCAGACCGAAGTGTGTTCGATCTATCTCTTTCGGGACGAAGAAACGCTTGAACTCTGCGCCACCGAAGGACTTCAGGCGGAAGCTGTTCACAAGACAAGAATGCGTCTTGGTGAGGGTCTCGTAGGACGCACGGCGCGGACACGACAGGTTGTAAATACGGCTGACGCCCCTGCGGAAAAAGGCTTCCGCTATATGCCCGAGACGGGTGAAGAACGGTATTCCTCATTTTGCGGTGTCCCGGTTCAGCGCCTTGGGAACGTCCTCGGCGTTCTTGTTGTTCAGTCAAAAGCCTCGCGCCAGTTCACGGCCGATGAAGTCTATGCTCTTGAAGTCGTAGCAATGGTTCTTGCCGAGATGACCGAGCTTGGTGCCTTTATTGGTGAAGGAGCGGCGCTCTCTGCACGCCACCAACAGGCAATCATGTTCCGCGGCACCACAGGCCAAGAAGGCGCATCTGAAGGCAATGTATACCTACATGAGCCGCGCGTCGTGGTCACCAATCCAGTTGCCGACGACCCAGAGGCAGAACTTGTTCGCCTCCGTGAAGCTGTCGACACGCTGCGCAATCAAATTGACCAAATGCTTGACCAGACCGCAACGGTGAACACCGATCAGGTTCAGGTACTTGAGGCCTATCGTCTCTTTGCGAACTCCAAGAGTTGGATGCGCCGCATGGAAGACGACGTCGCCAACGGTCTTTCGGCAGAAGCAGCCGTTGAAAAAGAGCAATCGCTTGCGCGTTCTCGACTGCAAGGGTCGGGTGATGCATATCTTCGCGAGCGTCTGCACGATCTTGACGACCTTTCGAACCGACTTTTGCGCATTCTGACCGGCCAAGGTTCGGATACGGGTGCCGAGATGCCCGAAAACCCAATCCTAGTGGCACGGAATATCGGCCCTGGTGAGCTTCTCGAATATGGCAAAGGGCTCAAAGGGATCATCCTTGAAGAAGGCTCCGTAGGCTCGCACGCTGCAATTGTCGCGCGAGCTTGGGCTATTCCACTTGTGATCCACGCCCGTAACATCACGACCGAAGCGCTCAACGGCGATGCCGTCATCGTTGATGGTGATCAAGGCATCGTGCACTTGCGCCCAGACGATGCCGTTAAGGCCGCCTTTCGTGATAAAATAGCAATGCAAGCTCGCGCTCAGGAACGCTATGCTTCGATCCGCGATCTGCCTGCTCAGGCAAAATGTGGCACAGTTATCTCGCTCAATATGAACGCTGGCCTTATGGCTGACCTTCCTTCGCTTCCGTCATCGGGCGCCGAAGGTGTTGGGCTTTTCCGCACAGAGCTTCAATTCCTGATCCGCAACCAGATGCCTAAACGCGGGGAGCTTTCCGCGCTTTATAGCCGCGTTATGGATGCAGCAGGCGGATTACCGGTGGCGTTTAGAACGCTCGACATCGGTTCGGATAAAGTTTTGCCCTACATGAAGCCTCAGGACGAACCCAATCCAGCTATGGGTTGGCGCGCGATCCGAGTGGGTCTTGATATGCCCGGTGTGCTTAGCATGCAGCTTCAGGCACTGCTACGCGGTGCAAATGGTCGGCCTCTCAAAGTGATGTTCCCTTTCATCACGCAGCTTTCAGAATTCCGCGAAGCTCGCGCAACTTTGGACAAAATAGTCGAACGCGAACGTAAGCTTGGGCACACCCTCCCGTCAGCCTTAGAGGTGGGTGCGATGCTCGAAACACCTAGCCTCGGCTTCGCTCCGGACGCATTCTTTGACGAAGTCGATTTCATCTCGGTCGGCGGCAACGATCTCAAGCAATTCTTCTTTGCGGCAGACCGAGAAAACGAACGGGTCCGCCGTCGTTACGATACGCTAGATAGTAGCTTCATCGGTTTCCTTGAAATGGTTGCAAAGCGTTGCATTGCATCAGGCAAAAAGCTCTCTTTCTGCGGTGAAGATGCAGGGCGCCCTATCGAAGCAATCACATTTGCCGCAATCGGTTTTCCTGCGCTCTCAATGCGTCCAGCGTCAATAGGTCCGGTAAAACACCTGCTGCGCCGTGTGGACCTAACCGAAGTGAAAGCCGTGATCGACGAAGCTCGCGCAAACGGTGAACTATCGGTTCGCAACGCAGTTACAAGCTATCTCGCCAACCAATAATCAAACCTTCACGGGCGATTTCAGCCGCATCAGCTCTTCGTGGAAGGCATCTGCAACCTGATCGGGATCGTGTGTCCGTGAAGCTGCGCGTAGTCCAAAATGAACATGCGCCATCTCGGTGTAATACCCAATGAAGGCGTAGTTTGTGCCCGCCCCAGCTGCGGCACCTAGAATTGGGACAGCTTGCGAGGCTAACTTTTGAGAAAGCACTGTCGCGAATCTTGGGGCGACCTTTGCAATCAGACCGTGGACTGCCGCACCCGACAACCCGATCCGCGCACCAATAAATGTCGTGTCAATTCCGTCATCGCCATCGAGCGGGCCGCCTGCTGCAAAGACACGCAAACATTCGATACGTGTCTCTTCACTCAGCGGATCTTCACCATAGCTCTGAGCCACATTCTGGATAGATCGAAAGATCACCGTCGTGGCGATTGGTAGTTCGGCCAGCGCCGTTGGAAGTCCACCCGCACCACCGAGTGCGCCCGTAAGCGTGCCAAGCAGTCGATTCATGCGGTCCGTTGCGACGATATTTTGCAAAGGCCCTTGGCGGCTCTTGGAAGCAACGGAATAGCTCTTTTCAAGGGCAACTTTAGCAGCTTTTTCGATTTGCCCACGAACAGGAGCAGGCAGGAGCTTCATGCCATCCTCGACTTGCCCACCTACATAGTTCATCGCCGTCATTAGAACGCCGTTTGCACTACGTTGACGACGTGCGAGTGCACGCACGATTTCCTTGGCTTCGTCTGAAAGCGGGTTCTCGGGGTTAACAACTTTCATCCATCTCTCCACGTCTCAACGCGTTAAAGATGGGAACTCTTATCGGGATTACAATCGATCGCGCGTTCGACATCACCTTTCACGTGGTCCCAGGCACCTTCAACAATCTCATAACCAAGAACACGATCAGGGTTTGTCGGCGGAGGCATGATCACGCCATCAAGCCTCTCGAACCCAAAACGCTTGTAATAGGGATAATCACCGACAAGCATCACACGTTCCCAGCCTATGTCAGCTGCACGTTTCAAAGCAGCATGCATCAAGATACCGCCAAGTCCTTCGCCTTGGCGCGTTGGGTGCACAGCAACTGGCCCTAAGAGAATCGCAAGATGTCCGTTAATACAAACCGGCCAGTTTCGGATGACACCGCCAATTATGCCCTGCCCGTCGCGGCCAACAAAACAAAGTTCAGGGATCGGATCGACACCGTCGCGAAGCCTATATGAAGAAAGAGCGGTTCGACCCGGCGCAAAGCACAGGTCATAGAGGGCTTCGACCTCCCACCAATCTTCTGGTTTCTCCACGGCGAGTTCGAACATACGCCAGTTTTTCTCCCATTCGCTCTAGAAGCTGAGTTAGCATGGCGCTAGCTGTGTCGCAAACGAGAGACGAGGACAACCAATGTTTTACCGCCCAGAAGATGGACATGGCCTACCTCACAATCCATTCAACGCTATTATCTCGCCTCGTCCCATCGCATGGGTATCCACGAGAAGCGCAAATGGCGTCGACAACATTGCTCCTTATTCGTTTTTCAACGCAGTTGCCTATGTTCCACCGCAGCTGATGTTCTCATCCCAAGGGATAAAAGCGGGGCTTACAGATCGCAAAGATACTCTAGCTAACATCCGAGAAACGGGCGTCTTTTGTGTAAATATCGTCGAATTCGCGATGCGCGATGTGATGAACCTTTCGTCCGAATCTTTTGCGTCTGATATCGATGAGTTTGACGTCGCCAAAATAGAAAAAGCCGAGTGCGCAACGATTAACTGTCCTCGTTCGGCTGACGCGCCCGCATCGCTAGAGTGTAAGTTGACCGAGATTATGCCACTCGTTGGGGGGAAGAATTTTGTCGTCTTTGGCGAGGTGACAGGCGTACATATGCGTGACGACTGTGTCATTGATGGCCGATTTGATGTGACCAAATTTCAGCCCCTCGCTCGGCTCGGCTATCAGGACTACGCAGTTGTGAAAGAAGTCTTTAGCCTTACTCGTCCAGACGAGAAGTAAAGCGCCATTCCCCCGCTCCAAGCAGCGGAGAGGCTTTTTCCGATGTCGTCGCACTGCGGGACATTTTGATAGGGGTGGCGATGCCGGCAATCCCCTCTGGATCAACCACGAGCCCCCGCGCTGCTATCTGCGGGTCCTCAAGAGCTTCTTTTACAGAGTTGATCGGCCCACAAGGCACGCCGACCGCCTCTAGCGCTTTGATCAACTCGGCCTTTGTCCAATGCGCCATAGCCTTCGTAAGATTGTCGGTAAGCTCGTCTCGATTTGCGACCCTTGCAGGATTGGACGCATAGGCTTCGGATCGGGCAAGTTCGGATAGGCCCAATAGATCGCAAAGTGCCACAAACTGACGATCATTGCCGCAAGCGATAATGACGTGACCATCCTGACATGGAAGCACCTGGTAGGGAACGATGTTCGGGTGGGCATTTCCAAGGCGGGAAGGGACGACGCCGCCTAATAGATAATTCATTGCCTGATTGGCGAGCACACCGACGCCGGTATCGAAAAGTGCGATATCAAGGTGCTGTCCCAGTCCTGATCTTTCACGTTCAAGGAGTGCGGCCTCGACAGCAATTACGCCATAAAGTCCCGTAAAGATATCAATCCACGCGACACCAACTTTTTGCGGCTGACCATCTGGTTCGCCCGTGAGATCCATGATCCCACTCATACCTTGGATCAAGAAATCGTAACCTGGCTGACGAGCCCTCGGTCCAGTCTGACCAAAACCTGTCACAGATGCATAAACGAGCCGTGGGTTCAGCTTTGACAGGCTTTCATAATCAAGCCCGAATTTCTTTAGCCCGCCAACTTTGAAATTCTCGATCAGAACATCTGCATCAGAAATAAGCGCCTTCAGTCGCGCTAGATCATCCGGTTTCGCGAAATCACAGATAACCGAAGTCTTGCCGCGATTGGCCGCATGGAAATATGCAGCAACCTTCTCGACAGAACCTTTCCCATCATCACGCTCGATAAACGGAGGCCCCCACTTGCGTGTGTCGTCGCCCTCTGGCGCTTCAACTTTAATGACCTCGGCACCAAGATCGGCAAGGGTTTGCCCCATCCACGGACCCGCAAGAATCCGTGCAAGTTCAACAACCTTCAAACCTTTGAGCGCCATAGCCATCGCTCAAAAGAACGCCTGAATACCGGTTTGTGCGCGACCGAGGATCAGCGCGTGGATATCATGCGTTCCCTCGTAGGTGTTCACTGTTTCAAGGTTCTGCGCATGACGCATAACGTGATAGCCGATCTGAATACCATTTCCGCCGTGCATGTCCCGCGCATGGCGCGCGATGTCGAGCGCCTTGCCGCAATTGTTCCGCTTAATAAGACTAATCATCTCGGGAGCAAAACGCCCATCGTCCAATAGACGCCCTACACGGAGCGAGGCTTGCAGCCCGAGAGTGATCTCGGTCTGCATATCAGCAAGCTTTTTCTGATAGAGCTGAGTTCCTGCAAGTGGTTTGCCGAATTGCTTGCGGTCGAGACCGTAATTACGCGCACGATACCAGCAATCTTCGGCGGCACCCATGACGCCCCAGCTGATGCCATAGCGTGCACGATTGAGACATCCAAAGGGGCCGCTCATGCCTTCGGTATTCGGCAAAAGCGCCTCCTCGCCAACCTCAACATTATCCATCACGATCTCGCCGGTAATTGACGCGCGGAGCGAAAGCTTGCCTTCAATCTTCGGCGCAGAGAGCCCCTTCATCCCCTTTTCAAGGATAAAGCCGCGCACCTTATTTCCATGAGCTTCCGACTTTGCCCAGACCACGAATACGTCCGCAATTGGGGCGTTCGAAATCCACATCTTGGACCCATTCAGGACATAACCATTTTCGGTCTTGGTTGCGCGGGTTTTCATGCCCGCGGGATCTGACCCAGCTTCGGGCTCGGTCAGGCCAAAGCAACCGATGAACTCGCCAGAGGCAAGTTTTGGCAGATACTTTAACCGTTGTTCTTCGGAGCCGTATGCGTGGATGGGAAACATCACGAGGCTCGACTGCACGGACATCATTGAACGGTAGCCCGAGTCAATTCGCTCCACTTCACGTGCGACGAGACCGTAAGAGACGTAAGACGCACCAACACCGCCATATTCCTCGGGAACCGTCACTCCCAAAAGACCTGCGGCGCCCATTTCACGGAAAATTTCTGGGTCAGTATGTTCATTGAGATAAGCGTTCTCAACTCGAGGAGCCAAGCTTGCAGTTGCAAAAGCCTTCGCGCTGTCCTCTATCATGCGCTCTTCTTCGGTTAGCTGATCGGACAAAAGAAACGGGTCGGACCATTCAAAAGATTGCCCTTTGTGGTTTTGATCAGCCATGTGACGTCTCCTCGGAATTTAGCTTTTGCGCGGATACTGCCCGAACTGATCGGTAAAGGGGAGAGATATTTTGATCAAATTATCTGAACGCAAAATAAAAGGCCGCCCGAGGGCGGCCTTTTACAAAATTTAGTAGACTTAGTGGCCAAGGATTTGGCTAAGGAATAACTTGGTTCGCTCTGACTGCGGATTATTGAAGAACTCTTTCGGTTCGTTCTGTTCCACAATCTGACCTTGGTCCATGAAGATCACGCGGTTGGCGACGGCCTGAGCAAAGCCCATCTCGTGGGTCACACAAAGCATGGTCATGCCCTCTTCGGCGAGCTCGATCATGGTATCCAGCACTTCCTTGATCATCTCGGGATCAAGAGCCGAAGTCGGTTCATCGAACAGCATAATCCGCGGCTTCATGCAGAGCGAGCGGGCGATGGCAACACGTTGCTGCTGACCACCCGAAAGCTGACCTGGGTACTTATGCGCCTGATCCGGAATTTTCACCTTTTCAAGGAAGTGCATCGCGGTTTCTTCAGCTTCTTTCCGCGGGACTTTCCGAACCCAGATCGGTGCAAGTGTGCAATTCTCAAGGATCGTCAGGTGTGGGAAGAGGTTGAAGTGCTGGAAGCACATACCGACTTCTGAACGAATTTTATCGATGTTCTTAAGGTCGGAAGAAAGTTCGGTTCCATCCACGATGATTTGGCCAGACTGATGCTCCTCCAAGCGGTTGATACAACGGATCAGTGTCGATTTACCCGAACCCGAAGGCCCACAGATTACGATACGTTCACCACGATTGACCGTAAGGTTGACGTCGCGAAGCACATGGAACTGACCGTACCACTTGTTCATGTTGTTGATTTGGATCGCGACTTCGTCGGACACTTTCATGCCGCTGCGGTCGATTTCTCGTTCAATTGCGAGTTCAGACATTTGTGGTCTCCTTAGCGGTGATCACGCTGGAGTTTTTTCTCCAGGTAAAGTGAATAGCGTCCCATGCTGAAGCAGAAGACAAAGAACAACAGGCCGATAAAGACGAACAGCTCCCAATAGATGCCGTTCCAGTCGGAAGTTGCACGGATGGAGTTCGACAGGCCAACCGGATCAAGCAAGCCAATAAACATCACCAGAGTGGTGTCTTTGAACAAGCCGATAAACGTGTTCACGATGCCGGGGATCGAGATTTTGAGAGCCTGCGGCAAGATGATGAGGCGCATCGACTTCCAGTAGTCCAGACCAAGTGCATCGGCCGCCTCATATTGGCCCTTTGGGAGCGCCGCGAGACCGCCGCGAACCACTTCTGCGATATAGGCCGACGAGAAGAAAGTTACCATGATGACAACCCGAAGCATGAGGTCAAATTCGGTGCCTGGGGGGAGGAAGTAGTTCAACAGCAAGGACGCTGTGAACAACCAAACGATCAGAGGTACCCCGCGAATGATTTCGATAAACCCAACCGAGATCGTGTGGATGATGAAAAGGTTCGACTGACGACCAAGCGCAAGAAGAACACCCAAAGCCATCGAAAGGGAAATACCAGAAAGGCCGATAACCAAAGCGAGCATAAAGCCACCAAAGTCGCGGCTATTCACGGGTTCAAGTCCAACGATGCCGATTTGCTCGTAGATTGACGAGATCGCGAGCTCAGCGGAATCGAGGCTTGATTTAGCAGAGAGTGCCGTACTCAGAGCATTCAGGTCTTCGGCCGAAGTACCGGAAGGCGCCTGATTTGGTGTGCGCAGACCTCGAAGTGCCGAAGGCAAAGCTGCCTCTAACTCTTCATAGGTAGCTCGGAGCGTCGGTAACTGCTCTTCAAGAGCGGGAAGCTGCGGGATAGAGCTACTTAGCGCACGTGCGACCGACATTTCGCTCTGAATGCCAACTATGTCAGCGGCAATAGCTAGGTCTTCGCGACGAAGCGCCTGAAGTTCATCGACTTTCGCGAGGAATGCTTCCTTTGCGCTGTCGTTTGCGCCCTCGCTCGTTGCGGCTTCAAGAAGCGCAGCTTTTTCCTCATTTGCAGCTTTGATTACAGGTTCAAGCTCCTTCTTGCGAGCCTCTAAGGCCTGAAGTTCAGGTGTGAGTTCCGCGCGCAGTGAGGAGGCCTCTTGCAGAATGCTTTCGGCTCGTGACTGACCAACCATGTGGTGCAGCGACGAGTTGATCGCAGGCGCCGCGAAAAGCCACCAAAAGATAGCGCCAAGGATCGCGCCGATCGTTGCGATGATCAGGTTCCTGCGCGAGCCGATAACGAAGAGTGCCGCACCAACGGCGAAACCCGCAATGACCAAAAGCGGAACCCAGAATGAACCACCCCACAAAAGCCAGGTGGCGAGGAATGGATACAGAGCTGTAAACCAAAGCACCTTGGACGAAACACGCTCGGAGTAAAGAATTGGAGCAAGTGCAGGAACAAGAAGCACAAAGGTCAAAATGGGTCGCCAGTAGAAGGCCGAAGGATAAAAGCCAAACATAAGCTGCAACCAGCGATCAGAGATCACGGCAAAACAAGCACCTGTTGCGGCCCCTTCGACTGCGAGAACTTCACGGCATTCACCCAGAGAGCCCGCGGTCCAAACGGAGTTGGCAAACCATGGGAAGAGATGTGAAACCACGGTGTAGACCACATAAATCGAAAGCAGCGTCAGAATGGCGTTGAGCCATGAGCTAAAGAGATTTTCGCGCACCCACTTCACCGCACCCGTCTGAGCGATGGGCGGCTCTTGTTGTGGAAGCATCGATTCCCGCACGAAGCGGACTGTTTGGGCGTGTGTATCGCTCATATTACCGCTCCTTCAGCTTTACGCTGTTGTTATAGAAGTTCATCCCCGAAGAAATCAGAAGGCTGATCAAGAGATAGAACGAACCGAGTAGGAGCATGCCTTCAAGTTCACGCCCAGTCTGGTTGATCGTAATGCCGCCGAGCGTTGCACGGACGTCCATATAACCTACTGCGATTGCGAGAGAGGAGTTCTTGGTCAAGTTCAGGAATTGTGAGATCAGCGGAGGAATGATCACGCGCAAAGCCTGCGGCAAGATCACGAGGTTCATAGTACGGTTCGGACGAAGACCAAGTGCATAAGCCGCCTCGGTTTGGCCTCTCGAAACGGACAAAATACCTGCGCGCACGATCTCGGCAATGAATGCTCCGGTATAGAGTGACAACGCAAACCAGAGCGCGATGAGCGAGTTGCGCAGTTGCAGGCCGCCAGTAAAGTTGAAACCGCCAAGTTCGGGAAGGTTAAGCGTAATCGCGGGATTAAACGACTGTTCGCCCGGCATTAGGAAGCCCTGAAGCACGAAGACAGCGGCGAGACCTCCGATCAATGCACCTAAAACGACCCAAATCGAGACCGGAGGCTGCCCGGTAATGAGCTGTCTCTTGATCGACTTCTTGCGAAATACAAAAGCTGCGACAAGTCCAACAAGGGTGATAATCCCGAAAAGCGCCGTGCCATTGTGAAAAACGGGGCTAGGGACGAAAATTCCGCGATTGGTAACGGCAACAGAATCCCAGAGGATCATCGACGCCGAACCACCCTCTTTGAAGTCACGGGGTTGCGGCGTGGATTCGGTCATCAAAGCAAAGATCAAAATGATCCAAAGCAAAAGCGGGACATTGCGGAAACCTTCGACGTAAACAGCCATGAGCCGTGAAACGACCCAGTTCTTAGACAGGCGCAAAACGCCTACTACAACACCGATAATCGTTGCCATGATGCATCCTAAGAATGCGACAAGCAGGGTGTTTGCGATACCAACGAGCGCCGCGCGACCGTGGGACATCGAGTTATCATACTCGATCAATGTTTGGTTAATGTCATAACCTGCTCGGCTCGACAGGAAACCAAAGTCGAACTCCTTACCAAGAGCGGCAAGGTTCGAAATCGTGTTTGCGATCAACCAGTAAATAATACTTACGAGCAAAATGGTCGCGACAACCTGAATGGTGAGCGATCGGTATCTTGTATCGTGAATAAGCTGACTGAGCCGGAAGCCTTTTTCCGGCTGCTCCGTGAGGGTCGTCATATGTCTCTCCCCGGCTCCCAAGTCCAAGTCTTCGTGCCAGTTGTTCCGGCATCATAAGAATTTTGGAGGGTGTGCGCTGTTAGTCTTCTTTTTGAAAACGGTAAGGGGGCGTGCAATATGCACGCCCCCTCCCAATTTGAACTTAGCGGATCGGAGCCGAGTAGATC
The DNA here is from genome assembly GCA_964461315.1 of uncultured Aestuarium sp. Lineage (GTDB taxonomy): Bacteria > Pseudomonadota > Alphaproteobacteria > Rhodobacterales > Rhodobacteraceae > Marivivens. The sequence continues at coordinate 92,092 of CAYWUN010000001.1, forward strand.
AGGCCGCCTTCAGTCCACTGAGCGTTCAGTCCGCGAGCGAGACCGATCGGAGTGTTCTCACCGATGTTACGCTCGAAGATTTCGCCATAGTTACCGCCTGCAGCGATAGCGTTCACGCCCCATTTAGCGTCGAGACCCATCATCGCACCAAGCTCACCTTCGGTGCCGAGGAGACGGTTCACTTCGGGGTTGTTGGTTGCAGCAGCCGAAAGCTCAGCAACGTTTGCCGATGTTACGCCAAGCTCTTCAGCCGAGATCAGAGCATTGAGCGTCCAACGTGCGATGTCTGCCCAATCGTTGTCGCCGTGGCGTACAGCAGGTCCAAGCGGCTCTTTGGAAATGATTTCCGGAAGAAGCACGTGGTCAGCCGGAGCTTCGAAGGTTGCACGCGTAGCAGCGAGACCAGAAGCGTCGGTTGTGTAAACGTCACAAGCGCCAGCAAGGTACTGCTGCTGAGCTTCTGCGTTGGTTTCAATCGGAACCGGCTCGTAGCTGATGTTGTTCGCGCGGAAGAAGTCAGCGAGGTTCAATTCGGTGGTGGTACCAGTCTGGATACATACGGTTGCACCATCAAGGTCTTTCGCCGACGAAACGCCAAGCGACTTGGGAACCATGAAGCCCTGACCGTCGTAGTAGTTCACACCGATGAAATCGAGCTTGAGGTCTGTGTCACGAGAGAAAGTCCAGGTGGTGTTACGTGCAAGAACGTCAACTTCACCTGACGAAAGAGCCGTGAAACGGGTCTGGGTGGTCAGTGGTACAAACTCAACAGCGGCAGCATCGCCAAAGACGGCGCCAGCGAGAGCGCGGCAGAAGTCTACGTCAAAACCCTGCCAGTTACCGTTTGCATCCGGGTTCGAGAAGCCGGGCAGACCAGTGGACACGCCACAGTTCAGTTTGCCACGTGCACGAACGTCGTCGAGCGTAGCAGCCGAAGCAGCGGTGGCAGCGAGACCTGCAACGGTCAGTGCGCCAAGCAGAACAGTTTTCTTCATTTTTACCTCTTCCTGAGTTTCCAGTTCTGGACTGGTTTTTATGCCTGCCCCGAAGGACAGATTGCAATGCAGCGCGACGCGAAAGCGAAGCAACTGATGCTAAGAGTGTGTGATTTTAGACCAATAGGTCAAGACCTACGCGCCAAGTTCTCGGGTAATTCAACACTTGAAAAGCCAAAATGAGGGCTGTTGCGCACCCCAAAGCCTTAATTTTAGCTAAATAAGAAGAACAAATAAGTTTACGAATTGACGTTACGGCACAAACCCAGAATGCGAGCAGCCGTTGAGAACTCTTTGAATTTCTTCGCCGCCAATTCCGAAGCTTCTTCGTCAACGCCCCATTGCTCTTCTTGCCACGTCTCATCAATTCGCGACAAACGCCAGCCATCAGCGACATCTAAGCGGGACTCTGCGACCGCGAGGGCGATAACAAGTGACCCCGACATCGCTACGAGGTCGTGAAACGCCGCAACCTCAAAATTATTGAGTCGATCAACGGCTGCAAGCAAAGTCACTTGGCCCGCAGCATCCTGAGCCACGTGCATGACCCCATTCCCCACAGCGAGACGCACCTTATGATTCGCCGCGAGCCAGTCAAGAAGTGGGTCCCATGCTGCCTTTTGCCGATCAATGAGCTCGTTAGGTTCTGAGGCGCGATAGCACAAAAGATCGGTGCCGCCATAACTCGCGAGCATCTCGACGACTTCATTCCTTTGGGCAGCGACCTTGTCCAAAGCGGCGTTCGCTGAACGCGTTACGGGCATTGTCGTTGGATCAACTTCGCCTTCTTGTGCATCCCATTCGGCGGCAATTGCCTCGGCCATAGCACGCGTCGGAACGACTAATAGGGTTTTTGCAGGGGTCTTGACCTGTCGACCGTCCAATAGAACCTGAAAGCCGCCGTCGATTTCAGCAACAGACGTTTCTTTCCAAAATCGTTTCGCTTTCCAACCGCTCATCGTTCAATTCTCCAATAGTCGATCCACAGTCACAGCCAGCTGATCAAAGTGGTCAATAACAGCATCGGCGCCCATGTCAGATACTTTGTGGTAGCCCCAGCTCACAGCAACGCTCTTAACGCCGGCGGAACGCGCCATATCAATGTCAAAACTTGTATCACCAACCATAACAGTGCGTGAGTGAGAAACCCCGGTTTCGCGCAATGCCGCGTCGATCATTGATGGATGCGGCTTTGATGGATGAAAGTCCGAGCATTGAAGGCTCGAAAACATACCGTTCAGACCGTGACCTTCAATCAGAGCATCTAGGCCCCGTTTGGATTTGCCCGTGGCGACGGCGAGCAAGGTCCATGGATCGGCTCGCAACTCTTCAAGCACTTCACGAACATGCGGGAAAAGTGGGCTTGTCGCAGGTGTGCCATCGCGTGTTCGCTCACTGAAATAGTACTCACGATAAGCTGCCAACATCGCATCATGATCAACATCCGCGGGCGCAAGGCGCTCGAATGCGCCTTCTAGAGACAATCCGACAATCCCCAGAACAGCGCTACGAGACGGCACTTCCAAACCGACCGAACGGAAAGCCTCGTTCATGGAGGCAACGATCAGGGCTTGGCTATCAACCAGCGTTCCGTCCACGTCGAATATAACGAGCCTCAGATCATGCATCGGGCATATTGAAAGGGTCGAGCGGAGCATGTGTCACGTCCCACCCCACATAATCCCAAGTCGCTTGCATGTGAGAGGGCAGCGGTGCCTCGAGCGTAAGCATTTTCTTGGTAATCGGATGCTCGATGATCAAAGTGCGCGCATGAAGATGCAGCTTGCGGCTAATTTCGCCACCGATACCTGCGCCCCAGCCATCGCCCATATTTTCCTGCGACGAACCGCCGTATTTGCCATCACCGATAATCGGATGACCAATCTCAGCCATATGCGCACGCAACTGGTGAGTTCGGCCTGTAATGGGAACCAGCGCCATCCAAGCGGCCCGCGATCCTAGCGATGAAAGAACCGCGAAATCTGTATGTGCACGCTTTGCGCCTTCGGTCTCGGCAACTTCGCGCGGGTGAATACAACGCATCTTTTCAGCTTCGCCACCGCGGCCCCGACCTGGGGCTTTGAGGAGACCATATTTAATCGAGCCAGCACGCGGCGACGGGACTCCCGCGACCGCGGCCCAATAAATCTTGCGAACATTGCGGTGACGCAGAGCCTCGGACAAGCCGCGTGCTACGCGGTCAGTACGGGCGAGGAGCAAAAGGCCAGAGGTATCTTTGTCAAGACGGTGAACCAGCTTGGGGCGGTCTTTGTAGCCAAACTTAAGCGCTTCGGTAAGTCCATCAACGTGACGGTCTCCCTGACCCGAACCGCCCTGCGAAGGCAGGCCAGCAGGTTTATTTAGCACGATGATATGCTCGTCCTTCCACAGCACCGCATCTTGGATCATTTCCGCATCCGTGCGGGTGATTTTGCGGATTTGCTTGGGTGCAGGCTGTGCGGTGTCTTCGCTTAGCGGCGGAATGCGAACTTTCTGGCCATATTCCAGTCGGGTCGCGGATTTTACACGCGCTCCATCTACGCGGAGTTCACCCTTTCGACACATCTTTTCGATGCGGCCTTGGGTGAGGTGCGGGTAAAGGCGACGGAGCCAACGGTCAATCCGCTGATCCGCATCTTCTTGGGTGATGGTGATGGTTTGGACGCCGCTCATGCTAGCACTCCTCGTGCGATGGCTAGGCCTGCAATCAAGGCCAAAAGACCAACTGCAATGGTGCCTAATACGTAAACTGCGGCGAGCATTAAGTCGCCGCGTTGATACAGGTTCACCGCATCAAGCGAGAACGCAGAAAATGTCGTAAAGCCGCCCAAGATACCCGTCATCAAAAGTGGTGCGAATTGGTTTCCGCCCCGCTCAGCAAACATAACAACCAGCACGCCCATCAAGAACGACCCAACTATGTTGACGATGAGGGTTCCAAAGGGGAAACCGCTGCCAAGCAAGCGCATAGCGCCTACGTTGGTCAAATAGCGACATGACGCGCCAATGGCGCCCCCGAGAGCAACTTGGATCAAACTTGTCATCATATGCTCCCCTTGGCCTCTTAGGCCTCAAGAGTCAATTGTCGGCCTTATTTCGCTTAGCTCTGAGCCCTGCAAAATAATCAACGCGCTTCTTGAGGTCACGCTCAAAGCCTCGGTCTACTGGTATATAATAGACACCGCGTTTCATCCCGTCAGGGAAATAGTTCTGGCCGCTGAAAGCATCTTCGGCGCTGTGATCATACTCATATCCCGAACCATAGCCTTGCTCCTTCATCAGCCGAGTTGGCGCATTGAGGATGTGCTTGGGCGGGGGCTCGGACCCGAACTGGCGTGCAGCAGCGCGAGCAGACTTATAGGCCGCATAGCCCGCATTCGATTTCGGTGCGAGCGCAAGGTATATAACCGCTTGTGCAAGCGCTAGCTCACCCTCTGGACTTCCGATCCGCTCGTATGTCTCCCAAGCATGAAGGCAAACTGTTTGCGCCTGAGGGTCGGCAAGCGCGATGTCCTCCACCGCCATTCGAACGAGGCGTCTTGCAAGATAACGTGGGTCCTCGCCGCCTTCGAGCATCCGCGAATACCAATAGAGAGCAGCATCCGGATCCGAACCCCGCACAGATTTATGCAGGGCTGAGATGAGGTTATAGTGCTCGTCCCCACTCTTATCGTATTTTGCCGCTCGCTTCATCAGTCGAGTGGTAAGCGCGTCGGTGCCCAGTTTACTTTCAATCCGCCAAGCCGAGACTTGCTCGATCAAATTTAGCAAAGCGCGACCATCACCATCGGCCATTTCCAAAAGGGCAGCTCGCGCATTACCTTCCAATGGCAATTGTCGGTTCAGCTCTTTTTCCGCCCGCTGCATCAGCCGTTCAAGATCAACGAGCGACAATCTGTTCAGAACGAGCACCTGTGAACGACTGAGCACAGCGGCATTCAGCTCAAACGAAGGGTTTTCCGTCGTTGCGCCCACTAAAAGGATCGTGCCGTCTTCCATGTGGGGAAGGAAACCGTCCTGCTGTGCTTTGTTGAAGCGATGAATTTCGTCAACGAAGAGCAACGTCCCGCGTCCGTTCTTTCGCCGAAGCTTCGCGGCCTCGAACACTTTGCGAAGTTCCGGAACACCCGTAAAAATCGCACTTATTTGCTCAAAGTGTAGGTCGGTCTCTCGGGCGAGTAAGCGAGCGATTGTTGTTTTTCCGACGCCAGGAGGTCCCCATAGGATCAGCGACGACAGAGAGCCTGATTCAAGCATGATCCCCAAAGGCGCGTCCGGTCCCAGCACTTGCTCCTGTCCTATGACTTCGCCAAGTGTGGTTGGCCGCAAGCGGTCCGCAAGCGGCCTTGGCGCGTTACTTTGTGATTCAGCGTCAGGAGTGTCGAATAGGTCAGCCATATGACCAACCTATGTCGGCCCCGCTCCTTTGAAAAGGCTCAGTGAAGATGCGCCGAAAAGTCGATCCAGACTGCCTGATAATCAATCCCGCCCATGTTCATATTCCGCCCTGCCGCATCCATTTGAAGATTACAGCGTGCCGCCCAGCGATGCCAATTTGAAGGCAGTAGTGCAATCATTCGCGTGATCCCCTCCTCGCGGCTCGCACGGAGCATTTGCGACACAAGACGAAGTCGAACTTTCGCACGCATACCTGCAGGAAGATCGTGAGTGACAAATCCACGAGTAACCTCCCACGTTCCATGATCCTGTGGCGCCGGTTCGTAGAGCAAGTCTTCAGGAATGGACTCGAGCAGACCGCGCTGCGCGTCACGGATCATGTAGCTATAAATCCCACATCGTGCCGTCGTCGGCGTCAAACGAACTCCTGCGAGAACCGCCCCCGAATGATCATGAACGGCCAGCCAGCGCGACTGTGGAGTGTCATACTGATCATACTCCATTCCCATTGTTTCAGGGAGTTCCCAACGGTTCCGAACGATAAAACTTTCGCGGCGCGCGCGAAGAATATTGGCGAAAAGCTCACCGTGTTGATGAAGGTTTGCGAAAGAAAGGGTGGTGCTTTGCATCGATGCCTCCGGCATGAATTTGAGTCAAAGAACCCAACCGAGACGTGGCGTGCGGGATGATGGCAAAGAATTCTGTGTGAGTTGGAGCTTGGGAAACTGGTCCAAGCCGAATGCGATGATGACAATCGCGGTCACAGGCCAAAGCCAAAGTGTTCCGCGCTGAATAACGTTTCGACAGGGCGTGAGCGAATTGGTCCGAACTGGACCCTTCTGGGATCAATTGAGCGCAGCTTAACTGCCTGCATCGCCGCGCCCGTCCCCCAACGGACAGCGGCATTTGCTGCGCAACGGCCTCCTTAATTACCAAAGAGAACTGACCGCCGCTTACTGCCGAAATATCGCCCACTCCCGCACCCAGCGCAGCATAAACTGCGAAGCTCACCGTGCGTCTTTGAATAGCTGTAAACGTTTTGTCCGCGATCATAGCGAAAGTCTTGCCAAGACCACAAAACCTTAGTCAACTTTAAATTGAGCCGTGTGAAATTTATTTACTATAAAGCGAAAAAGCCCCGCTTTGAGGGCGGGGCTTTAACGTAAGATTAAGACTTTAGGTCTTATTCTTCGACTTCGACCTCAAGCGCTGCGAGGCGGGCTTTGTCAGCAGCACCTTTTGCAGCCGGATCACGGTCTACGAATTCAATGATCGCCATCGGTGCCATGTCACCATAACGGAAACCGGCCTTCATGATGCGGATGTAGCCACCCTGACGGTCCTGGTAACGCGGGCCGAGCACTTCGAAAAGTTTGGCAACGTGACGGTCTTCCTTGAGGCGAGCAGCAGCCTGACGACGTGCATGAAGATCACCGCGCTTACCGAGCGTGATGAGCTTTTCTACGACGCGGCGCAGATCTTTGGCCTTGGGAAGGGTGGTTTTGATTTGTTCGTGCTCGATGAGTGCACCAGCCATGTTCGCAAACAGGGCTTTACGGTGTTCATGAGTACGGTTCAGGCGGCGGTAACCACGAGCGTGACGCATTTTCTAACTCCTAAGTAGCGTTTTGCTTTGTCCGATGGCCGATGCGTGTCAGCCATTCTCCTTGGGGCAGGATGCCCGAGTAGTGGAAATGGCGGGAAGTCCCCGCCACTTCTTACGAAAACCTTAGAACTGGTCTTCGAATTTCTTGGCGAGATCTTCGATGTTGTCTGGCGGCCAGTCCTCGACATCCATGCCGAGGTGAAGACCCATGCCCGAAAGCACTTCTTTGATCTCGTTAAGCGACTTACGGCCGAAGTTCGGGGTGCGGAGCATCTCGGCTTCGGTTTTCTGGATAAGATCGCCGATGTAAACGATGTTGTCGTTCTTGAGGCAGTTTGCCGAACGAACGGAAAGCTCAAGCTCGTCAACCTTCTTGAGAAGGAGCGGGTTGAACTCAAGTCCGTCATCGTCCGAACCAGCAGATGCCGATTCCGGCTCGTCGAAGTTCACGAAGATCGACAGCTGGTCCTGAAGGATACGAGCGGCGTAAGCAACTGCATCATCGGGGGTGATCGAACCATCGGTTTCGACTTTGAGGGTCAGCTTGTCATAATCCAGAACCTGACCTTCGCGGGTCGGCTGAACGTCGTACGAGACCTTCTTGACCGGCGAGTAGATCGCGTCGATGGCAATCATGCCAATCGGCGCATCTTCAGGCTTGTTCTTGTCTGCGGCGACGTAACCCTTACCAGTGTTAACGGTGAGCTCCATGTAGAGATCAGCGCCATCATCAAGGTGACAGATTACGTGGTCTTTGTTGAGGACTTCGATACCAGCCGACTCGGAAATGTCAGCAGCAGTCACAGCGCCCGGACCTTTGGCCTGAACGGTGAGACGCTTGGGGCCTTCGACTTCCATGCGGATTGCGACGCCCTTGAGGTTCAGGACGATGTCGGTGACATCTTCACGAACACCAGCGACCGAAGAGAACTCGTGCAGAACGTTATCGATCTGAACAGCAGTGATCGCGGCGCCCTGAAGCGAAGACATCAGGATGCGGCGAAGCGCGTTGCCGAGTGTAAGACCGAAGCCGCGCTCGAGCGGTTCAGCGATAACGGTAGCCTGACGCTGCGGGTCATTGCCCGGCTTAACATCAAGCTGGGTCGGCTTGATCAATTCAGCCCAATTCTTGTGGATCATGCGTCCCTCCATTCTTGTCTGCCTTCCATGTCCTAAAAGGCAAACGCCCGAGGTTTCAAAATGACGGACTGGGGCCGTGGAAAAACCACAGCCCCAGTTGGGTATTCAGCGATTATACGCGACGACGCTTCGGCGGACGGCAGCCGTTGTGAGCGATCGGGGTCACGTCACGGATCGACGTGATGTTGAAGCCCACGGCAGCCAGAGCACGCAGAGCCGATTCACGACCCGAACCGGGGCCCTGAACTTCGACTTCAAGCGTCTTAACGCCATGTTCCTGTGCCTTACGGCCTGCGTCTTCAGCAGCCATCTGAGCGGCATAGGGGGTCGACTTACGCGAACCCTTAAAGCCCATGGTGCCAGCAGACGACCACGAGATAGCATTGCCCTGAACGTCAGAGATCAGGATTTTGGTGTTGTTGAACGACGAGTTCACATGAGCAACGCCAGCGGCGATGTTCTTGGAAACCTTTTTCTTGCCACCACGACGGGTATCACGAGCCATTGTCTATGCCCTCCCTTACTTCTTCTTACCAGCGATGGCCTTTGCGGGGCCTTTGCGAGTACGAGCGTTGGTGTGGGTACGCTGACCGCGAACCGGAAGGTTACGACGGTGACGGAGACCGCGGTAGCAACCAAGGTCCATCAGTCGCTTGATGTTCATCGTGGTTTCACGACGAAGATCACCCTCAACAGTGAGGTTGGCGTCAATGTATTCGCGGATCGCAAGTACTTCTGCGTCCGAGAGTTCGTTTACACGACGGGTCGATTCGATGTTAACGGCTTCGCAGATCTCTTTCGCGATCGCAGAACCGATACCGGTGATATAAGTGAGGGCGATGGGAACCCGCTTTGCAGTCGGGATGTTCACGCCGGCAATACGTGCCACGTTAGCTTTCCTTTCGTTGCGGTTCCGTATTTCCGGAACCTTTTTTCACAACGGAAGCCCGAAGGATATCCTAAGGGCCACAGTCATACGAGATAGTCGCGGCGATCGGGAGCGACCCGCTGCCGCCATGATTCCCCATAGGGGGATGCGGTGCTTTAAAAGGGATTGAGTGCCCCGTCAAGCGCTTGCTCACATTTACGGTCCATGCGCAACACTTGCGGTCGCTATGCGCGTTTTGCCTACTCATGAAAAAGCCCCAGAACCAAGAGGTCTGGGGCTTTTTCAATAATTCAGCTCGGTGGCCTTAGCCTAGGATCTTGCCGATCTGCTGTGCCACATCGTCAATTGCGGCCAAGCCATCGATAGATTTCAAGTCGCCCTTTGCCCAGTAATAACCGATCAGCGGCGAGGTCTTCTTGTAGTATTCCATCAAACGAATCTTGAGGCTCTCCTCATTGTCGTCTGCACGGACAGGCTGGCCAGCTTTGCGGGCTTCCTCTGCGCGACCAACGATACGGCCAACGAGCACTTCATCGTTTACCTGCATCTCGATCACAGCATCGAGCGTCTCTCCCTGCTCGGCAAGAAGCTCACCAAGAGCATCTGCCTGAGGAAGGGTCCGCGGGAAGCCGTCAAAGATGAAACCACCTTTTTTGTCGCCCTGAAGCTTTTCACGGATCAGGCCGATCACGATCTCGTCGGTTACGAGTTCGCCTGCGTCCATGATAGCCGCAACCTTTTTACCCATCTCGGTGCCCGATGTCTTGGCAGCGCGCAGCATGTCGCCAGTAGAGAGCTGGATCATGTCACGCTCTTCTACGAGTTTTGCAGCTTGAGTACCTTTGCCCGCTCCGGGCGGTCCGAGAAGAATAATGTTCATCGACGAGAGGGTCCCTTGGTCCGTTTCTTAGCAGCACGCTTACCACGCAGCTGAGATTTTTCAATTAGCCCTTCGTATTGATGGGCGAGCAGATGCGACTGAATCTGTTGGATGGTGTCCATACCAACCGACACGATAATCAGTACCGAAGTGCCCCCGAAATAGAACGGAATCGACAATTGTGAACGCAAAATCTCGGGCATGAGACAAACTAGCGCAAGGTAGGCAGAACCAAGAACGAGAACGCGAGTTACGACATAATCAAGATATTCCGCGGTACGCTTACCTGGGCGGATACCCGGTACAAAGCCGCCTTGGTTCTTCAGGTTGTCTGCAACTTCATCGGTCTTGAAAGCAACTTCACGGGTATAGAAGTAGGTGAAGAATACGATCATGCCCGTAAAGAAGAGGAGGTATAGCGGCTGGCCTGGGCCAAAATACGCAAGGATCGTCGACATCACCGGACCAGTCGATCCACCGGAGAAAGTCGAGAGCGTGGTCGGAAGAAGGAGCAATGCGGAAGCAAAGATCGCGGGGATAACGCCGGCGGGGTTAACCTTGATCGGAAGATGGCTCGAACCGCCTTCATAGGTTTTCATACCACGCTGCTGGCGGGGGTACTGGATGTGAACTTTACGAAGGCTACGCTCCATAAAGACTACGAACATCAAAACAACGGCGAGCATGACGATGATACCAATCACCATAAGCGCATTACGTGTCTCTTGAGCCGTAGTCAGGAAGCGCGCAGCCGCCGCCGGAAGTTCAGCAACGATACCAACAAAGATGATGAGCGAGATGCCGTTCCCGATACCGCGTGCGGTGATTTGCTCACCCACCCACATTAGGAACATTGTGCCGCCAACCAGTGTAACAACGCATGCCGCACGGAAATATAGGCCAGGATCCGAAACAAGATCGCCCGCTTCAAGGCTCACAGCAAGGCCATAGGCTTGGAAAGTAGCGAGCACCACGGTACCAAAACGGGTATACTGGTTCAGCTTGCGGCGACCATTTTCGCCTTCTTTTTTCAGCTGTTTCCAAGGTTCGTACATGGATCCGAGGAGCTGTACGATAATTGAAGCCGAAATATAGGGCATGATACCAAGAGCGAAAATGCCCATACGGCTCAGTGCGCCACCTGTGAACATCGAGAGGATACCGCCGATGCCAGATGCTGCGCCTTCCATAAAGTTGCGAAGCGCTGCACCGTCGATACCTGGAACCGGAATATAGGTGCCAAGACGGTAAACAATCAAAAGTCCGAGGGTAAACAGAATACGTTGCCGAAGCTCGGTCGCCTTACCAAAGGAAGACCAGCTTAGGTTCGCTGCCATTTGTTCTGCTGCTGAAGCCATAAAGCGTCTCTTTTCATCAAAAACGCCGCAGGCCGGTTTTCCGGTCTGCGGCGTTGGGAAAACTGTGAGTGATGTAAGCGCCTAAAGAGGCGCTCACAACCCTTTATTCCGCCGCAGCTGCGGTGGCGACGATGGTAACCTTGCCACCAGCCTTCTCTACAGCTTCAACAGCGCCTTTCGAAGCACCGGTTACCGAGAGATTAGCTTTTGCGGTGATCTCACCCTTTGCGAGGATGCGAACGCCATCAAACTTACGGCGAACGAGACCCGAAGCGACCAGAGCGTCTTCGGTGATCTCTGCCTTAACGTCGATCTTGCCAGCGTCGATGAACTTCTGGATCAGGCCGAGGTTGATAACAGCGTACTTCTTGGCGTTCGGCTTGTTGAAGCCGCGCTTGGGGAGACGCTGGTAGAGCGGCATCTGGCCGCCTTCATAGGCGTTGAGTGCTACGCCCGAACGGGACTTCTGACCCTTGATACCGCGGCCACCGGTCTTACCTTTGCCGGAACCCGGACCACGGCCAACGCGCTTGCGGGATTTCGTTGCGCCTTCGTTGTCGCGCAATTCGTGAAGTTTCATGTCGCTTCTCCTTGCCGGAACTGCCCTCCAGCGACGGAGCGGGCAAACACGGCTATTGAAATTGATTCTAGTGCCCAGAACGAGCCACTCGCGGCGTATACGCACTCGACCAAAGGGTTTCAAGCACGAACACACTTATATGCGAAAACGCCCCGAGGTTTCCCCCGAGGCGTTTTCAGTCTTGGTAACCAAATAGGTTAGCCGCGCTCTTCGATGATCTCGACGAGGTGCGGGATGCTGTTGACCATGCCGCGAACCGAAGGGGTATCTTCCAGTTCACGTGTCTTGTGCATCTTGTTCAGACCCAGACCGATGAGCGTACGACGCTGCTCGGCGGGACGACGGATCGGCGAACCGATCTGCTTAACAACGATGGTTTTTGCCATGTGTCAGTCTCCTTACGCGTCTGCGGCTTCAGCCGAAGCGTCTTCACGCTTAGGAAGAATGTCCGCAACCTTTTTACCACGACGCTGTGCGACCGAACGGGGCGAAGCTTCTTGCTTCAGACCGTCGATGGTTGCACGGATCATGTTGTAGGGGTTCTGCGAACCGAGCGACTTGGACACAACGTCCTTAACGCCCAGCATTTCGAACACGGCACGCATCGGACCACCGGCGATGATACCAGTACCTTCCGGAGCGGTACGCATTACCACCTTACCAGCGCCATGACGGCCCTGAATATCGTGGTGCAGCGTGCGGCCTTCGCGAAGTGCAACACGGATCATGTTGCGCTTAGCTTGTTCGGTTGCCTTACGGATGGCCTCGGGGACCTCCTTGGCTTTACCTTTACCAAAGCCGACGCGGCCTTTCTGATCGCCGACGACTACCAGAGCAGCGAAGCCAAAGCGCTTACCACCCTTAACGGTCTTCGACACACGGTTGATCGCCACGAGACGATCGGCGAATTCCGGGGCTTCTTCGCGTTCGCGACGGTCCCGGCGGTTCTCACGTTCTGCCATTATCTCGTCTCCTTAGATCTTCAGACCAGCTTCACGGGCAGCGTCAGCAAGAGCTTTCACTTTACCGTGGAACAGGAAGCCACCACGATCGAAGTAGGCTTCAGTCACGCCAGCGGCCTTAGCACGCTCTGCGATAACCGAACCAACTTTGGCCGCGGCTTCGAGGTTGTTTTTGCCAACAAAGCCAAGATCCTTTTCGAGGGTCGAGGCGGCGGCCAGAGTTACACCCTGAACGTCGTCGATCAGCTGAACGCTGATGTTCTTGGACGAACGGTGTACCGAAAGACGCACGCGTCCTGCGTTGACCGAGCGAAGTTTGTTCCGGACGCGCAGGCGGCGCTTGAGGAACAGTTCCCGTTTGCTTTTTGCCATTTTCGCTATCCTTACTTCTTCTTACCTTCCTTGCGGAAGATATATTCGCCTTTGTAACGGATACCTTTGCCCTTATAGGGCTCAGGCGAACGCCACTGGCGGATGTTGGCGGCAACTTGACCTACGAGCTGTTGGTCGATGCCTTCAATGACGATTTCCGTCTGCTTAGGAGCAGTAACGGTCACGCCTGCGGGGACTTCGAAGTCGACGTCGTGCGAGTAGCCGAGTGCAAGCTTCAGGGTGTTGCCCTGCATGTTAGCACGGTAACCAACACCGGTGATTTCGAGCTCTTTCTTGAAGCCCTCGGTCACGCCGGTAACAAGGTTCTCAACCATCGAACGGGTCATGCCCCACTGCTGACGAGCGCGCTTGGAAAGACCACGAGGGGTTACTTTCACAGCGTTTTCTTCAACAGCGATGGTCACGTCGTCGGTCGCGGTGAAGCTACGGGTGCCCTTAGGGCCCTTAACTTCGATGGACTGGCCCGACACAGTGGCGGTTACGCCGCTGGGAAGTCCGACCGGTTTTTTACCAATACGAGACATCAGACCCTCCTTAGAAGACGGTGCAAAGCACTTCGCCGCCAACGTTGGCTGCACGTGCGTTTGCGTCCGACATCACACCCTTAGGCGTGGAGACAATCGACACACCGAGGCCCTGACGGACCGAAGGGATGTCCTTGACGCTCATGTATACGCGACGACCGGGCTTGGAGACCCGCTTGACTTCGCGAATAACAGGAGTGCCTTCGAAGTACTTGAGTTCGATTTCAAGCGTCGGGTGGCCGTTCACGTCTACGGACTTACCGTAGCCGCGGATGTAGCCTTCGTCAGCAAGAACATCGAGAACCCAGGCGCGCAGCTTCGAAGCGGGGGTCGACACGGTCGACTTACCACGCATCTGAGCGTTGCGGATACGGGTCAGCATATCACCGATAGGATCGTTCATTCTCTAACCCTCCTTACCAGCTGGACTTGACCAAGCCGGGAATTTCGCCGTTCGAGCCAAGCTCGCGCAGCATAATACGGCTGATCTTGAGCTTGCGGTAGTACGCGTGCGGACGACCGGTAAGCTGGCAACGGTTATGAAGACGGGTGGCAGAGCTGTTACGCGGGAGATCCGCGAGCTTAAGGCGGGCCTTGAAGCGCTCTTCCATCGACTTGGTTTCATCGTTCGCGATTTCTTTCAGCGCAGCACGCTTTTCAGCATACTGAGCGACGAGGCGCTGGCGCTTCTTCTCGCGTTCGATCATGGATTTTTTAGCCATATCTCTCTTCCTTCCGCGATCAGCTGTTGAAGGGCATGTTGAATTGCTTCAACAGCGCCTTAGCTTCCGCGTCGGTTTTCGCGGTGGTGCAGATAACGATGTCCATACCCCAGACTTCATCAACTTTATCAAAGTTGATTTCCGGGAATACGATGTGTTCCTTGAGACCGGTAGCGTAGTTGCCACGGCCGTCAAACGACTTGCCCGATACGCCGCGGAAGTCGCGGATACGCGGCATTGCCACGGTGATCAGACGGTCAAGGAATTCGTACATACGGTCACCGCGGAGAGTGACTTTTGCGCCGAGAGGCATGTCTTCACGAACGCGGAAGCCAGCGATGGACTTCTTGGCCTTGGTGGTAACAGCCTTCTGACCTGCGATAGCGGTCAGATCCTCGACAGCCGACTTTGCTTTCTTGCTGTCACGAACAGCTTCAGCACCACAGCCGATGTTAAGAACGATTTTATCCAGACGCGGGATCTGCATGTCGTTCTTGTAGCTGAACTCTTCCTTGAGCGCAGCGCGGATGCGGTCTTTGTAGTCGACCTTGAGACGCGGGGTGTAGTTCGCAGTATCGAGCATTAGATCACGTCTCCCGTGGTCTTGGCGAAGCGAACCTTCTTGCCGTCTTCCTCACGGAAACCGACGCGGGTTGCTTTACCGTTGGCATCGACAATAGCCAGGTTCGAGAGCTGGATCGGCATCGCCTTTGGCGTGCGGCCACCCTGCGAGGTCTGGCTTTGCTTCACGTGGCGGATAGCGACATTTACGCCGTCTACAACTGCCTTGCCGGATTTCGGGTCAACCGAGGAAATCTCGCCGGTTTTGCCTTTGTCCTTGCCAGTCAGAACGACGACCTTGTCACCTTTGCGGAGCTTAGCAGCCATTACAGCACCTCCGGAGCAAGCGAGATGATCTTCATGAAGTTCTTGGCGCGCAGTTCGCGAACAACCGGCCCGAAGATACGGGTACCAACGGGTTCACCGTTGTTGTTCAGTATAACAGCTGCGTTGCGGTCGAAACGGATGGCGGTACCATCTTCACGACGTACTTCTTTGGCGGTGCGAACGACGACGGCCTTACGAACGTCACCCTTCTTTACACGGCCGCGCGGGATGGCTTCCTTCACCGAAACTACGATGATGTCACCAACCGACGCATAACGACGGTGCGAACCGCCGAGGACCTTGATGCACTGAACTCGGCGAGCGCCAGAGTTATCAGCAACATCCAGATTGGTCTGCATCTGGATCATTTGGTTTCTCCCGACCTTTGGGGGGGCTTGCAGTATGCCCTAGTCCCCAGGGTTTCGATTAAGTTGGGATCGACGCGATTAGGCGTCGATGACTTCCCAACGTTTGGTCTTCGACTTCGGTGCACATTCCTGAATACGGACGGTGTCGCCGACGTTGAATTTATTGTGCTCGTCATGAGCACGGTACTTCTTGGACTTACGAACAGTCTTCTGAAGGAGCGGGTGCTTGAAGCGACGCTCGACCAGAACGGTTACGGTCTGTTCGTTTTGGTTCGAGGTGACAACACCCTGAAGAATACGCTTGGGCATGTCTTAGGCCTCCGCAGCAGCTTTTTGGTTGAGAATAGTCAACACACGAGCAGCGTCACGACGAACGGTGCGCATACGTGCATTGTTTTCAAGCTGACCAGTCGCCTGTTGAAAACGCAGGTTGAACTGCTCTTTCTTAAGGGCGACGAGATCTTCCCGGAGCTGCTCCGGTGTCTTCTCGCGAAGTTCTTTGGCGTTCATAGCCTTGTCCTTTTTCCTATCACCAGCGGGCTCTACGCTCTTAACCGTAGGTCACCCGATGTCTGGTGGGCGAATATCAAAACACACGAATCCCGTGATCGGGAATCGTGAGATGCCGCCGTATATGGGACGACGCTCCCCGTGGCAAGGCATTGTTGACTCAATTTCCCAATAATTCTTGAGCTATGCGCCGCACCCAAGCCTCTCGCGTTTGGACTGGCGTCGCGGTATGTAGAACCCGCTATTCAAAGGAGTGCCCCATGGCCGAGATCGAGACCCTTTTCGTCACCCGCTTCTACAAAGCTCGCCTGACCGAGTTCGGCCATGCCATCGACGAAGAAGAGCTGCATGACAGCTGCTACTCGATCATGGAAGACGATGACGCGGGCATGGAATGGTGTGAGGAAAACGGGTATCCTGGCTATACGAGCTATGCGTCTTTGACCGACCTTCCTTGGCGGTTTCCGATCTTTCAGACCATCAAAGAGGCGCTCGACAAGCACGTCGAGGAATTCGCCAAAGACCTCGAGTTCAATCTTGATGGTCGGAAACTGGTCCTTGAGGATCTCTGGATCAACATCCTGCCCGAGGGCGGCAACCACGGCTCTCACATCCACCCGCATTCGGTGATCTCGGGGACCACCTATGTGTCGATGCCCGAAGGCGCCTCCGCGCTCAAACTCGAAGACCCGCGCCACCCCTTCATGATGTCGGCCCCGCCCCGTATCAAAGGCGCCCGCCGCGAGCTACAGGCCTTTATCTATCAAAAGCCCCAAATCGGGGACGTCTACCTCTGGGAAAGCTGGCTCCGCCACGAAGTCCCCGCCAACACCTCCGAGTTCGACCGTGTCAGCGTGAGCTTTAACTATAAGTGGGAGTGACTCCCGAAGATTAGTCGTCGGTGCAATCACGTTGATGGAAAAGCAAAAACCCCCGCCGATTTCTCGACGGGGGTTTTTATTTAGCTCTTGGACCGGATTACCAGTCTTCGCGAACCACGGTGCGGGTCTTGATCGGGAGCTTCATCGCAG
>CAYWUN010000002.1:0-102661 GCA_964461315.1 uncultured Aestuarium sp.
TCATCCGCCACCTGCTGCGCCGCCCCGCCCGCGCCGAGCTGGACACCTTCACGCCAGAATGGACAATCATCAACTGTCCGTCGTTCAAGGCAGACCCTAAAAAGCACGGCTGCCGTACAGAGACCGTCATCACCCTAAACTTTGCCAAAAAGATCATCCTGATCGGCGGCACCGAATACGCTGGCGAAAACAAGAAGTCGGTGTTCACCCTGCTGAACTACCTGTTGCCGGAAAAGGGCATCATGCCGATGCACTGCTCGGCCAACCACGCGCCGGGCAACCCTGTCGACACTGCCGTCTTCTTCGGCCTTTCAGGCACTGGTAAAACCACTCTCTCGGCTGACCCGTCGCGCGTTCTGATCGGTGATGACGAGCACGGTTGGTCGGACCGCGGCACCTTCAACTTCGAAGGCGGCTGCTATGCCAAGACCATCAACCTCTCGGCCGAAGCAGAGCCTGAAATCTACGCCACCACCAAAAAGTTCGCGACCGTGATCGAGAACATGGTGTTCGACGAAGAGACCAAAGAGCTCGACTTCAACGACGACAGCCTAACCGCAAACATGCGTTGCGCCTACCCGCTCGACTACATCTCGAACGCGTCGGACACCGCTCTCGGCGGCCACCCTAAGAATATCATCATGCTGACTTGCGACGCGTTCGGTGTTCTTCCTCCGATCGCGCGCCTGACGCCCGCTCAGGCGATGTATCACTTCCTCTCGGGCTTCACCTCCAAGGTTGCCGGCACCGAGCGTGGCGTGACTGAACCCGAACCGACCTTCTCGACCTGCTTCGGTGCACCCTTCATGCCGCGCCGTCCCGAGGTTTATGGTAAGCTGCTTCAGGAAAAGATCGCATCGCACGGTGCGACCTGCTGGCTGGTGAATACAGGCTGGACTGGCGGCGCTTATGGCACAGGCTCGCGCATGCCGATCAAGGCGACCCGCGCGCTCTTGACCGCTGCGCTCGACGGCACGCTGATCGAGTCCACCTTCCGCAAGGACCCGAACTTCGGCTTCGAGGTTCCGACAGCTGTTGAAGGCGTCGACGCTGGTCTTCTCGATCCGCGCAGCACTTGGGCCGACAAGGCCGCCTATGACGCACAGGCTAACAAGCTGGTTGAAATGTTCTCGGCCAACTTTGAAAAGTACGTCCCCTTCATTGACGAAGACGTAAAGGCCGCTGCAATCGGCTAAGGGCCTAACAAACAAAGTCTCAAGGGCAGAGCTTCGGTTCTGCCCTTTTTATTTTCAGATCAATCCACGACGAACGAGATTGAAGCCTGCGATCAAAAGCACCCAAAGCGTAGCCTTGCGGAAGGCATCCTGATCAATTCGATCTTGGATCATGAAACCAACGCGCATTCCCAAGAACGCAGGGACGAGCAGTAGAGCCGACAGAGGCCAAGTTTCAGAATTCATCACACCTGACTTCAAGTGCCCAAGCAACAGCATCACCGACCCAAGGCCATAGACCACACCTTGCACGACAATCTGACGGGCTTTGGGGGTTTCAACAGCCACTAGGTAGAGCACCGTTGTCGGACCCCACGTACCCGCCAGCCCTCCGAGTGCACCGGACAGGAAACCCGCGATCACGGCCGCAACGCCACGCCGCTCCTCCGGAATTGTGAAACGAACGCCCGCGAGTTGGATCGCGCAAAGGATCGTTACGGGAATGCCAAGCACCAAGAACATTGTCTCTGTTGGAATGACTGTTAGGAACTGCGCTGAGACAAGGATCATCACACAAACAATCGCAACATAGACCGCATAGTCCTTAAGCGCTTGCTTCGCCTCCCCAAAGCCCGCCTTCATTACCTGAAGGAAGTTCGACATGACGATTGGGAAAATAATCGCCGCGACGACGATCTTTGGATCGATAGCGATTCCCATTCCAGAAATCATAATTAAAGGCATAGCGAACCCGACTGCGCCTTTCACCACCCCCGCAACGAGCGTGACGCCAAAGGCAAAGATAATGAGTTCGATAGGGAGAGAACTGAAAAGCGTATCCATTTCTAAGATTTAGCCGCCTTTTTGGGCTATAACACGCAAAATCGAACGCGACACTTTAGTATGAATTTGTCGTTTTTTACGAACTAATATTGCGCTGCGACTGCGAAATGGTTATTTCTGCAAGAGCAAAAACAGGAGCCATTCAAATGCCCCATGACGGACAGAACGCACTCATGAAAGCCAACCCGCTTCTCGATAATCTGCTGGAATTGACGGCAAACGCCGTTCCGGCTGCCGAGGCCGTTCTGACAAGCGCAACCGAAGTGCTGAAGGCGCTAGTTTCCAAAGATGGCCGCGTTTCGGGCAAACTGATCGAAGAGAACCAGAGCGCTGCTCACGGGCTCGCATGGCTCGCGACATATATTGAATCCCTTCGCCAGATGAATCGCTGGGCGAACTCAATCAGAGCTGAAGGCAAGTTCGGCGAGATCGAACAACTACTTCTGCAAATCGCGTTTGGCGAATACCTGAACCACATCGCAGGCGGCATTCCGATGTCGCAAGGCGAGATGTTCCGTGCGAGCGAACTTGGGATCGATGACGCACTTCGCACCTTCCGCAATGACGCCGTCTCGACGCTCATGGCGCGCGGCAACAATCAAGCTGCACGCACCCGCCTCGTTTCGCTCATGGACGAGCAGTCAGCAAACATCACTGTCGGCGCAAGTGGTCTTGATGACGAACTCGAGATGATCCGCGAACAGTTCCGCCGCTATGCTGTCGAAAAGGTCGAACCTTTCGCACATGAATGGCACCTAAAGGACGAACTGATCCCAATCGAAGTCATCGAAGAACTCGCGGAAATGGGCGTCTTTGGCCTTACCATTCCTGAAGAGTTCGGCGGCTTTGGCCTTCCGAAATCTGCGATGGTGGTCGTCTCCGAGGAGCTTTCGCGTGGATATATTGGTGTTGGATCACTTGGAACCCGCTCCGAAATCGCGGCAGAGCTTATCCTATGCGGCGGCACCCAAGAGCAGAAAGAAAAATGGCTCCCACGCCTTTCGTCGGGCGAAACGCTCCCCACTGCGGTATTCACTGAACCGAACACGGGTTCTGACCTCGGTTCTCTGCGCACCCGCGCAGTCAAAGATGACAATGGCGACTACAAAGTGACGGGCAACAAGACGTGGATCACACATGCTGCTCGCACCCACGTTATGACGCTCCTTGCCCGCACTGACCCCGCAACGAGCGACTATAAGGGGCTCTCTATGTTCCTCGCGGAAAAGACCCCCGGCACCGACGAGAACCCATTCCCGACAGATGGGATGACAGGTGGCGAGATCGAAGTGCTCGGCTATCGTGGCATGAAGGAGTATGAACTCGGCTTTGATAACTTCCACGTCAAAGGCGAGAACCTACTTGGCGGTGAAGAAGGCAACGGCTTCAAACAGCTGATGCAGACGTTTGAGAGCGCTCGTATTCAGACCGCCGCGCGCGCCATCGGCGTTGCTCAGTCGGCTCTAGATGTCGCTATGCAATACGCAAACGATCGCAAGCAATTCGGCCAGTCGCTTATCAACTTCCCGCGAGTATCAAGCAAGCTCGCGATGATGGCAGTTGAGATCATGATCGCCCGTCAGCTCACCTATTTTTCTGCACGCGAAAAAGACGCAGACCGTCGCTGCGACCTTGAAGCCGGGATGGCCAAACTACTTGGCGCTCGGGTTGCTTGGGCCGCCGCGGACAACGGTCTTCAAATCCACGGTGGAAATGGCTTTGCTTTGGAATACAAGATCAGCCGCATTCTTTGCGATGCACGTATCCTGAACATCTTCGAGGGTGCTGCGGAAATTCAGGCTCAGGTTATCGCGCGGCGATTGCTGGGATAATTCCTACCGTTCGGAAAGTAATGGGCCGGCGCTCTCCAGCCGGCCTTTTTATTGAAGGGACGCGATCAGGTCCCTAAGCCTCGAGCGCGCAGGCGGCATCGGTCGTCCCGACAAATTCGCCAAGACTTTGTGTTCGAAGAAATAGCCTGTCGTCGCGAGCGCCTTTGCGATCTCGGGACCAGTTGCCTCGCCCTCTCCTTTCAGAACTGGTGGCAAATCGAGCATACGGCTTGCCCATTCCCCAGCGCCCTGACGACTTACTGCACGGCCTGATTTAGGAGAGATAAAGCAAAGCTCTTCATTCACGCCCGTCGCGGCACATGCCGAAAGATCGAGCCCGAACCCCAGTTCATCAAGAAGCGCCATCTCCCATTGAAGATAAGCGAGAGGCCAAACCTCTCCTTGCCCCAAGAGATCGAGCAAAGCGATACTCTTGGCATAAAGAGCCGGATGCGGCACACGTTCTGGCAAAGTTGCTGAAAGCAAGGCGCAAACGGCATTCAAGCCCCCAAGAGCAAGTCGGTCATTCATTACTAATGCTGCACGCGAACGGAGAGGCTCGACAACAAAGCTACCAAGATGATCGTCAAGACGGGCTTTCCAAGTCAAATCAAGCTGGGTTCCTGGCTGTAGGTTCGCAACCTGTTTGCGGCTTGCACCGCCACGAACAACACCGGCATGGCGCCCATGAGTTTCGGTAAAAACTTCGATGATTACCGAGGTTTCTCCGTGGGGCCGAGCGGCGATGAGAGCGCCCTGATCACGCCATTCGATCATTCAAGGCCCGGCTCGTCCAGCATATGACGACCATGCCTGCTTTCCACTTCAATCACCCAAAGGTCCGGATCAAAGCTACGCTGTTTATTGATAGATGCATCGACATCAGCTTCGACACCATTGCTCAAGGCGACCCAAGCTCGCTCGCCGGACATCAGATCAAAGCTTCGCTGAAAGCAGGTCGCGCGACCATCCAGGGTATTAAGCTTGATAAGAACGGCGCCAGCGCTGGCATCGCCCTTCTTTACAATAAAGGCGGGAATATCTTCTGTGCGCAGACGCGTCAGATACGCCGAAACCCAGATTTCCGAAGTGAGCCTCATGTCATCTCCATCTCGCCAGCGACAGAGAACCAAGTTCGGAACCCTAAATCAAGTCTCGCATCAATTGCCGTCTTTGAAATCCAGCCCCATTTCGGAGTACCTCTCGGATTCCTCAAGCCAGTTTTCACGAACTTTAACCTGCAAGAAAAGATGAACTTTGCGACCAAGGAATTCTTCGAGCTCTTCGCGCGCTGCTCTGCCGACCGACTTAATCGTCTCGCCTTTATGACCAAGAAGGATACCCTTGTGGCCATCGCGCGACACATAGACCACCTGATCTATCCGCGCAGAGCCATCAGGGCGCTCTTGCCAGCTCTCGGTTTCAACGGTGAGCTGATAAGGGAGTTCTTGATGAAGGCGAAGCGTAAGTTTCTCACGTGTCATCTCGGCGGCGATCATACGCATTGGCAAATCGGCGATTTGATCTTCGGGATAGAGCCACGGACCCGCTGGAACCTCTTTTGCAAGCCAATGCTTAAGCGCATCACAGCCATGCCCACGCTCTGCCGAAATGAGGAAGGTTTCAACAAACGGGTAGGTTTCGTTCATCGCCTTGGTGAGCGCCAAAAGCTCCTCGGCCTTCACACGGTCGATCTTGTTGATCGCAAGTGCAACGGGGGCCAGACCAACGCGCTCGTTCAGTGCTTCGAGAATGGCCTTTACGCCATCCGTTTGACCGCGGTGCGCTTCGATCAATAGAACCACGACATCAGCATCCGCCGCGCCGCCCCAAGCGGCTGCAACCATTGCGCGGTCAAGGCGCCGACGCGGTCTGAAGAGGCCAGGCGTATCGACAAAAACAATCTGACTATCACCATCCAAGGCAACGCCACGGATACGGGCGCGTGTTGTCTGAACTTTGTGCGTCACGATCGAGACTTTTGCCCCAACCATGCGGTTCAACAAAGTGGACTTACCTGCATTTGGTTCGCCAATGAGGGCTACAAAGCCAGCGCGAGTGTTCTCTTCGGTCATGATGTTACCTTGCTCAAAAGAGCTTTTGCCGCAGCTTGTTCAGCTTGGCGTTTAGAACCGGCGCTCGCCTGCTCTGTGGGTCCCGAGGCAAGTTGCACCTCGATGGTAAAGATTGGCTGATGGTCAGGGCCAGATCGCGCAACTTCGCGATACACAGGTGGGGTTTCACCGCGTGCTTGAGCCCATTCCTGAAGCGATGTCTTGGGGTCGCGCGCATCTTCTTCAACTTGGTCGATACGATTATCCCAAAGCCTCAGCACGACTTCGCTTGCCGCTTTGAAGCCTCCGTCCAGATAGACCGCTGCGATCAAGGCTTCCATCGCATCGCCCAATAGAGCCTGCTTGCGGCGACCACCAGATTTCATCTCTGAGCGACCAAGCCGTAGGACCGAACCCAGCTCGACCTCGCGCGCAACATCGGCGCAAGTTTCTTTTCGGACGAGCGCATTAAAGCGTGGTGCAAGAACACCTTCGCTCGCCCCCATATCGGCACGGAAGAGCGCTTCGGCCATCACTAGGCCTAGGACCCGATCACCAAGGAATTCCAGACGCTGGTTGTTGTCACGATGGGGCGAAGACATCGAAGGATGGGTCATCGCGCGCACAAGCAGTTCCGGCTTTTTGAACTGATATCCAATCCGGTCGCAGAATGCTGTGAGTTCGACAGACAGTTTCATTCGATTCCTACGAAAATTCTA
Organism: uncultured Aestuarium sp.; assembly: GCA_964461315.1. Lineage (GTDB taxonomy): Bacteria > Pseudomonadota > Alphaproteobacteria > Rhodobacterales > Rhodobacteraceae > Marivivens. The sequence goes on from CAYWUN010000002.1 coordinate 6,624, forward strand.
TTCATCCGCATGGTCCAAAAGGCCCAAGGCTGAGCGGACGACACCGAATAGAGCACAAACAAAGGATGGCCAATGATATTTTCGACGGAAACGAGACCCATTCCGCCTGCACCAACGGCGATCCTGCTATCTGCCGCGTTATCACGATTATCGCCAAGCACAAAGACTTGGCCTTCTGGAACAGTGAATTCGCCTGTTTGATCAAGCGCGGTATTTCCAATGTTCAATATCGGATGACTTGCCCCATTCCCGAGGGTTTCCCTGAGTTGGGTCTTTCTGCAATTGGCGAATTGGCCCACTGCACCATTCGTACAGCGCGGCAATAGCCCGAGAGGCCCCTGCGGTTCCATCTTTTCATCAAAGAACCCTTCAGATGCCACTTGGACTTCAGCACCATTGATCCAAAGTGCACCGCCGCGCATCTGAATGCTGTCGCCCTCAATCCCAATAACGCGGCTGATGCTCGGAAGCCCGGACACCGGATGTCGAAGGACCACCATCTCGCCGAGTTCTGCCTTTTTGGTGAAAACGCTAGTAATAACGTAATCCCCGACGAGAAGGTTCGGCTTCATAGATCCCGAAATGATCAAGTAAGGACGCCAGAAAACACCCGTCAGGATCACGCATGCAATTGCAACCGCAGCAATTTGCCCAACGAGCCGCCAAAGTGTCGAGAAGATCGGGCGCTTATATCCTCGAGACTTGAAGAGCAGAACCATAAGGAACACGACAGAAAAATAGGGCAAGACAACGGGCCAAAAGAGCCAACCATTCCATCCAAGGTCGTTGATGCGACGCAGAATATGCCCGACGAGGGGCACAAAGATCAGCGCGCTAAGCAAGATGAGCAAGCTGCGCGACCAGAGTGTCTCATATCCAAAGGACCCGAGAAGACCTGCAATAGTGTAGGGCAGAAAGCCGACGAAAAGAACCAACCCGAGCTGCCGACGGGAGGTTCGACCATTCCAGTCGAACCCATCTAAGAACAGCTTGATCGGGTTAAGTGAAAAATTCATCACAGGTCTTAGTTAGTTCACAGCCTTAAAGAAGCGGTCCATGCGCCAAGTCCAAAACGCGAGCATCGAACGCCCTCCCGAGCTAAAAATAATGCGGTCAGCACGACCGACGATATTCTCAGCGGCAACATACCCAACACCGCCATCGCTCTGAGCAAAACGGCTATCCATCGAGTTATCGCGGTTGTCACCCATGAAGAAATAGTGACCTTCAGGAACTGTGTAAGAGCCAGTGTCGTCAGCGCGCTGAATTCCGATGTTCAGAATTGAGTGTTTCACGCCATTCGGAAGGGTCTCTTCGTATCGCTCTTTGACACAGATATCACCTTGGCTTGCGACTGTATTTGCACAACGGGGGATGCTGTTCTGGCCACCTTGCGGTGCGTAGATCTCCTCAAAGTCGGCGATGCGTTCGACCTCAACCGGAGCGCCATTGATGTGAAGGACACCTTCAATCATTTGAATGCGGTCGCCTGGCACACCGATGAGACGCTTTACAAAATCAACACCGGTTACAGGGTGGCGAAATACGATCACATCGCCAACTTCTGGTTCGGAACCTAGGAAACGCTTTTCAGCCCCCTTGAACACGCCACAGAAATCTTCTGCATCGATATCGACGCCAAGCGAGGGGATCTTGATAGAGGGACAGGACGCATAGGAGTAGCCATAAGCCATTTTGTTCACGAAGAGGAAATCGCCTACTAGGAGCGTATCCTTCATCGAGCCCGAAGGAATCCAGAACGGCTGAAAGAACAAGGTGCGGAAGGTTCCCGCAATCAACAGAGCGTAGACAATCGTCTTGATGGTTTCTTTGACGCTGGCCCAGACGCCGGATTCAAGTTCGTCGCTCATTTTCTAGTCCTCAAGAATGCTCTGCGCTTCATGCGGGGCGACCCGCAGTGTGTCAAGTAAATCACTCGTGGTTAAACGATTGGCCGCGCCTCAATGACAACAAACGCCTGCGCCCAAGGATGGTCATCTGTTAGCGTGACGTGAATTATAGCTTCATGGCCCGCTGGGGTGATAGCGTCGAGCCGTTCCTTGGCCCATCCGGTGACATGCATGATTGGCTGCCCTGATGGAAGGTTTGTAACGGCCATGTCTTTCCACGAAATTCCCATCGCGAGACCAGTGCCAAGTGCCTTTGAACAGGCCTCTTTCGCGGCCCAGCGTTTCGCATATGTACCGGCGACATCTTTGCGACGCTCCGCCTTCGCTTGTTCAATTTCTGTGAAAACACGATTGCGAAAACGGTCGCCAAAACGGTCCAAGGTTCCTTGGATGCGCTCTATGTTCGCAAGATCGCTGCCAATTCCAAGTATCAATCGTCAGTCCCCACCCAGAGCGGTTATGATCTCGCCTGTGCTCTGATTGATCCAGACGGTCAGCGGAACCATGTCGCTCGCACCAATATCGGTATTGTAGATCCCGACGTCGAGAGAAAGGCTGAGCCCCAATTCGGGGGAATATCCCGACTCGATGGAGCCAAAATCAATTCCTGCAAAGCCAGAACCAAGTCGCTCGCCGACGACTCGACACTGTCGTTCACCAAGCTCATCATACGGTGGGCTAAGGACAAGAAGATAGGCGAATGCTACAGCCGGTTCGATAGTATCGAGCGCGGCGACACGAACCGCGCCGTTGGCATATGTTCTGGAGTTTTCTTCCCAAGGCTCAATGATCGAGCGTGCACCTGCTTGCCAATCGCACTCCATCACTTCTTGTGCCGAGACGGCATGCGCCATGGACATAGTAATTAACGCGGGCAAGAGTGCTTTGATCATACACGCGCCTCGTCCATGAGGCGGCGCATTTCTTGGATTGATGGACCAAGTCCACGGAAAATCGCCTCTCCGATGAGGAAGTGACCGATATTCAGCTCCATAACCTCTGGGAATGCTGCGATAGGCTGAACCGTTTCATAGGTCAGACCATGACCAGCATGAACTTCGAGCCCGAGCCCATGTGCAAAAGTGGCCATCTCGCGGAGCCGCTCTAGCTCGGCGTCACGTTCATCGAAACGACCTTCGGCGTGATAGTCACAGTAAGCGCCGGTATGAAGCTCGATCACCTGAGCGCCAATACGATGAGCAGCCTCGATCTGGCGCTGATCAGCGGCGATAAAAATCGAAACACGGCAGCCCGCTTCTCGCAAAGGTGCGATGAAGTGAGCAAGACGGTTTTCCTCGCGAGCGACCTCAAGTCCGCCCTCGGTCGTGCGTTCCTCACGCTTTTCCGGCACAATGCAAACTGCGTGGGGCTTGTGACGCAACGCGATGGCCTGCATCTCTGCGGTCGCCGCCATTTCAAAATTCAACGGCGTGGTCAAAGACGCCATAAGCCCCTCAATGTCCGCATCAGAAATATGACGGCGGTCCTCACGCAGGTGCGCAGTAATCCCGTCTGCGCCTGCTTGTTCCGCGATCTTCGCAGCACGGATCGGGTCAGGATAAGCGCTCCCTCTCGCATTTCTGACAGTTGCGACATGGTCGATATTCACACCTAAACGTAGTCTTCCTTGCTTCATGGCATATGCCTCCTACTCAACGCGATCCTAGCCATTCAGCGTTTGATCGTCAGGTGTTTTGCGCGTGGTCTTTGAAAGTTGGTCAAGCTTAGTTCTTAGTTTGCGTTTTCGGCTATTTTGATAGGCTCGGATTACAGGCACCGATAGATAATAAACCAAGGTCGCAACAAAAATACCCGGGATGATCCCACCAACCATAAAGGGCAGAAATACGTCATCATAGAACAACTTGAGACGCGACCATTCCATCGCCTCAGGCGAAAAGATAGCTTTGAAATTATGAAACAAATCTCGAGCCGCACCGTCGAATTTCTGTGATAACGAGCGCTCAAACCCATGCTGGGGACGCGTGCCCAAAATAAAGTGCCCTGTGGTCAACGAAGTGACTGCGATCGGAACATAGGTAAGGGGGTTGCCGAAGAAAGTCCCAAGCAGCGCCGCCAGAATATTACCGCGCACGACGCGCGCGATGATATATGCGGTGATAAAGTGAAACCCAAAGAACGGAGTAAAGGTCGTAAAGACCCCAGCCCAAACGCCCCGGGCAATCTTTTCAGGCGTGTCAGGCAAGCGTCGCACGCGGTGCTTCACGTAGCCAAATGCCCTTAGCCAACCACCGCGCGGATAAAGGAACTCGGCCAGAGCTCGTGCAATTGTTCGCCGATCTCGCCGTTTAAAAACCAAGTCACTATCCTTGTCTTAGAATGTAGTTGCCAGCGAAGGGTCCCTACGGCGCGAAATGGAGGAAACATTATTTTCCGCCTCAAGTGCTGTTTGGACCCGATGGAGATGCTCCACATCTCGCAGGTCAATATCCAGCATCAGACGGTAAAAATCGGGTTTCCGATCCAAGAAGTTCAAGTCCGAAATATTGGCGTTCTGCTCCCCAATCAAGGTGCAGATTCGACCAAGAACACCAGCGTCGTTGCTGATGGTTAGATCGAATGTAACGGTATTCTTCGCAGGGTGTTTACCATCCTGCCAAGTCAAGTCGATCCAGCGTTCAGGCTGCTCTTCGAAATCGGCAAGCGCTTCGCAGTCAATGGAATGAACAACGACACCTTGTCCGCGATAAGTAATGCCGATGATGCGCTCACCTGGAACCGGTTGACAGCAAGCTGCGCGCCGGAATGACTGATCAGGGCCAAGGCCGACTACAGCCCGAGCGGTTTCGATCTCTTCGCCGCCTTTTTCTGCTAGCTCGGGGTAAATAGCCCGAACGACTTCGCGAGCGGTCAGCTCTGCGCTACCCAGTCGCGCCAAAAGCTCATCAACGCTCTCTACGGCAAGGGTCTTGGCGGCGGTACGAAGTGCCTTTTCAGTCGCCTTTTTCCCAACGTTTTCAAAAGCAACGCGCGCCAACTCGGAACCAAGCTTGATAAAGCGCTCGCGGTCCTCTTCACGCAGAGCGCGGCGAATTGCAGTTTTTGCTCTGCCAGTGACTGCAATATCAATCCAAGTCGCTTGCGGCGTCTGACCTTCTGCTGTGATCACCTCGACGGATTGCCCGTTCTTGAGACGGGTCCAAAGAGGAACGCGAAGCCCGTCAACTTTTGCGCCCACACAAGCCGCACCAATGCGCGTGTGAATCGCATATGCAAAGTCGATCGGTGTTGCGCCACGCGGAAGCTTGATGACGTCGCCCTTGGGCGTAAAGCAGAACACTTGGTCCTGATACATCTCGAGTTTAACCGCTTCGAGGAACTCATCGTGATCGTGCTCGTCGTCCAAACGCTCTGTAAGCGAGGCAATCCAGCGCACCGGATCGACAGCAAAGCGGTTCTCTACGCGCTCGCCATTCTTATAAGACCAATGCGCGGCAACGCCAGTTTCTGCGACTTCGTGCATTTCGCGGGTACGAATTTGGACTTCGACGCGCTTACCGTCACGCCCCGACACCGTCGTGTGAATTGAACGATAACCGTTTGATTTGGGCTGACTGATGTAGTCCTTAAAACGCCCAGGAACCGCACGCCAACGCTGGTGCACAGCGCCTAAAACGCGATAACAATCTGACTCGGTTTTCGTTATAATGCGAAAGCCATAAATGTCGGAAAGGCGGCTAAAACCCTGATCCTTTTCCTGCATCTTGCGCCAAATCGAATAGGGGCGCTTGGCTCGTCCATAAACTTCGGCAACGATCCCGACGCCTTCGAGTTCGATCCGCATGTCGGCAGTGATCTTTTCAATCACATCGCCGGTTTCTTTCTGAAGCGTGATGAAACGGCGAATAATCGAGTTGCGCGCTTCATGGTTGAGGACACGGAAAGCCAAATCCTCAAGCTCTTCACGCATCCACTGCATACCCATTCGACCCGCGAGAGGCGCAAAGATATCCATGGTTTCGCGCGCCTTTTGCGCCTGTTTTTCGGGACGCATCGATTTGATCGTGCGCATGTTGTGCAAACGGTCGGCAAGTTTAACCAGCATCACGCGTAGATCACGCGACATTGCCATAAATAGCTTGCGAAAGTTTTCGGCCTGTTTCGAATGAGCCGAAGTCAGCTGAATGTTCGTGAGCTTGGTCACGCCGTCAACAAGCTCGGCAACTTCACGACCGAAACGACGCTCCACCTCAGAAAACGAAGCCTTTGTGTCTTCGATTGTATCGTGAAGAAGTGCGGTCACCAGAGTCGCATCGTCCATCTGCTGATCCGCAAGGATCATTGTGACGGCGACAGGGTGCGTAAAATAGGGTTCGCCAGAATGACGAAACTGCCCCGTATGCATTTCCTCGCCAAAAGCAAATGCATCCCGAAGCAGCTTTTCATTTGTTCTAGGATTGTAGGCGCGGACCAGTGAAACCAGTTCGTCTGCGGTCGTCATCTGATCCTTCGCCCTCAGAACAGCGAGCGGCGCTTAGCGCTGCCCCTGAGCTTCCATAAGTTGACGAAGCAGACGCTCCTCGGACATATCGTCCTCGGCAGGTTTGTCCATTTCTGCACCCATCAGGAGAGCCATAGCGTCGTCTTCGGGCTCGTCGACCTCGATCTGGGTCTGAAGAGCTTCGATCTGACGCTCGCGCAGGTCATCAGCTTGCTGGGTTTCTTCGGCGATTTCGCGAAGTGCAACAACGGGGTTCTTGTCGTTGTCACGGGCAACGGTCAGCGAGGAGCCTGCCGATATTTCACGGGCACGATGCGCCGCAAGCATAACAAGCTCGAAACGGTTCGGAACCTTGTCGACACAATCTTCTACGGTCACGCGGGCCATCAGCGCTCTCCAATATCTCTGAACTTCAGTCCTAGGAAGCCCTCGACATACGCGCAACAATGGGGATTGACAAGGGGAAAGCTGTCACAGTTCAGCGATCAAATCGCTATAATTTCAGCTTTTTCGGCGTCTGGAAGCGCATCAAGCATTTCCTGCACGGTGACTCCAAGAATCGGATGGCGCCAATTTGGTGCAATCTGAGCAAAAGGCACCAGAACAAATGCACGGTCTTGAAGCCGCGGATGCGGGAGCAGCATTTCTCTCGGAGCCTCGGACAATTGCCGTTCGATCGGAAGGTCGATCCAATCCTGAACAGAAGCGGCTTCGGGGTAGACCATATCGTCAGTCGCGAGCAAATCCAGATCAAGCGTTCGCTGCCCCCAACGCACTTCTCGAACGCGCCCGAATTCGGCTTCGATCGCATGCAATTCCGCGAGAATATCAGCAGGCGCAAGGTCGCTTTGCACCTCGATCACCGCGTTGACATAGTCAGGCCCTGCTCCCTTTGGAAAGCATGGCGTCTGAAAAAAATCGCTAGATAGATTAACAAAACCCAATCTTTCGGATATTGAGTGAATCGCCTTTTGAAGTATGCCCAGTGAACTTTCGTCCACAGTCACGGCATTACTGCCTAGTGCGATGTAACTAATTAGTGCGTTTCTACCAGTCTGTTTTCTTTCCACGATTTATTACCACTTCTAATTTAATCCACATCCTTCGTGTCGGAACAAAGTTGTGACCCCGGTGACGCTGGATTGTATTTGAAAGGACATTTTATGTTTTACCGTGACGAGCGCCTCGCTCTTTTTATCGACGGATCCAATCTCTATGCCGCTGCAAAGGCTCTCGGATTCGATATCGACTACAAACTCCTGAGGCAAGAATTCATGCGCCGTGGCAAGCTGCTGCGCGCGTTTTACTATACCGCCCTTCTCGAGAATGACGAGTATTCACCAATCCGCCCTCTTGTTGATTGGCTGAATTACAATGGGTTCACGATGGTGACCAAGCCTGCCAAAGAGTTCACCGACTCCTTGGGTCGTCGCAAAGTCAAAGGCAACATGGATATCGAACTAACCGTCGACGCCATGGAGCTCGCGCCATATGTGGATCACGTTGTGCTCTTTTCGGGCGACGGCGACTTCCGTCCGCTCGTAGAAGCGCTCCAGCGCAAAGGTGTTCGCGTTTCGGTGGTTTCCACGATCCGTAGCCAGCCGCCGATGATCGCTGACGAGCTTCGCCGTCAAGCAGACAATTTCATCGACCTAGACGAACTTCGCGACGTGGTTGGTCGCCCTCCTCGTGAAAACACTGGCGAGCGTTCGCCAATGTCCGAGATGGCAGAAGAATAAGATAAGGGCGCCGCGAGGCGCCCTTACTCTTTACGGTTATCGCTGGCCCGCCAGCTTGAAAAGACCAACGCCTACGGCAAGCAGTGAGAGACCCGAGATGACGGTCCGAAGCTGATTATAGCACTGCCACTTTTCAGAATACGCAGCCCAGATCTCGCGGGCGGCCTCAATCTCAGTCGGAACCGGTGTCGCGCCCAGCACCTCATTCATTGGCACATTCACGGACATCGTCAAAATCATACCGCCGAACACATAGACGAGCCCTGCGGCGACGAACCAGAGCGCCGCGTTGCGATACTCTGCAAGGTAAGCGAACACGCCCGCCAAGATCAGCACGGGTCCAGTTCCAAAAAACGCAGGCGCAAACACAGCATTGCGCACACTTGCATTCATGGCCTGCATCGCGGCCATGGCGACGCGAGGATCAGCCGAATCCAGCCCCCACATCGTGGAACACACCCAAGCATAGAAAAATCCAAAAATCGCACCCGAAAGCAAAAGCCCGAGGAAACCAGTTCCGATAGCTAGTTTGTTCATATCACCCTCTCAAAACAGTAATTACAATTACGGATTGCTATTTGCGTAATTTAAATTACGGATTCTAGCAAGGAGAATTTTGTGATGCGTGACGAAGCCAAAGAACGACGCCGCGACGAAATCGAGATCGCCGCCTACCAAATCCTTGAGCAAAAGGGGTTTGCAGGGCTCTCGATCCTTTCCGTGGCAAAAGCCGCGAAAACGTCGAACGAAACCATTTACAGGTGGTACGGCGACAAGACGGGCCTGTTTCGCGCGCTCATCGCAAGAAATGCCGATGTCATCGCAGACCTGATTGCCGAGGAGGCAGATTTAAGTGCGTTGGGCACCACCTTGATCGCGACATTGACCGGCCCTCGGGCAATCGCACTGAATCGCGCCGCTGCTGCCGATCCAAGCGGTGAGCTAGGGCGCGCGATTGCTCAAGGCGGGCGAGAGCGGATCATGCCTCAGATCACTTCGATCATCGCGAATACTGAACTCATCGGAGATGCACTTGAGATCGCCGAAGTTTGGATTTCACTTCTTGTCGGTGACCTTCAAGTGAGGCGCACCAATGGATCACTCGGGCCACTGACGCCCGAATTGCACCAAGCGAGAAGCGAGCGAGCCTTAAAGCTTGTAACCAAGCTTTATGGAACGGCCTAATGGTCGAACTTGGCCTTCTCGGGATGTTCATCGCAGCTTTTGCCGCCGCGACGATTTTACCGCTTCAATCAGAGCTCATCTTTTCCGCCCTTCAGGTGGCAAACGCTCAACCACTTTGGCTACTCATCCTAGTCGCGAGTGTCGGCAATACTCTCGGTTCGATTGTGACCTACGCAATGGGCCGTGGCATCGAGCGTTTCCGCGAAAAGAAGTGGTTTCCCTTCAACCAATCTCAGATGGATCGGGCGCAAAAATTCTTTCGCAAATGGGGTCTTTGGTCGCTTCTGCTGACTTGGGCACCACTAGGAGACGCTATTGCGCTTGTCGCAGGTATCATGCGCACCCCATGGCCTATCTTCGTGATACTTGTCGCATTGGCCAAAACTGGACGCTACATCGTTCTTGCTCTCATCACGAACGGCGTAATCTCGGCGCTCTAGTCTAGACGAAAGCGGCCTGCTGTCTTACTTGTCCCACAGCATGGAGACGCCCCAATGACCAATAGCCCTCTAACTCTTTACCTCGCCGCGCCGCGTGGCTTTTGTGCCGGAGTTGATCGCGCGATCAAGATTGTGGAATTGGCGCTCGAAAAATGGGGCGCTCCGGTCTTTGTTCGCCACGAGATCGTTCACAACAAATTCGTTGTGGACAGCCTCAAGGGAAAAGGTGCGGTCTTTGTCGAAGAGCTAGATGAATGCCCAACTGATCGCCCCGTTATTTTTTCGGCGCACGGCGTGCCAAAGTCGGTCCCCGCTGAAGCGGCACGGCGGGAAATGATCTATGTTGATGCGACCTGCCCGCTTGTCTCTAAAGTCCACATCGAGGCCGCACGCCATGCGGACGAAGGACTTCAAATGATTATGATTGGTCACGAAGGCCACCCCGAAACAATTGGCACGATGGGCCAACTCCCCGAAGGTGAAGTTCTGCTCGTTGAAACCGTCGAAGATGTTGCAAAAGTCGAAGTTCGCGACCCCACTCGCCTCGCCTATGTGACCCAAACGACGCTTTCGGTAGATGACACCAAGGATATTGTTGCAGCGCTGCATGACCGTTTCCCCGCTATCGTAGGGCCGCACAAAGAAGACATCTGCTACGCTACAACCAACAGACAGGAAGCCGTCAAAGCGATCGCGCCGAAGTGTGACGCACTCCTCGTCGTTGGCGCACCAAATTCTTCGAACTCTAAAAGATTGGTCGAAGTCGCGGCCAAGAATGGCTGTTCCTATGCGCAGCTCGTGCAACGCGCCGAAGATATAGATTGGCGCGCGCTCGGTTCGATTAAATCGGTGGGGATCACGGCGGGTGCCTCTGCGCCTGAAGTCCTTATCAACGAGGTCATTGATGCTTTCCGAGCACGCTTCAACGTCACCGTAGAACAGGTCGTCACGGCAGAAGAGAACGTTGAGTTTAAAGTTCCCCGCGTCCTGCGAGAAACGGTATGAAGCTCTACGCCTACACTGATGGAGCCTGCTCTGGGAACCCTGGCCCAGGGGGTTGGGGCGCGCTCCTGATCGCACGAGAAGGCGATAAAGTCCTGAAAGAACGCGAGCTTTTCGGCGGTGAACAAGAAACAACCAACAACCGGATGGAACTCCTCGCAGCGATTACCGCGCTCGAGACTCTGGAACGTGCAACCACTCTCACGGTCATCACCGATAGCGCCTATGTAAAAGACGGCATCTCCTCATGGCTCTTTGGCTGGAAGAAAAAAGGATGGAAGACCGCTGCGGGTAAGCCGGTCAAAAACGAAGATCTCTGGCGCCGCCTTGATGAGGCAACGCGTCGACATACGATCACTTGGGAATGGGTCAAAGGGCACGCCGGCCATCCCGAAAATGAACGCGCGGACGAACTCGCGCGTCGCGGCATGGCGCCGTTCAAAGAATTACGAGACGCCGCCGCCAAATAGACCCAAAAACGAGCAAGGGGCGCATAATGCGCCCCTTTCCTTTGGATTACTCCATTGCAATCAGAGATAGCGGTTAACCAAGTTCTCCAGACGCTCCTGACGGCCAGAGCGCGGCTCAGGGTTAATATCTTCAGCAAGAACCTTGGCCTGAATGCTCTCCAGATCGCTCGACAAAAGAGCCTGACCTGCATCCGTATCCCAACCCGCATAGCGCGCGCGGCGTGCCTCTTCGAGCTTTCCGTCTTCGAGCATTTTCGCGGCTGCCTTGAGGCCTGCGGCACAAACATCCATTCCGCCAACATGCCCAAGTATAAGATCCGCGGCATCAAGAGATTGGCGACGCAACTTGGCATCAAAGTTAGTGCCGCCTGTGGTGAAACCGCCCGCCTTTAGGACTTCATAGTATGCGAGCGCAGTCTCGGGGACATTGTTCGGGAACTGGTCTGTATCCCAACCAGACTGATAGTCATTTCGGTTCATGTCGATGGAGCCGAACACACCAAGCTCACGGGCCAAAGCCAGCTCATGCTCGAACGAATGGCCTGCAAGGATCGCGTGACCCTGCTCGATGTTCAGCTTCACTTCATTCTCAAGGCCGAAATCCTTGAGGAAGCCGTAGACCGTTGCCACATCGTAATCATATTGGTGCTTAGTCGGTTCCTGTGGCTTCGGCTCGATCAAGATCGTGCCTTTGAACCCGATCTTGTGTTTATAATCGACGACCATCTGGAGCATGCGACCAGCCTGTTGACGCTCGCGGCCCATATCCGTGTTCAGAAGTGTCTCATACCCCTCACGGCCACCCCAAAGCACATAGTTCGCACCGCCAAGTTTGTGAGTCGCGTCCATGTTCGATTTGATCGTCGCTGCCGAAAAGGCAAAGACCTCTGGGTCAGGGTTGGTTGCCGCGCCCGACATAAAGCGGCGATGCGAAAAGAGGTTCGCAGTACCCCAAAGCAGCTTGGTTTTGCTGTTCTCCATCTTTGCGGCAAAATAATCGACAATCTCTTCGAGGTTTCGCTGATTTTCAGCAAAATTCGCGCCTTCAGGACGCACGTCCGCATCGTGGAAGCAGAAGAACGGCGCGTCGAGAATGTCATACATCTCGAAGGCCACATCAGCCTTGAGCTTGGCCAGATCCATTTCAGACCCAAACCAAGGACGGTCGAAGGTGCGCCCACCAAACGGATCACCACCTTCCCAGGCAAAGGAATGCCAATAGGCAATCGCGAAACGCAGATGCTCTTTCATTGTCTTGCCGAGGATGACCTCGTCAGGATTGTAGTGACGGAAAGCAAAATCGTTGTCTGTCTCCGGACCTTCGTATTTGATCTGCGGAATACCTTTGAAGAAATCAGTCATAGGGCTCCTCCCCTTTGTGATTAGCTAAGCGCTTTGATGGCCTGATAGGCCGCGCGATATTTGGAATGTGCTTCGAGGAACGCGTCTGACAGCCCCGCGACAGGATCGATCGTACGCTCAATTTTCGGGGCTGAAGCAACCGAGGCGCCCGCGCCAGTGGCAGCCATCATGCCTAGACGCGCTGCACCGAAAGCGCCGCCATAATCACCCGCAACAGGCAGGCCGATCGGCATACCTAGAACGGTTGCAATCGCTTGCACCCAGTAATCGGACTTCGACCCGCCACCAACAGCAATCAGTCGTTCAATCTTGGTGCCGGTAGAGCTGAGCGCATCATAGCTGTCCCGCACTGCAAAGGTGACACCTTCGAGCACAGAGCGCGCCATCGCAATACGGTCAGAGTTATGGTCGAGATGGAGGAACGAAGCACGCACTTTGGCATCATTATGCGGCGTACGCTCACCCCCGAGATACGGTAAGAACAATGTGCGGCTTGGGGCTTGAAGCGCTCCAAGTGCACTGGTGAGATCTGCTGGCTTGGCCTCCATGGCTCTGGCGAACCAGTTCATCGCATCGGCGGCAGCAAGAATTACGCCCATCTGGTGCCATGTGTCTGGCAAAGCATGGCAGAACGTGTGAACGGCGCTCGCTGCATCAGGTGAATAAGCGTCACACGCTGCGAAGAGCACACCAGAGGTTCCAAGGCTTACAAAAGCGTCGCCTTCGTTGACCACTCCAACGCCCACTGCACTGGCCGCATTGTCACCACCCCCGCCAGCGACAATCACGCCAGACGCAAGACCCCAAGCAGATGCCAATTCGGCTCGGAGAGTCCCAGAGGCTTCGGATCCTTCGACGAGGCGCGGCATCTGCGCGCGCTCAAGTCCGGTCTCGGCAAGTAGATCGTCTGACCAATCCCGCTTTGCGACATCAAGCCAAGACGTGCCTGCTGCGTCGGACATTTCAGCGACATGTTCACCCGTGAGCCAAAGCCGCAAATAGTCTTTTGGCAAAAGCACCTTTGCGACCCTGGCGAAAATCTCGGGCTCGTGGGTTTTGACCCATGCAAGTTTAGGTGCCGTAAAACCTGGGAACACAATGTTGCCCGTTAAATTACGGAACTTGAGGTCGGCATCCAGAGCGGCCGCCTCTTTCGCGGAACGCGTATCATTCCAGAGAATACAAGGACGCAGAACCTCGTCTGCCCGGTCCAAAAGAGTTGCACCGTGCATATGCCCCGAAAGACCAATGGCTTTCACGGCGCTCAAATCAATCTTTGATCGCAGTGCGGACATCACCACTTCAGCCGCGGCAATCCAATCATGTGGGTTTTGCTCGGACCAACCGTCGTGCGGACGGCTCACGTCCAAAGGTGCAGTGGCTTCTGCCAAAATGTCTTGATCGCCATCGATCACAATACCTTTGAGACCCGAGGTCCCCAAATCAAGTCCGATATACATAGACCCGCCGCTCCAAATTCCCTTTATCACCGACACCTTCGCGACTCGGAAACGTCGCAAAAGCAGGCATTGACCTCAAAATGACCCATTTAATTTGATTGTCAAAATAAATAAGTGCAAAATTGGTAATTACTACTGGACTTAAGCTGATTTCGCCGCAAAATTGGGGGAAACCTCGAGAGAAAACCGCCAAAATAGTTCAAGGATCGAATTATATGATTTCTGACACCCTTGAGCTCGAAAACCGCGACAGCATCGGGGGATTTGGACCGGTCCAAACTCTTTCTGCACGTGAGAGCAAGCCTCTCCGACAACAGATTTTTGAACAAGTTCGGGCGCATGCACTCATCCCACGCTCTGAGCTTGCTAAAAACCTGAATATCAGCCCCGCGACGGTTACTGCGCTCACTGCCGACCTAATTTCAGAAGGTCTTCTACGCGAGGTTACAGGTACGTTTCGCGAAACGAGTCGCGGTCGACCGCCTGTTGCGCTCGAGGTGATCTCCGAGGCTCGCTATACCGTTGGGATCAAAATCTCAGAAGAAGCCCATTCCGCAGTTCTTTGTGATTTCTCTGGGAACGTGGTCGCCCAGGCAAAGTTGCGCACGCCTAGTTTGCGCAAACCTATGAGTGAGCTCGTGCGAGAGTGCCAAGCACTAACAAATAAACTCCTAAGCAAAGCCGACAAGACTCTTGCTGACGTTTCGATCCTCTCTGCGGGCATCGCTGGAATCGTTGATCACCGCACCGGTATTGTCACATGGTCGCCGACACTCTCCGAGCGTGATGCGGACCTTCAAGGGGCGCTATCCAACGCGTTCAAGCTTCCTTGTACAATCGATAACGATGCGAACATGCTAACGCTTGCCGAACTTTGGTTCGGCATTGGGCGCACGCGACCGGATTTTGTCGTGGTCACGATAGAACATGGCGTTGGGATGGGGCTTGTGATGAACAGTCAAATCTTTCGCGGAACACGTGGCCTTGGGACCGAGTTTGGGCACACCAAAGTGCAACTTGATGGTGCGCTTTGTCGGTGCGGACGACGGGGCTGTCTGGAAGCCTATCTCGCCGACTATGCACTCGCTCGCGAGGCCTCTACTGCTCTGGGAATTTCACGTCAGAATCCGATGAGCCTGCCCGAGATGCTCGAAACGCTTTATGATCAAGCAAAGTCTGGCAACAAGGGTGCGCAGACTATTTTTAGGCGCGCAGGAAGGTATCTCGCTGTTGGTCTTTCTAACATCATCAACCTTGTCGATCCCGAAATGATCATTCTGTCTGGCGAGAAGATGCGCTTTGACTATCTCTATGCCGACGAGGTTATCGAAGAAACACAGGCGCTCACGCTCAATCAATCCCGCTCTCCATGCCAGATCGAAATCCAAACGTGGGACCAATACGTTTGGGCCCGCGGCGCTGCCGCTTTGGCACTTGGCGAGCTTACGGATCAGATTTTTTCCGAGGCAAAAGCCACTTAGGAAAGTTGCTTAGGCAGGGTCATACCGCGTAGCGCTTCTTCTGCGCTTACCGGCGTTTTGCCTGCACGCTGAAGACGCGTGATTTCAACTGCCCCGTCGCCGCAAGCAATCGTCCAGCCGCCGAGCACCGCGCCAGCTTTACCTTGGCCCTCTGCAAGTTTTGACGACAGAAGCTTTATCCGCTCGCCCTCAACCTCACACCATGCACCCGGAAAAGGCGACAGGCCGCGAATTTGGCGATCGACTTCGGCTGCGGGACGGGTCCAGTCGATCCGTGCCTCGGCCTTGTCGATCTTATGGGCATAGGTCACACCCTCTTCGGCCTGAACTTCGGCGCTCAATTCGGGAAGTTTCGCGAGCGCTTCGACGATCAGCTTTGCTCCCATATCAGCGAGCCAGTCGTGCAAGACACCTGTGGTTTCCTCGGCACCGATAGACGTCGCCTGACGCAAGAGCACTGGCCCAGTATCCAGTCCAGCTTCCATCTGCATAATGCAAACGCCCGTTTCAGCGTCGCCCGCCATAATGGCACGATGGATTGGAGCAGCACCGCGCCAGCGCGGCAAGAGTGAGGCGTGGATGTTCAAACAGCCATGTTTGGGCGCATCAAGAACGTCTTGCGGAAGGATCAGGCCGTAAGCGACGACGACAGCAATATCAACATTCAGTGCCGTAAACGCCGCGCGATCTTCTTCAGCCTTAAAGTTAACCGGATGACGAACCTCGAGCCCCAATTCGAGAGCGCGTGTATGTACGGGTGACGGGCGCTCTTTCTTGCCGCGTCCAGCAGGTCGCGGAGGCTGGGAATAGACAGCCGCAATCTCGTGACCTGCCTCAACAAGAGCATTCAGAGCGGAAACCGAGAAATCAGGCGTTCCCATAAAGACGATACGCATGACGTTCTCCTATTTGTTCAGCTTTTGAGCTTTGCGAAGCAGCATGTCGCGCTTCATTTTACTGAGGCGGTCAAAATACATTTTACCGTTGAGGTGGTCGATCTGGTGCTGGACACTCGTTGCCCAGAGCCCGACGAAATCGCGCTCTTCGACCTCGCCACTTTCGTTCAGGAACTTCACCGTAACCGCGCGCGGGCGGGTCACTTTTGCCGACACACCAGGAAGATTTGGAGAGGCTTCCTCGTGATCGCGGGGCTGAGCGCTGGCATGGAGCACTTCGGGGTTCGCCATGCGCACCACCTTGCCGCGCTCCTCGGAACAATCGACAACAGCGAGACGCTGCATGATCCCAAGTTGGACAGCTGCAAGACCAACTCCGGGCATCTCTTCCATCGCGGTGATCATCTCATCCCAAATCGCTCGGGTTTCATCCGTCACAGACTCAACAGGCTCTGCGGCAGTGCGAAGACGCTTGTCCGGCCACATAACAAAGGGACGATGGGGCATCTTGAAACCTCTCGAAGATCAGCCGCGCGCGCGGTCGCGTTTCAGCTTTTGCATCTTGCGTGTGATCATCTGGCGCCTAAGTGGCTTTAGATAGTCAATGAACAGAGTTCCGTTGAGGTGGTCGATTTCGTGCTGAACGCAAGTCGCCCAAAGTTCATCAAACTCTTCTTCTACGGTTTTGCCATCTAGATCGAGCCAACGCACTCGCACCATCTTAGGACGCTCAACCTCGGCAAATTGCTCGGGGATTGAAAGGCAACCTTCTTCATAGACGTTGCGCTCTTCGGATTCCCAGATCACCTCGGGGTTCACTAGAACCATCGGGTTCGGCTTTGCCTCGGGGTCGCGCTGAGCATCCATGACAATGAGACGATTGAGGACGCCGATCTGCGGCGCCGCGAGCCCGATACCGGGGGCGTCATACATCGTTTCGATCATATCATCCGCTTGGCGGCGAATTGCGCTCGAAACCTCTGCAATCGGGTCGGCGACCTTTTTGAGACGTGGATCGGGGTGAATGAGAATAGGTTTGATGGTCATGAGCGCGATGTAGCCATTTGTGGGACTTCCCGCAAGAACCAGTCGTTTTGGCCTTGCGCCGCGCCAATCAAAGCGCAACCTTGCGATCGTTGCAATAAAGGAGCCTCCAAATGAACTTTGATGAAGTGATCGACCGCCACGGCACACATTGCGTCAAATGGGATATGATGGAGAAACTCTATGGCGTATCAGAGGCCGACGGACTTGCCATGTGGGTTGCGGACATGGATTTCAAAGCACCTGACTGCGTGCAAAAGGCAATCAAGGAGCAGCTGGATCACGGCATCTATGGCTACTTTGGAGACGAAGGACCATACCGCTCCGCTATTCAATGGTGGATGAAAGAACGTCACGACTGGGACATTGATCCTTCGTGGATTTTCACGACGCATGGCTTGGTGAATGGAACTGCACTTTGCATCGACGCATTCACACAGGCCGGTGACGGAATAGTTCTGTTCACTCCAGTCTATCACGCCTTTGCTCGGGTGATAAACGCCTCGGGCCGTCAAGTCGTGGAATGTGAACTGGTGAACAAAGACGGGCGCTATGAGTTCGACTTCGACGCTTATGACAAGCAAATGCTTGGCAACGAACGGATGCTTATTCTCTGCTCGCCCCATAACCCAGGTGGCCGCGTTTGGACGAAGGATGAGCTAGAGGCCGTGGTCGCATTTGCTGGACGTCATGATCTCATCATCGTGTCGGACGAGATTCACCAAGACCTCACTATGCCGGGTGTTAAGCATATCCCGACAGCTTTAATCGAGAACACTCGCGAACGGCTCGTGACGATGACCGCGACGACCAAAACGTTCAACATTGCAGGAAGTCATTCCGGCAATGTCATCATCGAAGACCCCGATCTTCGTGCACGTTTCGCGGGCCGGATGGCCGCACTAGGTATTTCTGGGAATTCATTCGGGCTCTTTATGGCGACCGCAGCTTATACGCCCGAAGGTGCCGCTTGGGTTGATGCTCTGCGCGAGTATCTCGACACCAACCGCCGCATTTTTGATGAGGGTGTGAACGCGATCCCCGGCGTTAAGTCCATGGCAATGGAGTCGACATATCTTGCTTGGGTGAATTTCGAGGACACTGGGCTTTCGGTTCAAGACGTCCAACAGCGCGTTGAAAAGGATGCCAAGATTGCTGCGAACCACGGCATCACTTTTGGCAAAGGCGGTGAGAGCTACCTTCGCTTCAACTTCGCAACGCCGCGCGTGCGCGTTGAAGACGCTGTAAAACGTCTTCAAGCGGCGTTCAGCGATCTTCAGTAATTAGAAGCTAAAACCCAACAGACCGGCAGGAGCCTCGCGCTCCTGCACATAGTCAAGCGCTGGCCTATCAGAGACTGGCGTGTTCCATTTGAACTCGAACAGCATCTCCCCTGATTCTTCCGTCGAAGCCACTATCAGACAGCGCGAGACGTGGCGCATGCCGTCATAAATCTCGACCTGACCGCGCAGATTTGGTGCGTCTTCGGCATCCATTGAGAAGCCAGTATCCCACATCTTGTTGATGCGATAGACGTCATCCCCTACATGCACGCACAGACGCGAAGAACGGCGCAGGGCAGCTTTGCGCGCATCCTCAAGACCTTTGCGAACTGCTTCTGGAAGATATTCCGACATTTTCACCTCCACCGTGTAAGGGCAGCTTGAAGCAGAACCTAAACGATTCAAGCTAACCTTTGGTATTAATGAGAAATCTCAGAAAATGTTCCCTTCAGGCACCAGTTTTAACACGCGGTCGAAGCACGTGGGGCTTGGCGGCGTCATAGAGCGCCGAGTCTGGAAAGCCATGATTATCCGACAGAGCAGGACCGACAAGAACAAGCGCTGTTCGGGTGATCTTGACTTCACGAACCTTGGCTTGGATGTCCGAAAGCGTGCCGCGGATGATTGTCTGATCTGGCCAGCCCACACGATATACGACGGCAACGGGGCAGTCTGAGCCATAGAATGGGGAAAGTTGGCGCTCAATCTCGCGAAGTGCGCGGATACCAAGATGGATAGCAAGCGTCGCGCCGGTTCGGCCGAAGTTTTCGAGTGTTTCACCTGCCGGCATAGAAGTCGACTTCATCGACATGCGCGTCAGAACGATGGATTGCGCAACCTCGGGAATGGTCAGCTCTTGACCCAGAGCCGCCGCTGCAGCCGCATAGGCAGGGACGCCCGGAATGATCTGATAATCGATGCCATCCGCCTTTAAACGGCGAATTTGTTCGGCGATCGCACCATAAAGCGACGGGTCACCAGAATGCACGCGCGCGACGTTCTCCCCGCGTTCATGGGCAGCTAGAATTTCGCCATGTGTATCTTCAAGGGTCATCGGAGCGGTGTCGAGCACTCGAGCGCCCTCTGGCGCACATGCGACAACCTCTTCTGGGACCAAAGACCCAGCATAAAGACAAACGGGGCACTCACCAATGATACGGCGCGCCTTGAGTGTCAAAAGCTCAGGATCACCCGGACCTGCACCAATAAAGAAAACTGTCATGGCATGGCCTTTCTGTCAGACTGCCGAAAGATTGGGGCTTAGGACTTGCCGCTGAGATCGCCGTCGATCTTGCGTGCATATCCGCGAGGCGTGAACATTCGGGGACCTTCACCAAGCTGCGCAAGACGCGAGTTGGAAGACCCGACGAGGACCACGGTCAACATATCGACCTCGTCAACCTCAAGCTCATCAAGGCGGCGATAGCGTACGTATTCCTCGGGGCGTCCAAGCGAGGACGCGAGCATCACGGGGGTATCGGCGGGGCGATGCTCCAAGAGGATATCTCGCGCTTCGGCCAAGAGCGTGCGGCGCGTTTTGCTCACTGGGTTATAGAAAGCGATAACGAAATCGCCCTCTGCTGCGGCCTTGAGGCGACGCAAGATATCCGCGCGAGGTGTAAGGAGGTCAGACAAAGAAATGGTACAGAAATCGTGGCCGAGCGGCGCCCCAGCACGAGCAGCCGCGCCCTGAAGGGCTGAGACCCCTGGGGAACAGACGACTTCAACACGGTGAGCGGCGTCGCTGACCCCCATCTGATCCGGCGCTCGGTCAAGAAGCTCGAACACAAGAGCACCCATCGCATAGATACCAGCATCGCCTGAGCAAACGAGGGCGACGTTGCGTCCCTCAGCGGCGCGTTCAAGCGCGTAACGGCAGCGATCTTCTTCACCGCCCAGAGGGAAATCTGCACGATGCTTTCCAGCCGCAAGCGGACCGAGAAGATCGATATAAAGGCCGTAACCGACAAGTTCTTCAGCTTCGCTAACGAGGCGCGATACCTCGGGCGTGCGCCAAGCAGCTTGTCCTGGCCCAATCCCAACGACAGAAAGGCGTCCGCGGGAACGTCCTACCATTTCCTTAATCGGCTCCGGCGCACGCGCTAGGGCGCAGGTCACTTCGGCGATCTTTTGCTTTTCAACGACGAGGATAGCATCCTTACCAGCAGCAGCGAGCGCGGCACCTTCGGATACACCATGGCAGCCGACTTCTGCGAACACGACATCCGATGGGTTCGCCAAACGGCCAGCTTCTGCCTCTAGTTCAGCGGCAGTAAAAAGACGCAGCGGAACGCCAAGCCGGCGCGCGACTTCGTTCATCGCGGGCTCGTCACCTTTGAGATCAATCGAAGCAACGCAAGCAATCGCGCCCTTGGCAATTCCGGCCTCTGCAAGGGTCTTTTCAACAAACGCCCAGGCCTCGTCCGCGCTCGCATTTCGTGCAGATCCCAGACCTAAAACAAAGCGCTGGGGGTGATAGACAAGGTTCGATCCACTGCCCTCTAAAGGCGCTTCGGTCACGGTGAGCGCGACAGCACCTTCGCCAGTGTTTTCGATACCAAAGATGTTCTCGCCGACAACGCGCAAACCTTTGCCCGCGAGAATTCCAGCCATAGCCTCTTTGGCGTCTTCGATGTTTGCGATGCGATAGCCCAGCGGCGGCTCGTCCAGAGCAACACCAATCGCGACATCTCCAGCGGTCGTTACTGCTGCCTTGGCCTCAAGAAGCGAAGCGATCTCGCTGGCCATCCGATTTGCCCCGCGATGTCCACCAAGGAGCGGAATCACAACAGATCCATCATCGCTCACCGAAAGCATCGCAGGCTCGGTCCGCTTGTGGTTGAGGACCGGCGCAACCGCGCGGATCAGGATACCGCTCGCACAAACGCCGATGACGGGCACGCCTGCGGCAAACAAGGTCCGCACGTGATCAAGCGCATTACCAAAGAAGGCATCCGCTTTGTCCACGCGCCCCTCGCGGCCGTGCACTTGATATCCAAACTGAGACGCAATGCGATGCGCCACTTCTTCACCCGCACGCGAAAGCGTAACGACGACCGGTTTCACAGCCACGGGTCTTCTCCCTTAGTCAGTAGTATCATTGAGAAATAGGGGGCCTTTTCAGGCGCCTCGGAAAGCGGCAACACGACCTCTTCGGGGAGTGTGGCACGTTCCACATAACTAGCTTTATCCGTGAGACCGAGGCTCTCGATCACTGCGCGGATTTTCGGAAGGTGACGGCCAACCTTCATGATGACCACACTTTCCGCCCCTTCGATCCGAGCGCGAAGCTCTGGTTCAGGAAGCGGCCCAGCGAGCACGGTAAGCCGTTCGTTTCGCGCCACAAGCGGACGCCCAGCCCGAGCGGCGCAAGCGGTGATAGAGGTTACACCTGGCACCACTTCGACTTCGTATCTGTCCGCGAGGCGGGCATAGAGATACATGAATGAACCATAGAAAAACGGGTCGCCCTCGCAGAGGCAAACAACGTCGTCACCCGCTTCGAGTGCGGCCGCGATTTCTTGTGCACCTTTGTCATAAGCCGCCTGCGCAGGACCACGCTCGACCGTCATCGGAACGTCCATGATGATTTCGCGTGCGCCAGTTGGGATGACTTCGGCGGCAATAGAGCGCGCAAAGCTCGAACCACCAGCGAGAGCTGGATAGGCGATTACCGTCGCGCGCTCGATCAATTGTGCCGCACGCAAAGTCATCAGATCCGCCGCCCCTGGCCCAAGTCCGACACCATAGAGACGACCGGTCATTGGGTGCTCCAATTCTGAAATTCAAAGTGGCTCATCGTTTGATCAAGCTCCACTGTGTGACAGTCATCGCGGGTCGCCACCCCGTAAGGCGACCGACGGGCGAGGCTCGCTCCACGGACAAACGCACCAGATCACCGCCATGCTTGGAATAAAGGCGCAGCAGCTCGGCTTCACTTTCAAGCGTGACCGCATTTGCGACAAGCCGGCCATGCGTCTTCAAAGCGGCATACGATCTCTCGAACACATCTTCAGTCAGGCCGCCACCTATAAACACCGCATCCGGTTGTGCGAGGCCTACTAAAGCTTCAGGCGCAGAGCCTTCGACCAATTGCAGCTTTGGCGCACCTAAACGTAACGCGTTGGTCGCGGCCATCGCGCGGCGCTCTGCTTTCTGTTCTATCCCTATGGCAAGTGCGTGCGGTGCAGAGCGCATCCATTCAATCGCAACCGAACCACTGCCAGATCCGATATCCCAGAGCAAAGCACCCCGCATCGGCATCAACTTGGCGAGGGTTACAGCACGAATTTCTTGCTTGGTCATAGTGCCGTCCGAGACGAAATTGTCATCTGACAATCCCGGAACGCGAGGCAAAAGAGCGGCATCAGCGCCCGCGATACACTCCACAGCCAAAGTGTTGAATTCTGGCACCTCGTGTTCCCAAGTCTCGGCCACACCATCAAAACGCAGCTCATCCTTGCCGCCCATCGCTGCAAGCACGGTCATCTTGGATTGACCATAACCGCGTTCGACAAGAAACTCAGCGATCTGTGAGGGAGTTTTTGATCCAGTCGTCAGAACGATCATCCGAACTTCGGGCTGAATAAACGGGATCATTTGCTCGACAGGACGCCCGTGCACCGTCAGGAGTTCAACATCCGGCATCGACCAACCCATTCGAGACGCCGCAAGTTGAAAGGCCGAGAGCTGCGGATGAAAGACGATTTCGCCTTTATCCATAGAGCGGCCTATGCGGGCACCGACCGAATACCAAAGCGGATCACCCGTTGCGAGGACAGCAACGCGCTTGCCGCGAAAGCTTTTGAGAAGCTCAATCAAAGCATCAAACGGCGATGGCCAGCTGACACGCTCTGCATTGATATTCGGAGTTAGCTTGTGATGGCGATCCCCACCGATGATCACATCCGCCGTTTCGAGAACAGCAATCGTTGTAGAGCTTAGCCCGTCGATCCCGTCCTCGCCAATACCGATCACATGAAGCCAAGGCGCGGTCATGTGCGATCCTCAGGCAGTCCTGCTGCAAGAGCGTTCACCGCAGCCGAGGCCATGGCCGAGCCACCTTTACGGCCCTTCAAAGCAACAAAATCACATCCGCGCGGGTTTGCAGCAAGCTCGGCCTTTGACTCCGCAGCACCGACAAAACCAACTGGAAAGCCGAGGATCACTGCGGGTTTTGGGAAACCCTGATCTAACAGGTCGAGAAGGTGAAATAGCGCGGTCGGCGCGTTACCAACGGCAACAACGGCACCCTCGATATAGGGCTCCCACAATTCGACCGCAGCAGCAGAACGCGTGTTCCCAATCAACTTTGCCCGTTCAGGAACTTCGTCCGCATTCAGCGTCACAATGACTTCATTCTGTGCAGGAAGGTATCGACGAATAATTCCAGCACCGACCATTTCGCAATCACAAAGCACAGGCTTGCCAGCGAGAAGCGCCTCGTGCCCAGCGCGATAAGCAGTTTGCGAAAAAGCGAGGCGATCCGCGATCTCAACCATGCCACAGGAATGGATGAGGCGCGTAACAAGTGGCGCTAAATCGGACGGAAATCGATCAAGTCGAGCCTCTTTGCGCACCGTAGCAAAGCTTTGAGCGTAGATCGCTAAAGGGTCTTTTTCGTAGGGACGCATTGTGGATCCTTGAGGCAAACAGAACTGCTCTGCATGCCTTTTGCGAAGTAATGTCTAATCAGCTCAGCGCTTGTTGGTCTTCAATACGCTCTGAGGACCATGCGGATGGTCCGCTTGGGGGTACACAGCATGATGATGGTCGTGATCATGTCCGTGGTGATGATGGTGATGCCCGTGCTCGTGCCCGTGATGATGGTCGTGATCGTGATCATGATGATGATCTTTAACCTTAAGACGGCACATTCCCGTGCAGAACGTATCGCAAAGTTTACAATCAGAAACGTTCGAACCTGGCGCTGAAGCACCCTGTCCTTCTACGTGGTGGTGGTGGCTTTCCTGAATTGCACCAACCTCGGCTTCGAACCCGATCACTTGCGTGCGATATTTGCAAAGAACACATGTTTGGGGTGGAACTTCGCCAAATGCGGGATGATCGCTCGCTTCGATCGCAGCCAAACGTTCGGAAGGTTTAATGTGCTTATGCTCACCACCTTCGAACGACAAAACCTGCTCGCGGAACGGGCAAATACCGCAGTTCGGGATCACGGTCTTTCCGTTCTGCTCTTTGATCCGCTCGGCGAATGTCTCGAGCACCTTGGGGTGATCGTTAAGATAGCCCGCTTTGACAAAGTGAATATCGGGGTGCTGTTTGGCAACTTGATCGGTAAAGCCGTAAATACGGTCAATCAGTATCCCCGTAAAAAGGAAGTAAGGGAACACAACAACCCGCTTGTACCCGAGCTTTGCAACGTGCTGTAGCGCTGGCTCAACGAGCGGGAAGGTCACGCCAGAATAGCCGACCTCGCACCAGCCGAATCCCATACCTTCCCACAACATGCGCGCAATTTTGGACACGTTAGCATTTGCATCCGGGTCCGACGCGCCGCGACCGATCACGACAAGACAAGTTTCGTGTAAGGGCACGACCGCAGCTTGGGAGTTCGCAGCATTGACCGCCTGCTGAATGCGGTCTGCGGCTGCGGAAATCATCTTGGGATCAACACCCAGTTCGCGGCCATATTTAATATCAATGCCGTGCTTTTCTGCATAAGTGTTGAGAACGGTCGGGATGTCATTCTTGGAATGCATCGCAGCAAACAGCATCCCCGGAACCGCAAGGATTCGTTCGCACCCTGCTTCGCGCAGTTTATCGAGGCCATCTCGGATCACCGGATTGGCGAATTCGAGATACCCGTAATCCACCATCCAATCCGTCGGCAGATAAGCGGGGAGCTTTTCAGCGAGAACCTTGAATTCGTCCACAGCAGCCTGACTACGAGAGCCATGGCCGCAAATCATTACACCAGTTTTCATGCTGCTTGCTCTTCGCCTTCTTCTTCCGCCTCAATCTCTTCGGCAGGTTCGTCATCTTCCTTGCGACCCTTCATCGCCTCGCGAAGTCCAAGAAGGATCGCAAGACCAAGTGCGGCGCCGGCAACCCAATGATCATGGCCAGCGAACTCGCCAAGATGACCGACATGTGCCGACGCAGACTGCGCGGTCAGGATCAGAAACAAGGTGAATGCGATACGCATGAGCAATCTCCGTCAAATACCAGAGAGCCGCTCTCGCGGTGCTGACGACGCAACGAATTGGTCCCCTCTTGGGTCAACCGTTTCGCCACCAACCTCTCTGGCCCACTAGGGCTTCGTCGTTCTCTAGGGTATCGTGCGCGCTGGTGAGGTGCAAATGGTTAAACGTCGCACCAAAGTCAGAAACCGACCTGTGCAATGCTGCACGAGACATGCGCGCTGCGAATATTTGCGAAAGAGCCATGATGGGCTAGGTCTTGATCCAAGAAAACGCAAACGGAGAAAGACAATGGGCTACCTCGATAACGGAGAATGGGTCGACAAGTGGTATGACACCGAATCTACGGGTGGCAAATTCGTGCGTTCAACCGCCGGTTTTCGAAATTGGATTACAGCTGACGGCTCGGCAGGGCCGACCGGCGAAGCCGGCTTCAAAGCAGAGAGCGGCCGCTATCACCTTTATGTCTCTCTCGCCTGCCCTTGGGCACATCGGACGCTTGTTTATCGTGCGATCAAAGACCTGAGCGATCATATTTCGGTGTCAGTCGTGCATCCCCACATGCTTTCGGACGGTTGGACTTTTGAGACGGATTTCGATGATGCAACTGGTGACACGCTCTTCGGTTTCAAGTTTGCACGAGACATCTACACCAAAGCGGACCCAAAAATCTCGGGCCGCGTAACGGTTCCGATCCTCTGGGACAAAGAGCGCGGGACAATCGTTTCGAACGAAAGCTCTGAAATTATCCGTATGTTCAACTCGGCTTTTGACGAGATCACCGGAAATACAGATGACTACTGGCCCGAAACTCTGCGCGACCAAATCGAGGCTGTGAATGAGCGCGTCTATGACACCATCAACAATGGTGTCTACAAATCAGGTTTTGCGACCAGTCAGGACGCATACGAGGAAGCAGTTGAGCCGCTCTTTGCTAGCCTAGACTGGATCGAGAATATCCTTTCAAAAAGTCGCTACCTGACGGGCGAAACTCTAACCGAGGCGGACTGGCGTTTATGGACAACACTGGTTCGGTTCGACGCCGTGTATCACGGGCATTTCAAATGCAACCGCCGCAGGATTGTCGACTATCCGAACATCTGGGCCTACACCCGTGAGCTTTATCAAAAGCCAAGGGTCGCCGAGACGTTGAATATAAAACACATCACGGCGCACTATTACTACAGCCACGATATGATCAATCCAACGCGAGTTGTCCCAGTCGGCCCCGCGCTGAATTGGGATGAACCGCATGGGCGTGGGTAGCTACCCGCGCTGACCATAGTGCGATACGATCTCCGCAACATCGTTGGGGTCTGTCTGGCTCTTGACCAAAGCTCTGGCGTTACCACTGAACGCAAAAAGTGAGCCGTCCGAAAAGAAGGTCGTGTCCGTTACAAAGACGACATTAGTCTCGGGCGAACGGACACGCGCCCAATCGGCTAGCCCGAGGGCGCTCCCATCGGGTAAAACGAGATCGACAAGCATCACGTCAAAATCATTACATCGCACCGCTTCCATTGCATCATCGATGCAATCCGCGACATCCACCTCATTGCCGAGTCGTTCTATATGGCGCTTCCAAAGCCAGCTTAGGTTTGGGTTGTTCTCGACTATCAAAACTTTCATCAGGCCCCCGACGTCTTGCCGATTGCTCCTCCGACAACGCTCGTTTCAATTCGGTGTCGCTCCAAAAGTTTAACGACGGGTTAACAGAAGTATCACAGTCGCGTGGTCGTGAAGAGACTTGCGAAAGCGGCGAAAATCCGCTTTCAACCGCGAGAAATGGAGAGCTGAATGACAAGCTGGATCACGATCTGCGACACATGCAAACGCGAAGACTGGGCCGAAAGCGGTAAGACGCGGACCGATGGAGAAGAGCTTGCGATCTTGATCGAGGCTGCGGCGGCAGGTCGCGAAAACATCCAGACGCGCCGTGTTTCGTGCCTTATGGGCTGTAGTCACGGGTGTAATATCGCTGTGCAATCCGAGGGCAAGCTTGCCTATACCCTCGGCCGTTTCGAACCTGATCAAGAAAGCGCAGAAGCCATCGTGGACTATGCTGTCAAACATGCACAGAGCGAGACGGGTCAAGTTCCCTTTCGCGAATGGCCAGCGGGAGTCAAAGGGCATTTCGTGACCCGCCATCCGCCGCTCCCTAAATTCGAATGAAGACCAAACGAGATCATGGCGGTGGTATCGACGCTGCGATTGAGAAATGGGGAGGGCTCCGCACGGATTGGCTCGACCTCTCGACGGGCATTAACCCAGTGCCTTATCCAGTCGGTTCGATTTCGGATGCGGCGTGGAACGAACTCCCTGATCAACGGGCTTTTCTCAAACTCGAGCTTGCCGCTCGGAAGTTCTGGAATGTACCCGATGGCGCGGCAATTTTGGCAACCAATGGCGCCTCTGCCGCTATTGCGCGGATGCCCGAGGTCGCAGAGTTCGGCGCTTATATCCCAGAACCAACATATAACGAACATGCCGCTTCATTCAGGCAAATGGGCAAGTCCGTATCAGCAAGCGATACAACGCTTGGAACGCATATTTATGTGCACCCAAATAACCCCGACGGCCGCCTCGTCGATCATCAGGTTTTTCAAAAACGTCCACTGACAATTATCGATGAAAGCTTTTGTGACGTCACACCTACGCATACGCTTATCGAAAACAGCGATCGACGCGGCGTTCTTGTGTTGAAGAGTTTCGGAAAGTTTTGGGGCCTTGCAGGGCTTCGGCTTGGGTTTGTAATCGGCGACCCCGAGCTTGTCGAACCGCTCCGCGAGCGTCTGGGACCGTGGAGTGTTTCTGGTCCTGCTTTGGAAATCGGATGCCGCGCGCTTAATGACATGAACTGGGCCGACCAGACGCGAATGCGCCTCGCCGAAGAC
This sequence comes from uncultured Aestuarium sp., assembly GCA_964461315.1. Classification (GTDB taxonomy): domain Bacteria; phylum Pseudomonadota; class Alphaproteobacteria; order Rhodobacterales; family Rhodobacteraceae; genus Marivivens. The sequence goes on from CAYWUN010000002.1 coordinate 35,415, forward strand.
ACCGCGCGACTTGATAAATTCATGATTGAGAAAGGCGCGTCTCTTGTCGGCGGAACAACACTCTTCCGCCTCTATGATACCGAAGATGCAGCGTGCTGGCAGGAGCGGCTCGCTCAAGGAAAGGTCCTTTCGCGAATTTTCCCTTATTCTGACCGTTGGGTCCGTCTGGGACTTCCGCACACTGACCGTTGGGGACAGCTTGAGGACGCAATATGATCGTCGTTCTCGCGATGTTCCTCGACGCCATCTTTGGTGAACCCAAATGGATATGGGATCGTTTTCCGCACCCAGCCATCCTTATGGGTCGGTGCATTACCTTTATCGATGAGCGCTTCAATCAAGGCAGCGGAAAAAGGCTCAAAGGTATCCTCAGCTTTGGTATACTTGCGCTTCTCTTCGGACTTTTTGGATACCTGATCCAAGCGCTTCCGCTGGGGGCCATCGACGTCCTTATCGGAGCAATCTTTATAGCTCAAAAATCGCTCGTCGAACATGTGGCAGCAGTCGCTTCCGCCCTGCGCCTTTCGCTCGACGAAGGACGTCGCCGTGTGGGCTGGATCGTTGGGCGCGACACCTCAGGGATGGATACCGCAGCCGTTTCCCGCGCCGCCATCGAAAGCGCCGCTGAAAACTTCTCTGATGGTGTCATTGCGCCAATCTTTTGGTTTGCACTGCTGGGGCTCCCGGGGCTTCTCGTTTATAAGATCACCAATACCGCAGACAGTATGATCGGCTATCGCACGCCGCGCCATGAGCAATTCGGTTGGGCCGCTGCTCGGTTTGACGACGTTCTGAATTGGGTGCCCGCTCGGATCACGGCACTCCTCATTGCGCTGACAACTCGGCCACTCCCATCGTTCGATGACATCCGCGCCGATGCTGCGCTCCATCGAAGCCCAAACGCGGGCTGGCCCGAAGCCGCAATGTCCCGCGTGTTAAAGATCTCCCTCTCTGGCCCACGGTCTTACGAAGGTGAAATGCGGGACTATCCCTTTGTTAATGCTGGCGCACGTGAGAATGTGACACCGGATGACATAAACCGCGCATGCCGCACCCTCTGGCAGGCTTGGGGGATCACATTGGTCGGCGTTCTAGTGCTTACACTCGTTTAGAGACTTGCGCCAAAAACGCATGACGTTAGGCTCCTCCACAATCAGGAGGATTTCATGCGCTCATTTGTTCTCGCTGCGACGGCAGCACTTTTCACCCAAGCCGCAAACGCTCAATCATGCGGCGGAAGTTTTTCTTCATTTGTCGCTGAACTGAAGTCCGAAGCTTCGAGCCTTGGGCATTCTCAATCACAAGTGGATGCCTTCTTTCGCGGTGTTGCTCAAGACTCTGCGGTCCTGAAGGCGGATCGTGCGCAGGGTGTTTTTCAAAAGAACTTCATCGATTTCTCACGTTCCCTGATTTCGCAGAACCGCGTCGACAATGGTCGCATTTATGGTGACCGCTACGCATCGACATTTGACCGAATTCAGCGGGAATACGGCATCCCCAAGGGCGTTCTCTTGGCTTTCTGGGCGTTCGAAACCGACTTTGGTCAAGTTCAAGGCAACTTTAACACGTTGAATGCCCTTGTGACGCTCGCACATGACTGTCGCCGTCCAGAGCTATTCCGACCTCAGGTTTTCGCCGCGCTCGAGCTTTATACACGTAGCGATTTTGACCCCTCGCGCACCACGGGCGCTTGGGCAGGCGAGATCGGTCAAGTCCAGATGCTCCCCAAGGATATCATTGAAAATGGTCGAGACGGAGATGGCGATGGCCATGTCGACCTTAAAGGGTCCGCACCCGACGCACTCATGTCGGGCGCGGCGATGCTCTCGTCGCTTGGATGGCGTGCGAACGAGCCTTGGCTTGTCGAGGTAAGTGTTCCACAAAACCTAGATTGGTCGAAAACAGGTCTGAACCATTCGATGTCCGAAAGTGACTGGGCCCGTCTTGGCGTGACTGCACGCATGGGATCCCTGAACAACCCCAATCTCCAAGCGTCGATACTGCTTCCCGTTGGCCGCAATGGACCCGCGTTCCTCGCCTATCCCAACTTCCACGTTTATTTCGAGTGGAACAAATCGATGGTATACGTGACTACCGCAGCCTATTTCGCCACCCGTCTTTTGGGGGCGCCCGCCTATAATGCGGGTTCACCCGAGCTAGGATTGAGCGGCGATGAGATCGTCAATCTACAGCGAAAGCTCGAAACGCGTGGGTATGACGTTGGCGGCGCAGACGGCATCATTGGAGAGATGACGCGCGAGGCTGTGCAAACAGAACAAGAGCGACTTGGTCTTCCAGCGGATGCATGGCCCACCCGTGAACTGCTTAACCGCCTATAACTTACCAAATGGTTATAAACTTTGGGGATTGGTTTTTTGATCCAATCCTCAAAGGGGGACCGCAATCCCGATGTCAGCTTCTTCAATCTCGATGTCCTCTGGCACGAGACGATAATGCTTTAAGAATAGAAGCGATACACGCCGTGCGTCCTGTCGAAAGTTGTGGTGCAAGACAAAACTAAGCCGACCCTCGTCCAGTAGACGCTTGTTTGTTCGGTCTAGGTCGTGCGCGGCAAACACGTCGATAGAGCGGCGCGCTTCGACAAATGCCTCGAGGATCGCGCGATTTCCTCCTCCTATGGAATAAACACAATCAATGTTGGGATGGGCCTCCAGCGCATTAAGGACCAGCTTTTTGGTTGTTCGGTTCACGCCCAGTCCTTCGGAAACCGAAACGAATTCCTGATCCGGTTTTCGTCGCGCTAAGTAGTCCAGAAACCCAACTCTGCGCTGTTCTTCGCCAAGAAACATTTGGCTCGACAAAGTAAGAAGGATTTTGGATGCCCTAGGCGCCTTCATTTGGTTCAAGAGATGCGCAGCGGTCGCGCCTGCCTTGCGATTTTCCATACCGACGTAGGCGAGTCTCAAATCTGGAGCGACGTCCGTCACATATGTCACAACAGGCACCCCCCGCTCTCTAATTTCGGCGAGACATGCTTCAATTCCTGCGGTCGCTGGCACTTTTAGAACGATCCCATGGCTCCCGCGCCGCGCAATTGCGTAAAGCTTGGAAATAATTTCTCGCTCCTCCATGCGTTCCTGTAGATGGAACCGCATCCTGAATGAGGCAGGCCTAACAAGCGGCAATTCGGCCTCAAACGCATGACGCACCGCTTGCGAGAAGCGCTCTGGGGATTGGATAAATACGTCGATTGTAAATTTGCGCCCTTCGAGGCGCGAGGCAGCGTATTGTCGGTCCAGTTCAACAATCGCTGCTTCGACGCGATCTTTGGTAACTTGCCGAACACTTTCACGCCCATGGAGCGCACGATCGACAGTTGCTTGGCTCAGCCCAGCTTGAAAGGCGATTTCTTTGACGGTGAATTTGCGCGGCATTTCTTTTTGAGGTGATTTTGAGGTGATTTCCGTCTACCTCTTTCCCCAGTCTTCCGTCACTTGTTTTCTCGAATGCGGGAGGAAATTCATGAACTTTCAGGACAGAAATACGCACGACCAAATTTGGATCGATGCAGACAGTGGTGATTTTGAAGTCTTCAAGGCCCAAGTCGCGCAGACAACCAGAGCAACCGACGTACCACATGCCAAAGACATCATTCGCAATATTCCGATCTATTCAGGTGCGGATGTCGACAGAGCAGCTATTTCGCCCCACGACCGAAAAAGTCTTACGGCTGAATGGGCGCAAGTATTTTCCAAAGGCGCGGGTGTGATTGTCATAAAGAATGGCCAAAGCAATCACGCGGTCATTGATCGCGCGAGTGCGATTTTCGAAGCAATCATCGATGACGAAAAAGCGAACGCAATCGGCGGCGGTGATCACTTTGCGAAACCCGGCGCAAACGATCGCATTTGGAATTCGCTTGAAAAACACTGTCTAGCTGATCCTGCAAACTTTGCCGAATACTACAGTTCGCATGGCATAGCTCTTGCCGCAGAAGCTTGGCTTGGACCGGCCTACCAGATGACAGCACAGGTCAACCGCGTGAACCCAGGCGGCGCTGCACAGAAACCGCACCGCGACTATCATCTTGGGTTTATGTCTAGCGCGCGGATGGCTGAGTTCCCCTCATATATCCATGGCGTTTCGCCGCTCCTCACGCTTCAGGGCGCAGTTGCCCACTGTGATATGCCGATTGAAACAGGTCCAACGCTGGTCCTGCCGTTCTCTCAAATGTTCTATGAGGGGTACCTTGCATTCGGTCGACCCGAGTTTCAGGATTATTTTGCACAGAACTATGTCCAACTCCCCCTCGAAAAGGGAGACCTCGTGTTCTTCAATCCAGCAGTCATGCATGGGGCGGGAACGAACCAAACGACCGATCGCTTTAGGCTTGTGAACCTACTCCAAGTCTCGTCCGCCTTTGGCCGCGCGATGGAGACCGTCAATCGTACCCGCATGTGCGAGGCGATTTATGACACGCTTTGCGACGGTTCGATCACGTTCGACCTTGAGAACGTGATAGCCTCGACCGCAGAGGGCTATCCGTTCCCCACAAACCTTGATCGGAACCCTCCGATCGGGGGGCTCGCACCGAAAACACAGGCGGACTATCTCCGCCAAGCGGTTTCAGAGCGATGGAGCAAGGCAAAATTTGTCCAAACACTCTCCGAACTCGAACATAAAAACGCGACCTGAGGCGCCCTAATATGAACTCTATGAACGGAAAAATCGCGCTCGTGACGGGCGGGTCTCAGGGGCTGGGCGCGGCTATTGCACGTCAGTTTGCAGACGCAGGAGCCGCTGGCATTGCGATTGTCGGTCGCAATCTGAACAAAGGTGACGCAAAGGCAAAGGAGATCGCAGATGCCACTGGCGTTCCGGTAATCTTTCTCGCCGCCGATCTCGCCAACGTTGAAGAGGTGCAAAAGCTGGTTCCAGCCGTCATTGCGCACTTTGGGCGGATCAATACTTTGGTCAACGCAGCTGGCTGCACGGAGCGCGGCAATCTGCTCAACTCGTCACCTGAGCTCTTTGACCGTCTAATGGCGACGAACGTCAAAGCGCCGTTCTTCCTGATGCAGGACGCCTGCAAGGCGATGATTGCGGCGGGCAACAGCGGCACAATTGTTAACATCGGCTCGACCTCTGAACGCGCGGGCCAGCCTTTCCTGTCGCCCTATTCAACGAGCAAAGGCGCACTTGCTACTCTCACCCGAAACAGCGGTTTTGCGCTGATGCGAAATCGCATCCGAGTTAATCAGCTCGATATTGGTTGGATGGCCTCTGACGGGGAGCGCGCGCTTCAGCTTGAAGAGTCGGGGGACCCTGATTGGGAGCAGAAAGCGGCGGCAGGTTTGCCATTTGGTCGCCTGATTGATCCGACCGAAGTCGCAAAGGCAGTGCGCTGGCTCGCATCGGAAGACAGTGGAATGATGACTGGCTCAGTCATTCATTACGATCAGTCAGTCTGGGGCGGATACGACGGACAGGCACCCGCGCCAGCAGTTCCTCTTTCGGTTTAGTATTCGACGCCAATCTGAGCTTTGATCCCAGACCGGAACGGATGCTTGATCAGCTCCATTTCGGTCACAAGGTCAGCAAACTCGATCAAGTCCTCATGGGCATTACGACCTGTGAGGACCACATGCGTCATCTCAGGCTTTTCATCACGCAGGAACGCCACCACGTCCTTGATGTCCACGTAGTCGTAACGGATCGCTATGTTGATTTCGTCCAAGAGAACCATCGTGTTCGACGGATCACGAATAAGATCCTTGGCCTTTTCCCAAGCGGCTTGGGCCATTTCGATATCGCGAGCCTTATCCTGCGTTTCCCAAGTAAAACCTTCACCCATCGTGTGGAATTCGCAAATCTCCGTGAATTTGCTCAGGATCAGGTCACGTTCGCCTGTGGACATACCGCCTTTGATGAACTGAACCACGGCACATTTCATATCATGCGCAATGCAGCGAAAGATCATCCCGAAAGCAGCGGAAGACTTCCCTTTTCCTTTGCCAGTATGAACGATCACCAGACCCTTTTTGTCGGTCTTGGTCGCCATGATCTTATCTCGTGCGGCTTTCTTCTTGGCCATTTTCTGTGCGTGGCGTTCGGTATCTTCGGTCATCTGCTCCTCCGGTTTGAGTTTTGAATCTGGGGAAAGGGAGGTAAAAGCGCAAGATACAAATGAAATGGGCGCTCAACTTGAGCGCCCACTTCTGTCTTGCGGGAAGGGAAGGATTTATTCCGCGGGGACCACAATTGCCGTAGATTTGGCAAAGTGACGGCGGTTCAAGTGTGTGACCAAGGCGATCATTGCGAACTGGAAGGCCAGAGCGACGCCGACAATAATCCAGTATGTGACGCTGAACTTTGCGACGAGGCCAACTGCAACAAGTCCCTTGTGGAGCCAGAACTGCGTCATCACCGAAAGAGCGACACCAGGGCAAACAAGGGCATAAGAGCCAGCCGAATTCTTTTCGCCCGTCAGAAACGTTGCAGCATAGCCTTGGCGGCGGAGCACAGTTAGGCCGAGCAACAAGAACAGGATTTGAACCGTAAAGAACTGGGTGAGCGTCATCAGCGTATCGATGTTCGAGCTGTGCGCCTCAAACGCGGCGTGCAGGCCGTGGTTCTGACGAAGTGTCATGATCCCGAGAACGGTCATCAGAGGGATGACGATCATCAAGGTGGGCGCAGCTTCTTTTGCGGTGCCATAGTGGAGCATCGAGTTGAAAGCAGTGACAGCGGCGACAGCGACATAGATCAGAGCAATGAGACCAAAGAAAGTCGACAAGATCAGGGAGGCACCTACGACTGTCGTGCTCGTGGACATCGCCGCAGGAGCCGAAAGCCCAACTGCAACCATCGCAAGCGCAAATGCCGGCAGGAGCTGAGCAAAAGAGTTGTGCGCGGTCACATCAAAGAGCCCGCCTTCCGAAAGCACGCGTCCCAAAAAATGTCCGATCATCCGCAATGCGACAAGGCCCGTCAGGATAAAGGCAACCATCGCGGCGGGGAAGAGAAACTCGACCACACTCCAAAGGTTAGGCACAAAGACAAGGCCGACAATAAACAGTCCATTGATGGACATCGCAACTGCAAGCGGCATCGCCAACAGCTGGGTTTCACCGTTTGAGTGACGGAGCTTTTGATAGTTTTCGGTTTTCTTGAATTCAGCAAACTTGGTGAAATTCCAGATGAGATAGCGGATATTCTGAAATGCAAAGAAAGCGATCCCCATCATCGCCGCAGCAATACCAAACTGCTGCCACGGATTTCCTTTGCCCCAAGCGGTGGCGATATCTTCGAACACAGGAACTGTCGCGTTGGGATGTGGCACCCAAAACAAAAGATACATGAAGAAAGTGACCGCAAGTCCGCCTGCCCCGACAGAGGCGAGGAAATAAAGTGGCGACCAATTGTCTGCGGGTCTTTGGGAAACCGAGGTCATCGTGTCCTCCTGATACATTTTGATTTTTAAATATGTTATGGCAGCGGCCAAAACATTTCAAATAAAAAATGTATTATGCGGCGTTCTGTCAGACTTCGGGTCTATACCCCTGAATTATAGAAGAAATACGTGACTTCGCCGAATTGGACCGAGGGTTCCACAGACCTCGGTCGATTGCTTCTGCGAGCCTTTCCGCGATCTCTTTGAGCGCAGAAGGATTGTTCTCCTCGATGAATTCGCGCGTATCTTGATCCTCAAGGAATGCGCCTTCAACAAGATCAAAGTGGTGATTTTTCACCGCGCCCGTGGTCGCCGCAAATGCAAAAAGATAGTCAACTGTGGCCGCTATCTCAAAGGCACCCTTGTAACCGTGGCGCTTCACCCCTTCGATCCATTTGGGGTTTACGACACGAGAACGAACGACCCTACCAATCTCGTCTTCAAGCGTGCGAATGACGGGACGCTCTGGTCGAGAATGGTCGTTGTGGTAAATTGGACGATCCTGACCTTGGAGCGACGAAATCGCAGCCGCAGCGCCGCCCTCGAACTGGTAGTAATCATCGCTGTCGAGAATGTCATGCTCTCGGTTGTCTTGGTTCTGAACAATCGCTTCGGTTTGGCTGAGGCGCTGTTCAAACCCTTCGCGATCGCGCACCCCTTCGCCATCCGAGCCATAGGCATATCCTCCCCAATCAAGGTAGGCATTCCCGAGGTCCGCTTTATCGGACCATATACGCTCGTCTATAAGAGCCTGTAGGCCAGCTCCATAGGCACCAGGTTTCGAACCATAGACGCGCGCGGCGGCTTCGCCCGACCGCGTTCTCGCAGCCGCTGGGTTAACGCTTTCATCCTCATCGAGGGCCTGCACGGCCCGCGCAGCGCTATCGACCAAGGCGATCAGCTGCGGGAAGGCATCGCGGAAAAAGCCAGAAACGCGCAAAGTGACATCCACGCGCGGGCGGCCCAAGACGCCTTGGGGCAAGATCTCGAAACCTGTGACTCGGCGGTTGGCGCTGTCCCATTTGGGCTTTACCCCCATCAGCGCGAGCGCTTGGGCAATATCATCGCCGCCCGTCCGCATATTTGCTGTGCCCCAAGCGGTCACAAGCATCGTCCGAGGCCAGTCGCCGTGGTCCTGAAGGTGCTTTTCAATGAGCAGGTTTGCAGACTTCCAACCCAAGGCCCAAGCAGACGGTGTCGGGACCGCTCGACTGTCTACGCTAAAGAAGTTGCGTCCAGTCGGGAGCACATCCATCCGCCCACGGGTCGGCGCGCCAGAGGGGCCGGCGGGAATTGCGCAGCCATCGAGCACTTTAAGGAACGCCGCACCCTCTGCGGGACCACATTCTTCGACAGTCGGACGGATGACCTCGTTGATTTCGGTGAGCACCTCAGCCGAGCGCGGCCCAGGCGCTTGCTCTCCGTCAAGGAGCCGCTGAGAAAAAAGCTCAAGGCGCTCGACGGTATCGCCAGCGGTTCGCCACGTGCCTTCGCCCTCCAATTGCGCGGGCTTTGGCCCTGACCATGCTTCGGCCAAATCTGCCGAGAGGGGATCAAAGTCCATCTCCAAATCATCAGCCAAAGCGCGGAGCAACGAGGCGTCTCGGCCAACCCCTGCACCACGTGGCACTCGCGCCAAAGCAATCGCCAAGTCGCGCGCCTGAACTCCGGTTGGGGATGCGCCAAAAACATGAAGACCATCGCGGATTTGCGCTTCTTTCAGCTCGCAAAGATAGGCATCAAGCTTGGCGAGATCACCTTCTTGATCACCTGACATCCCGACATCTGCGGCAAGCCCTGTTACCTCGGACAGCGAGAGGATTTCGCGGCGAAGGTGATCAATGCGGCGTGGATCTACGCCAGCGGCCTCATAATACTCGTCCACTAAAGCTTCGAGATCACGGAGCGGACCATAGCTTTCGGCGCGGGTCAAAGGCGGGGTCAGGTGATCGATAATCACCGCCTGAGCGCGACGCTTGGCTTGTGTGCCTTCCCCCGGATCATTGACGATAAACGGATAAAGGTGGGGCACCGGGCCAAGGATTACCTCGGGCAGACAGGTTTCTGACAACGCGATTGCTTTTCCGGGGAGCCATTCAAGGTTCCCGTGTTTCCCCATATGAGCAATCGCATGAGCCCCCCAATGATGGCGGAGCCAGAAGTAGAATGCGAGGTAGTTGTGCGGGGGCACGAGGTCCGGCGAGTGATACGTCTCGGTCGGATCGATGTTGTAACCGCGAGCAGGTTGGAGCCCCACCACGACATTTCCAAACCGATGGATAGACAGAGCAAAACCGTCTTCGGTGCAAAACGGATCTGACGAGGGTTCGCCCCAACGCTCAATGATCTGCCGTTTGACGTCCCACGGCAAGGCATCAAAGTGGCGCTCATAGACAGCAATTGGCAGGACCTCACCGCCATCGCGATCAGCACGGTCAGGAAGCCAATTGGTTGGCCCCGCCATAATGCGTCCCATTAACGCCTTAGAGTCTTTGGGGGCATCCGCAACGCAATAACCTGCCTCGGCCATCTTATTGATGATCAACGACGTGCCCGCGGGCGTATCCAATCCGACGCCGTTAGCCAGACGACCATCCTTGTTCGGATAGTTGGCAAGCACCAACGCAACCCTACGGTCGGCGGCCTCTGTATGACGTAGCTTTGCCCAATTCGCCGCAAGCGCCACAACGAAATCAATCCGGTCGCCGCGAGCCTGATAACTTGCGACAGGGCATTCGGTAGCCTCATCGAAATAGGCCTCGCCCTTAAAGCTGATTGCACGCGACAGAATCCGCCCATCCACCTCGGGGAGTGCGACGTTCATCGCAATATCACGACCCGAAAGTCCGGTTAGACCTTCGTCCCAAGCCTTTTCGCTACTGCCCGCAAGGACGACCTGAAACACAGGCGCTTCATTCGCAAAGGGTGCAGCGAGTGGGTTCTCTGCCCCTTCGCCTGCATGGGGCGAGCCTGTCGCAAAAGACGTACAGTTTAGGATCACTGAGGGCGGCGCACTCGTGAATAGCTGCTCGAGCGTGGCGACCGAGACAGGGTCTTTTAACGATGCAACAAAAACCGGCAGCGGGTTTAACCCAGCGCGTAACAGCGATTTGGTAAGTCGATTAATCGGGTTGAGCCCAGCGCCCTGCACCAAAGCACGGTAGAACACGATTGGCACCACGGGTGCCCCATCGGTCCATTGCTCTTGAAGTGCTGCAAGATCAGGCTTGTCCACACCTGGCCAATAGATCCCTGCCCGCAGCAAAGGTGCCGCGCCAGCGGGCTTTTCACCACCGTATAACAGTGCCTTGGCATAGTTGAGGAAGGCAACCGCATTGGCCGGACCACCCTCAACGAGATAGGACCAGAGCGCGTCATAATCTTCATCCTCGACGGTCGATAAACGTCGCAGTTCTTCGTCCGATTTATCGTCCCCTGGGAGGGCGACAAATGGGACGCCTGCCTCGTGGAGACGTGCCGCATATTGTTCAAATCCATATTTCCAGTACCCTGACCCACCCAATATACGAGCGATGACCATTCGTGACTTGGTCGCACAATCGTCCAAGTGGAGATCTACCGACATTGGGTGCATAAGGTTCATCATGGAAGCCAAACGAAGGCTCGGGGCATCCGCCATTTCCGACCGCGCCTGAGAAAGCGCTGCAAGCTCGGTATCAGCGGCGGAAATAACGACAACATCCGCAGGAGTCTGCCCAAGATCGACGGGTTCTTTACCGTCATCGATGTTTCCGGGGGTCGCGGCAAGCAAATGCATTCGTTCGGTCCTTGTCTCAGCTTTGGCTTTAAGGCATCAGCAGGGAGAAGCCAGAGAGGTCTTGATCATGGATTACGGTAAGTCAGGCAATGCGAAAAAGGGGGCAAACGCGCCTCGTTTCCAGCCTAGCAAAAAAGGCGAAGCGCCCTACGCGCAGAAATCGCCAAAAGAAGAGCTTGTTGCAAAGCTCAAGGCTGCAGCGGCCAAAGGAAAGTCGAAAGACTGACCTCATCCCAGCCGTTTCTGCATAAAGATGCTCGACGGCGCATCTGGATAGTCGCCAAACGGCCCACACAATTCGAAACCGTGCCGCGCATAAACCTTGTGCGCGGCATGGAGCAGGTTCCCCGTCTCGAGCTTTAGCCATCCGAGATTTTGGCTGCGCGCCTCATCCTCGACCTGACGCATAAGAGCATCAGCGATGCCGCGCCCACGCGCCTCAGGTTCGACAAACATCGATTTCACTTCTCCATAGCCATCCTTGACCGCCACAGCACAAGTCCCAAGGATCGTATCCCCTTCGCGGGCCGTGAAAAAGCGTATGGATGGGACGCAGAGATCGTCGATCGAAAGAAAAAAGTTATCCTCTGGCGGGAAAAGGCTCTGCATCAAGGCGTGACTCGCCTTGAGCAGCGCCGTCGCCTGCGGATGCTTTGGATCGCCGAGCTCTACGATGATCATGTGCAAAGAGCCTTTTCAATTGCTGCCCTATCCAAGCCAGCCTCGCCGATAACAACAAGACGGGTTTCGCGGGCACCTGCGAAGGGTTGATCGAAATAGGTATCGACACGTGGACCAACGGCTTGGAGCGTGAGACGCATCGGTTTGCCCTGAACGGCAACAAACCCCTTAAGACGCAGGATATCATTGGCACGGATAACCTCTGAAACCTGAGCGGCAAATGCCTTGGCATCTGCGACTTCGCCCATGGTCACAACAAAACTCTCGAACTCGTCATGACCGTGGTCGTGATGATGGTGGTCGTGATCATGGTCATCATCGTGATCGTCATCGTGATCATGGTCATCATCGTGGTGATGGTGATGGTGCACCTCGTGACGCGACTCTAGGTCATTCTCAGCGCCAATACCCTGACCAAGTAGAACGTCGACGGGCAGAGCACCCATCGAAGTCTTGACGACTTGCACGCCATCGCGGCTCTCAGCTTTGAGCTTGGCCGCAATCGCCTCTGCCTCGTCAGCTGATAGCAAGTCAGTCTTGTTTACGACGATCATGTCAGCGCAAGCAATCTGGTCTTCAAAAAGTTCAGAGAGGGGCGTTTCGTGGTCAAGGTTTTCATCAAGTTTGCGCTGGGCGTCCACTGCCTCGACACTATGCGCAAAGCGACCATCGAAAACAGCTTGGCCATCAACGACGGTAACGACCCCGTCCACGGTCACTTTGGTCGAAACGCTCGGCCAGTTGAAGGCGCGAACAAGAGGTTGCGGTAAGGCAAGGCCCGATGTTTCAATCACGATGTGATCAGGACGGTTCTCGCGGGCGAGTAGCTTTTCCATCGTGGGGATGAAATCATCGGCAACAGTGCAACAGATGCAGCCGTTCGAAAGCTCCATTACATCGTCTTCGGTGCAGGTCTCATCTCCGCACCCTTTAAGAATATCGCCATCCACGCCAAGATCACCAAATTCGTTGATGATTAGGGCAATACGTTTTCCCTTGGCGTTTTGCAGCATGTGGCGGATGAGTGTCGTCTTACCCGAGCCGAGAAAGCCGGTGACAACAGTAGCAGGAATCTTGGCAGCCATAGTTCGCTCCGTTATGGGTCGAGAATATAATTGGCCCATGCAGGCCGGAAAGGAAAGTCGATGGCAGACAAGATCACCATCTGTGAAAGCTGTCGATCGGGCGACGCCACTCCGCGAGGTGCGACTCTGGCCGAGCGTTTGCGAGGCATGGTCGCGGCAGAGGTTGCGACGACCGATTGCATGATTGTGTGCGGCAAGCCCGTCACCGTATCGTTTCGATCAACGGGCAAGGCCGCTTATCTCTTTTCCGGCGTCGATCCCGAGACCCAAACCGAAGAAATTGTGGAATTCGCCCGCCTGTATGCGCTGGCCGATGATGGTATCGTCAATGACGTTCGCACTATCGGCCAACTCAGATTTTGTTTGATCGGGCGCGTTCCCGCTTAGGCTTCACCTTTGGCCCAGAGCAGCCCAGCAAGCCACCCCATCGCAACCCAAGCCACAGCTGCAACTCCGACCGAGCGAAGCGCGTAAAGCGTAGCAAGTTCAGGCGGAGCAACCCCATAGTAGGTGTCCAAATGCGGCGCGCCAACAAGTTGCGGGGCAGCAATCAAAACGGTTCCAAGTAGTGCCGTTCCGAGGTTTTTGCCAAAGCCCAAGAGAGCCACACCGGAAACCGTTCCAAGCGCAGCAAAGAGCCACCATGTTTGACGCGCGATCAGATCAGCAGCACCCGTCCCAGGAAGCTCGGGCGGAAGACCGAACGCGGGCGCGAGATTGACCGCAAGGAACCCAACAAGACCCCAAACCATACCCGTCCGAGCGTCGATCTTTTTGCCAAAACGGCGCGCGATAAGAAAAGCCGCAACCATGATCAATGCAAAGCCGGAATAGGTCACAAGGTTCGACGCAAAGGTGCCAAAATGTCGGGTCAGCTCGCTCCAAACTTCGGGAGCACCACGCGGGGACTCGATCCGACCAGCATTGAAGTGAATTCGGTCTCCGAATTCGTAGAGCTCACCTTCCATTAGCAAAGGAACCACGAAGGTAAATTGCAACAGGGCCGCGAGAGCCCCCGCGGCCAGACCAGCGATCAACGCGCTGGAAAATACCTGTTTGAACATCGGTCTATTCGCTGCCGACTTAGTGGCAGGGGAATCCGATAGCGTGACGCGAGTCGTGGGCGATGTCGTGCGCAGCTGCCGAGTGACTGAAGCCAGCAGCAAATACGAGGCCGAAGCCAAGGACGACTGCCGAAACTAGGGCAAGAATTTCGGTGTTCGCGCGAACAGCAACAAGTGCTTTAGTCATAATTTTATCTCCTAACCCGTCACACCCGACGGGGATTGGTTTCACTTCACAAGGTCGGTCTCCTGGCTCGCGGGTCGTAGCGCTGTCCCTGCCTTCCCGGTTTCCCAGTGGCGTAAAGGGCGCGCTCACCGCATACAGTCGCGGGGGCGGCTGTGGACTCCGGTCTCCTGTCTGGATCTACCGCTACCACATTCCCGGTTATCCCCTGACTCGCTTTGCGAATGCTTGCGGGGCACCATGTCCTTCCGTTGTCGCTTTGAGGGGCACAACCGTCAAGTCCGAAAATCGTCTAATAATAGGCTGGTTTCGACACTTCGACACTTTCCGAGGGTTGGCAGCGGCGTTATCTGAGGCCATGGTGCCCAAAAGTCAGAAATTGGTCACGAAATCAGGCCAACTCAAATAGCCAGATTCGGCATGACCGCTGCAAAGGAAAACGTGTTGACGCCTCAGACGCTTAGGATCGCGCAGATTGATATTGCTCGCACGATTGCCTTGATCGCTATGGCGGTTTTTCACCTGACTTTTGACCTTGAGGCTTTTGGATTTGTAGAACGCGGAACGATTTCCAGCACGCCATGGATGCTTTTCGCAAGACTGATCGCAGGGAGCTTTATTTTTCTCTCAGGCATAAGTCTTGTAATCGGTTCGCTTCGTGGACCTATCGACCGAAAAAGAACAATGCGCAGGCTCGCTATGATCGGCGGCTCGGCGATCCTTGTGACGATCGGCACCTATTTCAGCGTCGGCTTTGCGTTCGTGCGTTTCGGCATCCTGCATCATATGTTTGTCGCAAGCCTTCTTGGGCTGGCACTGTTCAGACTACCCTTTGCCGTCCTCGGTGTACTGGGCGCTATGATCCTTTCGCTCCCGTTCGTGCTCAGTTGGCCAATGTTTGAAGGAACTGGCTGGCTCTGGCTTGCAAAAACCACACCCATGCCGCCGATGGTCGACTATGTACCTATCTTGCCATGGTTCGGGGTGTTTCTTCTCGGAATGTCGGTAGCAAAAACTATCGACAAGACGGTTGGCTGGGATCATATCGCGGCCAAATGCGACCCGAACTCAAAACGGGTGCGCCGACTTTCTTGGGCGGGCAGGCACAGTCTCATGGTCTATATCGTCCACCAGCCCGTTCTATTTTCGGCAGTCTATGCTGCCCGCTACATCATCGGCTAAGCTTCAATGATCGAAATCTTCTTCCAGACTCTGCCGTTCTTCCTGCTCATCGGCGTTGGCTTCGGCGCTGGCAAAACAGGCTTCTTCTCACCAGAAGCAACTGCGGCACTCACAAAGTTCGTTTTCTATTTTGCCTTATCTGCGCTCTTGTTTCAGTTCTCGGCACGACTAGAGTTTTCGGACGTGCTCGACTGGCAATTCATCGGAGCGTACCTGACTGCATCAATGGCGATCTATTTGGTTGCAACTATGGTTGCCTTTGCGCGGAAGCTGCCCGTCGAAGAAGCTGCAATCGAGGCTCAAGTCGCAGTTATCGGCAATGTAGGTTTCCTGGGCATTCCAATGCTCGCCATCCTACTTGGTGATCGGGCCGTCGTCTCGGTTATGCTGATACTAAGTATGGATCTGATCGTTTTCTCGTCGCTTGTGGTGATCCTCGTACATGGCTCGCGCGACGGGCGCATGTCGCTCTCTATTCTCAAGTCCATAGGCAAGGGTCTCTTGGCGAACCCGATGATTGTTTCAATCGTTCTGGGCCTTACCGTTTCAGCGCTAGATTTTCCCGTTCCCAAGCCTGTCGGCCAGTTCCTCGGTATTCTCGGCGCAGCTGCAACCCCCGGCGCTCTCTTCGCTATCGGTGCCTCGCTTGCAACAAAATCCGCCGAGCGTATTGCCGTGGCGGGGTGGCTTTCATTCTGCAAGCTGATCCTGCACCCTGCCGCCATCGCATTCACATCTCTTTATGTCTTTGATGTCGAGCCCTACGCGGCTGGCGTGATGATCACCGCCGCCGCCCTTCCCGTTGCAGGGAATGTCTATATCCTCGCCGCGCATTTCGGCATTGCCCCGACGCGCGTATCCGCTTCTATTCTGATCTCAACCGCGATCAGCATCTTTACCGTTTCGGCTGTTGTGGCTTGGGTCACGCCGTTTATGCCGATGTAATCGACAGGAGTCCTTTGATGAAAACCATTTCCGAGAACAAATGTTTTGGTGGCACTCAAGGCGTCTATTCCCACACGTCAAAGGTCTGCGGCGTCGAGATGACATTTGGCCTCTTTCTCCCGGCCGAGGCCGAGGACGGACCAGTTCCAGTGCTGTGGTATCTCTCTGGTCTGACCTGCACACATGAAAATGCGATGACCAAAGCGGGAGCGCAGGCGTGGGCAGCGGAACAGGGTATCGCTCTTGTGTTCCCTGACACCAGCCCCCGCGGCGAAGGTGTGGCAAACGACGAAGCCTACGACCTCGGTCAAGGCGCAGGCTTTTACGTCAACGCGACCGAAAACCCTTGGACCCCGCATTTCCAGATGTGGGACTACATCACCGAAGAACTACCCCGTGTGGTCACCGCGAACTTCAACATCGACGAAGACCGCCAGTCGATCACCGGGCACTCGATGGGTGGGCATGGTGCGCTGACTATCGCGATGAACTTGCCTGGACGCTATCGCTCGGTCTCTGCCTTTTCACCGATCTGCAACCCGACCCAAAGCGACTGGGGTCGCAAGCAGCTCACGGCCTACCTCGGTTCGGACGAGAGCAAGTGGCGCAAGCACGACGCTTCGATCCTCATGGAAGAAGTTGGGTTTGACGGTCCCGTGTTGATTGACACTGGCTCGAATGACCAATTCGCGGACCTCTTGAAGACAGAGGCGCTTGCTGCTGCAATTGCAAAACGCCGCCAACCAGCGACCTTGCGGCTTCAGAAGGGCTATGACCACAGCTATTTCTTTGTCTCGACCTTCATAGAAGATCACATCTCCTTCCATGCCGAGGCACTTTATTCGTGATCTACGTGGACGCAGATGCCTGCCCCGTCAAAGACGAGGTAGAGCGCGTAGGGACGCGCCACGGCTCTAAGATGTTCATTGTCTCAAACGGAGGACTGCGACCCTCGCAAAATCCGCTGGTCGAGACAGTGATTGTCCCAGATGGTCCAGACGTCGCTGACATGTGGATTGCAGAGCGTGCAACAAAAGGGGATGTCGTCGTAACAGGCGACATACCTCTAGCCGCAAAATGTGTTGCGGCGGGGGCGCGTGTTCTCAAACACAATGGCGAAGCCCTGACGGAAGCGAACATTGGAAATGTGCTTGCCACGCGCGATTTAATGGCAGACCTTCGCGCAGCTGACCCGTTTCGACAGGGCGGTGGCAAACCATTTTCAAAAGCGGACCGTTCACGGTTCCTCGACGCGCTCGAGCGCGAGATGCAACGAATTAAACGAGAAACCAAATGACCATCGAAGCAGTCGTCTTTGACATTGGAAACGTCCTCATCGAGTGGCATCCCGAGCGATTTTATGACAGCGCAATCGGCGAAGAACGCCGCCGCGCTATGTTCGCAGCAGTTGACCTGCATGGCATGAACGACAATGTCGATCGTGGCGCGAGCTTCTCTGACGAAGTGGCCGCAATGGCGGATCGTCACCCTGAATGGCGCGCGGAAATCCTTCTTTGGGAAAAGAACTGGCTTGATATGGCTTCGCCTGTGATCCCGCATTCCGTCAGGCTTCTCCGTGCTCTTCGGACCAAAGGCATTCCAGTTTTTGCTTTGTCGAACTTTGGCATTCAGACCTTTGACTATGCAAAGTCGGTTTACGATTTCCTTGATGAATTCGACCGCCCCTACATTTCCGGTCATATGGGCGTAATTAAACCCGACGCCGAGATTTACGAAATGCTTGAGGACGATTGCGGTGTTGCGCCTCAGGCTCTTCTTTTTGCAGATGACCGCATCGACAACATCACCGCCGCTATGGCGCGTGGCTGGCAAACTCATTTGTTCGATGGACCCGAAGGTTGGGCCGCTCGCCTCGTCAAAGAACGTCTTCTCACCCCCGCCGAGGCCGTCTAATGGTTGATATCGTCCCCTTTGAAGCCGAAGTAAAGCTCGACTGGATTGCACTGACCGAGGCTTTTGAAAAGGGGCACAAGCTTCCCAAAGCCGAGGTCGAAGATGTCTTCCTCTATCGGGGGAAAGATACTCTCCTAAATCGAAGCGCATGGATCGACGGGCTTGGTCTTGCCGTGAAATGTGCAACTATTTTTCCAGAAAATGCAGCGGTTCAAAAGCCGACGATTAACGGCGCGGTAAACCTGTTCTCTGACGAGGACGGCACGCTTGAGGCAGTTGTCGACTTTCACCTTGTAACCAAGTGGAAGACGGCTGCAGATAGCCTGCTCGCAGCACGCAAACTCGCGCGTCCTGACAGCCGCAACATCCTGATTATCGGTGCCGGCACTGTCGGCCGCAGCCTCAAAGAGGCTTACTCTGCTGCTTTCCCAGAGGCCCAATTCACGATCTGGAACAGAAGCCTTGCGGGCGCCGAGAAATTCGCCTCAGAGCTGCCGGATGTCAAAGTTGCGACCAACCTCGAAGCAGCGGTGAAAGCGGCTGACATCGTAACCTCAGCTACCATGTCGACCGAACCGTTTATCCAAGGCGAATGGTTCCAAGCAGGCCAGCATATCGACCTTATCGGCGCTTATCGCCCCGACATGCGCGAGGCAAACGATGCCGCGCTGCTCCGCTCCAAGGTTTTTGTCGACAACCGTCATACTACTGTCGGCCATATCGGCGAGCTAAAGACACCTGTCGCCAACGGCGTCATCCCAGAGTCACATGTGATCTCTGACTTCTATGAGCTTGAGAAATTCAACCGCACTTCGGATGACATAACACTTTTTAAGAATGGCGGCGGCGCTCACCTAGATCTGATGACCGCACGCTATATCGTTGACGCGTGGCGCGCTTAATCGGTCAAGAGACCTTCTAAGCGACGTTCGCGGATCGGAAGGTGGATTAGGGCCGAGAACGCACCAACGCCTACACCGACCCACCAGACGTATTCATACGTCCCATAGATGTCATAAAGCGCACCTCCTAGCCAAACGCCAAGGAAACTGCCGAGCTGATGGCTAAAGAACACGATCCCATAAAGCGTTCCCATATAGCGTAGCCCATAAATATGCGCGACAAGGCCAGAGGTTAGAGGCACCGTCGCCAGCCAAAGTGCGCCCATCGAAACCGAGAATATGATCACAGTCACGGGGGTCATCGGCGTTAGGATAAACCATGCGGCAATGATCGTACGGCCAAGATAAACGCTGGCAAGTAGATACTTTTTGGCAAAGCGCTTGCCTAGCCAACCTGCCATCAGAGTGCCTGCGATATTCGCCAGACCGATGAGAGAGATTGCAGCTGCGCCGAGCGCCGAAGTCGATGAAATACCAATGCCATCAAGGATACCTCCTGCTGCAATCGGTCCGCACATTTCGGTCACAAAGGCAGGAAAGTGCGCCGTGACAAACGCCAGCTGGTATCCGCAGGAAAAGAACCCAAGGAAGATCATCGTATAAGAAGGGTCTTTGAAGGCCTTAACGAGGATTTGGCCCATCGTCTCTTCGAGCTCTGCACGGCTCGCCATTTGCGGTGCGCGCATCAGCGGCAAAAGCAGAAGAACACCGAGGATCATAGCTGCAAAGACAAGAAACACAGACTGCCAAGGCATGAAGCTTAACAATATCTCAGCCATCGGAGCGCCGATCACCTGACCTGCCGAACCAGCGGCCGTCGCAATTGCCAAGGACATGGACCGGTTCTCAGCAGAGGAAGCACGGCCTACGACTGCGAGCACAACACCGAAACCTGTCCCCGCGACACCAAAACCGACCAGGACTTCATAGAACTGGTGCTGAATGGGCAGTGTCGCGCCCGCAGAAAGCACTAGGCCAACTGCATAGGCGACTGCACCCATGATGATCGCTTTTCGGTCCCCGATCTTTTCGGCGATTGCACCAAAAATCGGCTGACCAATCCCCCAAGCGAGGTTCTGGATCGCAATCGCCAGAGAGAAGTCAGCGCGAAGCCAACCAAACTCTTCCGCAATTGGAATCTGGAACACGCCGAATGAAGCGCGAATGGCAAATCCCGTCATAACGATCAGAGAGCCGACAATAAGAACGGGTGTAATAAGGGGCGATGATTTGGTCATGGCGCGACATTGCGCGCGAACGGCTATCTGCGTCAATCGGGAATAATGGCCTCTACCCGAAAGCGAATTTCGCAGGGATTCACCGATATCTTGTGGATAACTCACAGACAGTCCGCATTTTATGGTGGGTTTCGTTGACAGAAAGACCTTACACGCCCCAGACTGACCTAACAGGAATCACGGGGGCTTCGTGCGCTTCACCAAACTCAGACTCAACGGCTTTAAGAGCTTTGTTGACCCGACCGATCTTATGATCGCTGACGGGCTTACGGGTGTGGTGGGTCCGAATGGCTGCGGAAAATCCAACCTACTTGAAGCCCTGCGTTGGGTCATGGGCGAAAACCGCCCGACCGCGATGCGTGGCGGCGGCATGGAAGACGTGATTTTCGCCGGTACAGCAACACGCCCCGCTCGCAACTTTGCAGAAGTTGCTCTTCTCATAGACAACAGCGATCGTCTTGCGCCCGCCGCATTCAACGACAATGACCAACTTGAAATCGTGCGCCGCATCACGCGCGATATCGGCTCGGCCTATAAAGTTGGAACCAAAGAAGTGCGCGCTCGCGACGTGCAGATGCTTTTTGCCGATGCGTCGACGGGTTCACACTCGCCCGCGCTCGTGCGTCAAGGTCAGATTTCTGAACTCATCAATTCCAAACCAAAGTCCCGTCGCCGCATTCTTGAAGAGGCGGCTGGTATTTCCGGTCTGTATCAACGTCGCCATGAAGCAGAGCTCAAGCTCAAGGGGGCTGAGCAGAACCTTGCACGGGTTGACGACGTCATCGAACAACTTGCCAACCAACTTGGTCAGCTGGCGCGTCAGGCACGGCAAGCTGCGCGCTATCGGGAAATCGGTGAGAATCTCCGTCTTGCCGAAGGCATGCTTCTCTATCGCCGTTGGCGCGAAGCGGAAGAAAGTCGACTTGCAGCGGTCGCCGAGCTTCGTGAGCGAACAGTTGCGGCGTCACGTGCCGAGGCAGAAGCACGTGCTTCGACCAAGGCACGAACAGAGCGCGAAGAGTCCATCCCGCCACTGCGCGAAGAAGAAGCAATTGCCGCCGCTGTCCTTCAGCGCTTGGTTGTCGAGCGTGACGCCCTAAAGGATCAAGAAATCCGCGCGCTTGAGAAGATCGAGACCCTGCGAAACCGGATTGACCAGCTTACCCGCGATATGGATCGCGAGGCGGGTTTGAATAAGGACGCAGGCGAGACGATTGAACGACTGGAATGGGAAGCGCGCGAAATCGCAAAGGCAAGTGCGGGGCACCCCGAAAGGCTCACCGAAGCGCAAGAAATCGCGCGGGATGCTGCGGCGGTTTTGCAAGAGCGCGAGAATGACCTAAGCCAGATGACCGAGGACGTTGCACGTCTCGCAGCTCGCCATCAGTCGGTACAGCGCCTTCTCGATGACAGTCACAAGACCCTCTCCACCGCCGAGGGCAATGCCGAACGTGCCAAAGCCCAGATGTCCGAAGCGACGGTTGCGCTTGAACGCGCCGAAGCAGAACTAGAAGCCGCCCAGGAAGCTGAAGGGATTGCCGTTGCGACAGCCGAAAATGCCGAAGCAACATTGATCGAGGCCGAGACTGCACGAGCGGACACCCAGTCGCGTGAAGTTGATGCCCGTTCACTTCGTTCATCTGCCGAGGGCGAAGCGAATGCACTCCGTGCAGAAGTTGCCGCTCTCACTAAACTCGTAGAGCGAGACACACGAGAGGGTGGCCAGTTGATGGACCTTCTTTCGGTTCAAAGCGGCTATGAAAAGGCGCTCGGAGCTGCCCTAGCGGATGACTTGCGCGCGCCTGTTATCGAAGGTGATACCCCGTCAGGCTGGGCCGTGCTCCCCGAATATTCTGACGCGCAGGCTCTGCCAGCGGGTATCAAGCCGCTTACCGACTATGTGAATGTGCCCGAGGTCCTTATTCGGCGCATGAGCCAAATCGGCCTTGTCGATGTCGCGCAGGCTCATTCACTTCAGTCTTCGCTTAAGCCTGGGCAGAGACTGGTTAGCCTTGAAGGCGATCTTTGGCGTTGGGATGGTTTTCGCGCGAGCGCCGAAGATGCGCCTTCTGCGGCCGCACTTCGCCTCCAGCAGTTGAACCGCCTTGTTGAACTCAAGCGCGATTTGGAAGAACTAAACGCCAAAGCCGAGGGCGCGGCGCAGGCACACGAGGCGTTGAGCCGTAGGCTCGCTGATTTGACCGAAGCCGACAAGATGGCACGGAATGCACGACGCCAAGCGGACCAAATGGTTGCCGAAGCAAATCGTGCGGCATCTCGCGCCGAAGCGGAACGAAATCTTGCCGAAGGCAAATTGGAAAATGCCCACCTTGCTCTACGCCGTCATGAAGAAGACGCCAATACCGCACGACGCGCTCTGACCGAAGCTGAGCGTAGCTTTGAGGAATTGCCTGACTTGGGCGATTCACGGGCGTCTGTCGAAGACATCAAGATGGCCGTTGAAGCCGCACGCATGACCATGATGACCAAGCGGAGCTTGGCAGATGAACTGCGCCGCGAAGGTGATGCACGTCTGAAAAGATCGCAAGAGATCACAAAAGAGATCAGTGGCTGGCGCCATCGTCTTGATACGGCGACCAAGCGGAGCGAAGAGCTCCTGGAACGCCGCGAAGGCACAGTTGAAGAGCTTGAAATCGCCCGCGAAGTGCCTTCTGAAATCTCAGAGAAGCGCGAAGAGCTGATGGAAGCGATCGAGGTCGCCGAGGAACGCCGAAATCGTGCTTCTGACTCTCTTGCCGAGGGCGAGACCGCTCTTCGAGAAGCCGCAATCGCAGAACGTGAAGCAGAGCGAGCCGCATCCGAAGCGCGTGAAGCTCGTGCGCGATCTGAGGCGCGCAACGAAGCCGCAAGAAGCAGCGTTGCCAGCGCAGCCGAGCGCATCAAAGAGGCTCAGGAAACGTCACCAGAAGAACTCCTTGCCTCGCTTGGCACCGACGTCGAAAAGATGCCTCCCGCGGAAGCCATTGAAAATCAAGTGAACTCGCTGAAACGGCAGCGTGATGCGCTTGGTGCGGTTAACCTTCGTGCGGAAGAAGACGCAAAAGAAGTTCAGGAAGAACACGACAATTTGCTGTCCGAAAAGCAGGATCTCGAAGAAGCCATCAAAGCACTGCGTTCTGGCATTTCGTCGCTGAATCGCGAAGGACGTGAACGTCTGCTGACCGCGTTTGACGAAGTGAACGTGAATTTCTCGAACCTTTTCACACACCTCTTCGGCGGCGGCGAAGCGAAGCTTATGTTGGTGGAAAGCGACGACCCACTCGAAGCTGGCCTTGAGATCATGTGCCAACCGCCAGGCAAAAAGCTCGCGACCTTGTCGCTCCTTTCTGGCGGTGAGCAAACGCTTACAGCAATGGCGTTGATCTTTGCGGTATTCCTCGCGAACCCAGCGCCGATCTGTGTATTGGACGAGGTGGACGCGCCACTCGACGATGCCAACGTGACGCGTTTCTGTGATTTGCTTGATGAAATGACACGCCGCACAGAGACACGCTTCCTCATCATTACCCACCACGCGGTAACGATGAGCCGGATGGACCGTCTCTTCGGCGTGACAATGGGCGAGCAAGGCGTCAGCCAGCTGGTATCCGTGGACCTCAAGAAGGCTGAAGCGCTCGTCGCTTAAATCTGAATTCGATCTCTGATCAGGCCCCCCGAATGTCCGAGAGCGTTTGACTTGCCGTAAGTGCCTCTGGATCAACACGCAGCTCGATAACTGCCAATCCGCCAAAGTCCTGAGCCCGCGCAAAGGCCTCTGGGAATTCGGCTTGTTCCTTCACAACTTCACCATGCCCGCCATAGGCAAAGGCAAGTGCTGCAAAGTCAGGGTTTGCGAGAGTCGTACCTGAAACGCGATGCGCAAATCGCTTTTCTTGGTGCATGCGGATCGTGCCATACTGACCGTTATTAACCACGATCACAATTGGCTTTGCCCCATGTTGAACAGCAGTCGACATCTCATTCAGGGTCATTTGGAAACACCCGTCACCCGCAAAACAGACTACGGTCTTGTCCGGATGGCGGAGCGAAGCTGCCACCGCCGCAGGGAAACCATATCCCATCGAACCTGATGTTGGGGCAAGTTGCGTTCGAAATCCTTTGTATTCAAAGTAACGATGAAGCCATGCCGCGTAGTTGCCCGCTCCATTCGTGATGATGGCTTGCTCAGGAAGCTGATCCGAAAGCCAGCGAACGACTTGTTCCATTTTCACATCGCCCGGCGTGGGTTTGGGGACGACCCATCCCTCATATGCGGCGCGTGCCTTCTGTTGCCACTCAGAGGAACGGTTAGCTTTGGCTTGCACGGCAGCCAAGGCCGCGACGAAACGCGGGGCATTTTCGGTGACGTTAAAGTCGGCCTGCCAAAGATGCGAAATCTCATTCGCATCGGCATGAACGTGGAAAAAGCGTTTGTTGGTTGTCACTGGATCGGCCAGCTCGAAGCTTCGGGTTTCGATGTCCCCGAAACGGCTACCTAAGATCAGCACCCGATCTGCCTCGGCCACAATTCGGCCGAGCGCTGGGTTCATACCAACGTTCAAGTCACCACAATATGAAGGATGCCGATTGTCGATATAATCTTGCCGACGAAATGACACGGCGACAGGAATGTGCTGGCTTCCTGCGAAGTTGGCAAGATCAGCGCTGGCCTCTTTGGACCAATGCGGCCCGCCTGCGACGATCAAAGGACGTTCAGCCTGATTGAGCCAGTCGACACAGTCTTGTGCAGCCGAACCAAGATCACCGCTCAGAAGCCGTGCAGGACCTTTACTGTCCTGAACATCGGCCTCAGTTGACAGCATGTCCTCGGGCAGCGCGAGAACAACAGGCCCAGGACGACCACTCGTAGCGACTGCAAATGCGCGCGCGATATACTCGGGAATGCGGTCGGTTTGATCAATCTCGGCCACCCATTTTGCGAGCGGCCCAAACATCGCGCGATAATCCACTTCTTGGAATACCTCACGATCACGGTGGTCACGCGCAATCTGACCCACGAAAAGTATCATCGGCGTCGAATCTTGGCGAGCGACGTGAACCCCTGCGGACGCATTCGTCGCCCCAGGCCCACGGGTCACGAAGGCAATGCCCGGCTTGCCGGTCATTTTCCCATCTGCCTCGGCCATCATTGCCGCACCACCTTCATGTCGGCAAACCACGTTCTGGATGCCGCTATCATGAAGACCGTCAAGCGCAGCTAGGAAGCTTTCACCCGGAACTGAAAAGACTCGATCCACTCCAAAAATTTCCAGTTGATCTATCAGGATTTTGCCGCCGTGGCGCATTTGAACGCTCCTTCTTTGCAAGGGAAGAATAGCTTGGATTTTCAGGGCATGTGAACAATGAAAGCGTTCAAAGCGATGCCTCAGGTTTAAACCCTTCTGGGATCGCACCAACGCCGTCGAGGATCAGATCGGCCATAACCGCTCCAACCTTCGGGGCCATACCAAAACCGATCTTAAAGCCTCCATTTGCAATGAATGCGCCGTCTTTAAGGGGATGACGTCCAAGCATCGGCGCGCGGCTCTTGGCCCGAGGTCGCACGCCTGCCCAGCGCTCAACGACCTTTGCGCCAGTAAGGATAGGAAAGGCAGCAATGGCGCGCTCAATAACATCATCGAGTTGCCCATCCGTTTCAATCGGAGAGACAAACTCGCGCTCACTTGTCGAGCCTATCGCAACGGTGCCGTCCGCGTGAGGCACGATATGCAGGCTATCGGCATAAAGTTGGGGCGCATTTTCCGCCCTGAATTCCAGCAGGGCGGCTTGGCCTTTTACACCGTTTCCAATGTTCTTCCCAAACTGATCCGAAAGTGATTTTAGTCCGAGCCAGCCGGTGGCTTCAACTAATACACCCTTTACTTCCCCATCGGTAAGAATTTCTCCACCAAGGACTTTGATCGCATCACCAAGCGCACGCGTCGCACTTCTTGGATGAATACGGGCCGTCAATGTGTCATGAACCAAAAGGTTGGTCGCACTCCGAGGTGCCCATTCACCGTGTTCATCTGAAGAAACAACTGTCCATTCAGCTTGGCCTTTCCACAACTCGCGCGCCCCTTCGGATCGCGACCTTGCTATCTCGACTGCGCGTTCATCGGCGAGCGGTTGCAGACGCCCCGACCGCAGGTAACCCGGATCACGGCCCGATATGTCATGCACTTCTTGCCAAAATTCTTCGGCCATTAAGAGGCTGTCGAGCTGAAAGGCTTTCTTATCATTCCAATTTTCAGGAACGTGCGGGGCAAGAGCACCAACCACGCCTCCAGAAGATCCTGCGGCAACGCCATTGGGGTCGATGACGCGAACCTTTGCACCGCGTTTAGCAACTGCAAATCCAACTGCGAGGCCAAAAGCACCAGCACCAAGAATTGTAATCTCTGGCGTTGCCATTCCCAAATCCTTTCAGCAAAGTCGCGAAGAACCTAAGGCACATTCCAATGAACGACCAGCAGCAAGCGCAGCTCGAATGGCGGGACGGAAAAATCCCGATCTCGACCCAATTCGACGACCCCTATTTTTCGCTCGACAATGGGCTTGCAGAAACCGAGTACGTGTTTCTTGGCGGCAATGATCTTCCTGTTCGGATTACTGGTCCATTTGCAATCGGCGAGCTCGGCTTCGGAACTGGACTCAACTTTCTCACGCTTTGGAAAGCGATGAGGGAAAGCGAAAAGCAAGGCCCTGTAACGTTTACGACTTTCGAAGCCTTCCCAATGGGCGTTGAAGCAATGGAAAAAGCCCTAAGCGCCTTTCCGGAAGTCGCCGAACTCGCGCAGCTGATGATCGCAAGCTTAGAGCAAGGCGGAACGCGACATGATTTCGGCATCATTCGTCTTGAGATCGTAATCGGCGATGTCCGCGAAACGCTCTCAAATCATGCGCTTGCCGCGGATGCATGGTTTCTCGACGGTTTTTCACCAGCGAAAAACCCAGAGATGTGGGGAAGTGATCTCATGGCCGAAGTGGGGCGTCATACTAAATCGGGTGGTACTGCCGCAACTTATACCGCAGCGGGGCATGTACGTAGGTCGCTCGTAGAGGCCGGTTTCGAGGTAACCCGCACTTCGGGATATGGACGTAAACGTCATATGACACGCGCAAGGAAACTCTAATGCAACAGTCGAACACACGGCTCGGGATCATTCTGATGGTCGTCACCACTTTTGTGTTCGCTGTTCAGGACGGACTCTCGAGACATCTGGCGGCGAATTATGACGTGCGAATGGTCGTAATGATCCGTTATTGGTTCTTTGCGGCATTCGTTATTGCGATCGCCAAGAAGCAGTCTGGCTCGATTATGAACGCGGCTCGGACGTCTCAACCCATCCTTCAGATTTTCCGAGGGGCGCTTCTATCACTTGAGATCTGCGTAATGGTGACGGGATTCGTGATGTTGGGGCTTGTAGAAAGCCACGCGATTTTTGCAGCTTACCCACTGATAGTCGCGGGCCTCTCGGGGCCGATACTGGGAGAAATTGTAGGTTGGCGCCGCTGGGCTGCGATCGGCACAGGCTTTGTCGGAATTCTTATCATTCTCAATCCTGGCCATTCCGTCTTTGACATTAACGCGCTCTGGCCACTCACGGCAGCAATGATGTTTGCACTCTATGGACTTCTGACGCGCTTTGCTGCCCGCAAGGACACAACGACGACATCTTTCTTTTGGACAGGTATCGTAGGCGCCGTTGTGATGACCGCAGTCGGAATTTGGCATTGGGAGCCGATGACGAACAGTGATTGGGCATTAATGGCCGCACTTTGCGTCACAGGAGCGCTTGGGCACTATCTCCTGATCAAATGCTATGAAGTCGCCGAGGCGAGCGCGGTGCAGCCTTTTGCTTATTTCCAGCTCGTGTTCGCTTCGATCATTGGGTTTTTGATCTTTGGCGATGTGCTTCGTTCAAATGTTGCCATAGGTGCAGCAATTGTGGTCGGCGCTGGGATTTTCACTCTGTGGCGCGAAAAGGCACGAAAGCGCTCCTAGCGACCCCGCGCCTGTGGTCTAAGGCTTGATGCGATTGAGTTGCCATTGCTAACGGGGACCGCTTCATTCGCGTGTGTGATATCAAGCGAACCATCGGGCCTCGCTTGCGGCCGCACCAAAGGTTTGACCCCGCGCAAAAGCTCGGTGAACCGAATGGTTCCCGTTTTGCCACTGAGACGAGCCTCGTAGATTGGTATGGCCTCAGTGACACGCTGCACGTAGTTGCGTGTTTCCCTGAATGGGATCATTTCGATCCAATCGATAATGTCGGCTTCTCCCAGACGGGGATCACCGCGCTCGTCCATCCAGTCTTTCGGTCTGCTCGGGCCAGCATTATAGCCCGCAGCGATCATGACCGGAGAGGGGCCGAACTCCTCTTGTAGCATTTCGAGATATCTCGTGCCGATTTGCGCGTTGTATCGCCAGTCGGCGGTCAGACGCGCCTTGGAGAAATCCAGTCCGAGATCACCGGCCACTTCCTCAGCCGTTGCCGGCATAACCTGCATGAGTCCCAGCGCTCCGACGGGGCTCCCTACAACGTCATTGAATTCACTCTCTCGGCGCGCAATGGCAAGAGCAAGTTGCGGCTCAACAGGGATGTCCATTTTGGCAAGATCATGTAGCGGGAAGTAGCTATCGTGAATGATGATGCCCCGTGTAACTGCGGTCTTAGCGACAAGAACCTGAAAGAAAGGCTCGTTCATATCTCGGAGCATTGCCCCAAGCTGACCCAGCTCCTCACGCTCTAACGTTTGCGCAAGCTTCATCACAAAGAGCACCGCCGAAGAACGTTCATTGGCAGCGATAAGTGTCAGTGCAGCGCGCCCTATCTCTGTTTGTAAAAAGGGAGCTTGATGCCAATTCGGGAACTCTTCATCACCCAAAAGCCTCGGGTCGAGTGGCAGGCCCAATTTTTCCGCCGCCAAGAGTCCATAGTAGGCCGTTTGATGTTTCGCCGCTGCTTCATATGAAATCCGAGCACTTGCCGCGTTCCCGAGCGCCTCGTATGTCCGCCCAAGCCAATAGCCAGACTGCGCGAGGGAAATCGGGCTTTCAACAGCGTTTAAGCCCGCTTGGAAATGAGTCAGCGCAAGCTCGGGCTTATCGAGGAAACGCAGTGCGATAAAGCCAGCGATCCACTCTAGATCAACATAGTTGAACCCGTCTTCGGGAGACATAAAGTGCCTTGCCGCCAATACATAGGCTTCTTGGTAATCGCCTTCACGCATCTTCCAGCGCGCAAGAGACCGACGCCAGCCTGACCAGCGAAAGGGCTGTTCGAGCTTTTCTGCACTGATGGAGTATTCTTGCAAAATGGCAATCGCATCGGTGCGCTCTCCTCGATCAGACAGCCAATTATAGCGATCATACTGGAGACCCGCATCGGCTTTGAGCGAGGCCGGAACGGCATCATAAAGGGATTGGGCATCGCCTGACTTTCTTATGAAGCCAATCCGCGCAGCAATCAGTTTCGCGCTGTCATCACTAAGCAGAGGCAGGAGCCGCGCCGCATCATCTGTCTTCCACCGCCAAAGAAGTGCCTTGGCGCGGTCAAGATGGAACGGTGCGAGAAGAGGTCCGAATTCCGAAACCAGAAGATCAAATTCTTCATCATCGGTCCCTACTTTCAGCCACGCGTCCGCAAGATAAATGGAAAGGTCCGTAGACCTTCCGAGCGCTTTCAAGGCGCGCGCATAGGCGAGAACGCCCGTGCCCGTATCTGGTTTTTCGGTTTCAAAATAATTCGCAATCGCCTGATAATCGGTAACGTTCTCAACGCTCGCTTCACCTGAGGAATGCAAACGGTCAAGGCCAGGCCAATCAGGATGAGCTGCGAGAAAACTCTGATATTCGGCAAAATCGCCCTCGCCTTCGCGAAGCCTCGTCCAAATAAAGAGATCGCGAGTGAGCGAATCTCCGGCAACGACCTGTGCTTGCCCAATCGCCCAGTCGCCATCACGACCCGCCCTCACAGATTCCCTAAGTATCTGAATTTGATCAGAAACTTGCGCGACAGCAAAAGAAGCGAACACAGCAGTGAACGCGAGCGCTAAAGCACCGGCTCGAAACATCATATTTTTCTTTCTGCTCATATTGAAACAAACGTATCCTGAAGTCGCCACAACTCAACTCACAAACTTGGCAATCGGCGGAAAGACGTCTAGGTTCCGCCCGATTTCATCGGGGCCGACTCAATGCCCCCACCACGACAAAGGAAGCGCGTCATGATCAAAGGGTCTCTCCCTGCTCTGGTTACGCCGTTCAAGAACGGCCAAGTGGATCTGGACACGCTTAAAAAACTTGTTGAGTGGCACATTGAGCAAGGCAGCCACGGTCTCGTACCCGTAGGCACAACGGGCGAAAGTCCAACTCTTAGCCATGAAGAGCACGATCTCGTTGTTGAAACCGTCGTGAAAGTAGTGGCGGGCCGTATCCCTGTTGTTGCTGGCGCTGGTTCAAACAATACGATCGAAACCGTTCGTCTTGTCGAGGCTGCAAAGGCTGCTGGTGCAGATGCTGCTCTCGTGGTTACACCATACTATAACAAGCCGACCCAAGCTGGTCTGATTGCGCATTATACCGCGGCCGCCCAATGTGGCCTGCCTATCGTCATCTACAACATTCCAGGCCGTTCGGTCGTGGACATGACACCTGCAACCATGGGCGAGCTGGCAAAGCTTCCCGAGATCATTGCGGTGAAGGATGCGACGGGCGATCTTTCGCGCGTTCCCAAGACCCGCATCACTTGCGGCCCCGACTTTATTCAGCTTTCGGGCGAAGACGCTACCGCGCTTGGATATAACGCACATGGCGGCGTCGGCTGTATTTCGGTGACAGCAAACATCGCGCCACGCCTTTGCTCAGAATTCCAAGAGGCAACCCTTGCTGGCGACTACAAAAAGGCGCTCGAATATCTAGACCGCCTAATGCCGCTCCACGAGGCTGTGTTCCTAGAACCCGGCGTCTGCGGTGCAAAGTATGGCATGTCTCTGCTTGGACTTTGCAGTGACGAAGTGCGTTCGCCGCTCACGCCGCTTACCGACGGCACCAAAGAGCGTATCCGCGCAGCAATGGTCCACGCGGGTCTTCTGAACTAATGACTTCTGGCCCTCACACGGGGCTGAACGACAATATCCGAGGCAGCCTGTTCATGGTTGCCTCGATGATTGGCTTTACGCTTGAAGACAGTCTGATCAAGTATCTGACCAAGTCCATGCCGCTTGGCCAAATCCTTATGATCATTGGTTTGACCGGCATCGTGTTCTTTGCGACCCGCGCAGCGCGCCAAGGTGATCCGATTTGGACACGCTCCTATCTTACAAAGCAAATGCTGTGGCGTTCGTTCTTTGAGGTGACTGGCCGCCTAAGTTACACCGCTTCGCTGATGCTAGTGCCTCTGACACTTGCAACGGCAATTTTGCAGGCTACGCCGCTAGTCGTGGTTGCAGGCGCTGCGATACTTTTCGGTGAACAGGTAGGCTGGCGTCGATGGAGCGCCATTTTCATCGGCTTCATCGGTGTTCTTATCATTCTTCGCCCCGGCCTTGAGAGCTTCACTCCTCTCAGCATTCTCTCCCTCATCGGGATGATTGGCTTTGCCGGTCGCGATCTTGCAACGCGCGCCGCTCCACCACAGCTGTCGAATATGCAGCTTGGAATTGCGGGGTTTTCCGTGCTTTCCGTTGCGGGCCTGTTGCTCTCATTTACTGGGATGGGAATGGTGATCCCCTCTGGTCCGCAATTGGCAACACTTTCCCTTACCGCCGCTTGCGGGATTGCGGCCTATCAGTTCCTGACAATGGCAATGCGGACGGGGGAAGTCTCATCTGTCACACCGTGGCGCTACTCGCGGCTGATATTTGCAGCAATTGTTGGTCTTTTGATGTTTGGCGAAGTGCCCGATACATTCACGATCTTCGGAAGCGTCATGATTGTCACAAGCGGCGTCTTCACGCTGAAGCGTTCAGCCAAACGGACTAAGGCCTAGATTGCATTTGGCCTTATGGTCTGAATCTGGTTCATGCGGATAAAGCGTAGCGTCTCGACCATTACGGCAGTCACCACACCAATATTCACGAGGCCATTCGTTGCAGCGAGACCTCCTAAAAGACGCCACTCTTGAGGGAGCAAGACATCTCCGAACCCAAGCGTAGTAAAGCAAGTCAACGCGAAATAGACCGACATTTCGAGGCTATGAAACAGGTCAAGCCACCAAAGAAGACCGGCCCACATCCAGACGCTAACCGTCACTTGCCCCAGGATCGCGACGGAAGAGACGATAAGTGCCATCACAAGCTTTGGCCGATGCGGACGACGAGTCATCCACCCACCGGTGCGCGTCAGAAAATGTTCTAGGAGCCAGAATGTCAAAGCTGCGAAGGCAATTGAAGCAACCAACATCAGTGATCCGATTGCGATCTGAATAAACATATAAGGCCCCCGTGCAGTGTTGCGTCGAGTCTACCTTGAACTCAAGGATTGGCCATAGGCAACGCGACACCTTGCTCCTTTGGGCATCCTCACCTATCTGAGATTTACTATGGCCAAGAAACCTGAAAACAAGAATTATAAGGTCATCGCCGAGAACCGGCGTGCCCGCTATGACTATGCAATCGAAAGCGACCTTGAAGTCGGGATCATCCTTATGGGGTCCGAGGTCAAATCGCTTCGTGTTGGCCAGTCGAATATTGCCGAAAGCTATGCTTCTGTTGAGAATGGTGAGCTTTGGCTTATCAACGGTTACATTGCGCCTTATGAACAAGCCAAAACTTGGGGCCATGAAGAACGTCGCAAGCGCAAACTTCTGGTGAGCCGCAAAGAGCTTTCACGCCTGTGGAACGCAACTCAGCGTGAGGGCATGACGCTTGTGCCGATCGTAATGTATTTTAACGATCGTGGTCTGGTAAAACTTAAAATTGGCGTCGCTAAGGGTAAGAAAAACCACGATAAACGCGAGACCGAGGCCAAGCGTGATTGGGCGCGCCAAAAACAGCGGCTCTTGCGCCACGGTGACTGATTCAAACAGGCCTTAGAAAGCGAATTGCGACACGTTCGACATAAGGCCTAACTTCCCCGTTATATCGGCCTGTTTCCCTTGCCAGCTTGGGTTAAGCACGTTAGTAACGCCGCCGATCCACAAGGCTTTTGAAGCAGGCCCCAAAAGGGGATTCCCATGGCAAGCAAGTTCCAAGACGACCCCAAAACTCTGGTATCGACCCAGTGGCTTGAAGATAATCTCAAGGACCCTGACCTAAGGATTCTCGATGCGTCTTGGTATCTGCCGAACCAAAACCGTGATCCTAAAGCAGAATATGATGCAGAACATCTTCCGGGTGCGCGCTTTTTCGATATCGATGAGATCAGCGATCTGCGCTCAGACTTACCGCATATGGTCCCTCCAGTCGAAAAGTTCATGAGCCGTATGCGTGCGATGGGTATTGGCGACGGCCATCAAGTCGTCGTTTACGATGGATCAGGACTTTTCTCTGCGGCGCGTGTTTGGTGGCTCTTTCGTCTGATGGGGCAAAACAAGGTCGCTGTTCTAGATGGTGGTCTGCCCAAATGGAAAGCTGAAGGTCGCAAAACAACTGACGCTGAACCAGTTATTCGTGACCGCCATATGATCGTCGATCGCCAAAGCGACATGGTCAAAGATGTGACCCAAGTGGCCCGCGCGTCCAAGCTTGGCGATTACGCAATTATCGACGCACGAGCGCCCGAGAGATTTCGTGGCGAAGCCCCCGAACCCCGCGAAGGGTTAAGGTCGGGCCACATCCCGAACGCGCGGAACGTCTTTTACAAATCTGTGCAGAATACGGACGGCACCATGAAGGCGCCCGAGGAACTGCGCACCATTTTCGAGGCGGCGGGCGTGGATTTGTCCAAGCCAGCCATTACCACCTGCGGGTCGGGAGTCACGGCTGCCGTGCTTTCGCTCGCGCTCGAGCGGATCGGCAAGACCGACCACTCACTTTATGACGGCTCATGGTCTGAATGGGGCATGTATGCTGATCTTCCAATCGCAACTGGAGAAGCCTGATGCTTGAGCATCTCAAAGAACAACCCGCTGACAAAATCCTCATGTTGATGCAGACCTTCCGTGAGGATCCGCGAACGGACAAAATTGACCTCGGCGTCGGCGTCTACAAAGACCCTACCGGCAACACTCCGGTTATGCGCGCTGTGAAAGCCGCAGAGAAAATCCTTCTCGAAACTCAGGCGTCCAAATCCTATGTCGGCCTCGCTGGCGATCCAGCTTTCTCGGACGCCATGATCGGTCTCGTACTTGACGGTGTTGTCGCTCGTGATCGTATTGCAGCTGTGGCCACTCCAGGCGGTACTGGCGCAATCCGTCAGGCTCTGGAACTCATTCGCCTAGCTTCGCCCGAAGCCACTGTCTGGCTTTCGGCTCCGACATGGCCGAACCACCCGTCAATAATCAAGTACCTCGGCATGAAAATGACCGAGTACCGCTACTTTGACGAGGCAACCCGTGGCGTTGACTTCAATGGAATGATCGCTGACCTCGGGGCACTGAAAGAGGGCGATGTCGTTCTGCTCCACGGTTGCTGTCACAACCCGACCGGCGCCAACCTCAATGACGAACAGTGGAAAGAAACCATTGCTCTCATCAAGGCCAAAGGTGCAGTGCCGCTTGTGGACATCGCCTATCAGGGCTTTGGTGACGGACTCGAGGCAGATGCCGCCGCAACCCGTCTCGTTGCTGCCGGTGTGGACGAATGCCTTATTGCAGCTTCGTGCTCCAAGAACTTCGGCATCTACCGCGAGCGTACTGGTATTCTCATGGCAATCGCACGCGATGCTGGTCAAACCAAGCTTGCGCAGCAGAACATGAATTTCCTCAACCGCCAGAACTTCTCGTTCCCGCCGGATCATGGCGCACGCGTTGTGACTACTATTCTGACAACGCCGGAACTACGAGCAGACTGGGAAGCCGAACTCGAAGAAGTTCGTAATACCATGCTTGGCCTGCGGACCCAGCTCGCTGACGAACTTCGCCGCCTTTCGAACTCGGATCGCTTTGACTTTATCGCACATCACCGCGGCATGTTCAGCCGTATCGGCACTACACCTGAAAAGGTCGAGACGATGCGCGCCAATAACGGGATCTACATGGTTTCAGACAGCCGAATGAACATTGCGGGTTTGAATACCGAAACCGTACCGCTTCTCGCAAAAGCGATCATCGACGCAGGCATCTAAGATAGCCTTAATCAAATGAATAAAGGGCGGGGTCTTCCCCGCCTTTTTCTTTTGCGCAAAAGCGCGTCCCAAACAAAAAACCCGGGCGTGAACGCCCGGGCAGTTGAGTGAAGTGCTAAGTGGAAGGAACTTAGCCTTTCGAGAACTCAGGATAAGCTTCCATACCAAGTTCAGCCTTGTCGAGACCGTTGATCTCGTCTTCTTCGCTGACGCGGATGCCCATGGTGACTTTGAGAAGGAACCAAAGAACCGCAGAGACAACGAAGGTGAAGATGCCGACAACAACGATACCGTAGAGCTGTGTGCCGAAGGATGCATCAGGGTTGGTGAAAGCTACAGCGATGGTGCCATAGATACCGCAGACGAGGTGGACAGGGATCGCACCGACGACGTCGTCGATCTTGAGCTTGTCGAGCATCGGAACAACGAGGACCACGAGGATACCGCCGAATGCGCCGATCAGAGTTGCTGCGCCAAGTGTCGGGGTCAGCGGTTCAGCGGTGATCGATACGAGACCAGCGAGTGCACCGTTGAGAACCATGGTGAGGTCGACCTTCTTGTAGAGCAGCTGGGTCAAGATCATCGCGGCAACCGAACCACCTGCAGCAGCAGCGTTGGTGTTAGCGAAGATACGGGAGATGTCAGCTACGTCACCTACAGTACCCATTGCGAGCTGGGACGCACCGTTGAAGCCGAACCAACCGAGCCACAGGATGAATGTGCCGAGCGTAGCAAGCGAAAGGTTCGAGCCAGGGATCGGGTTGATGCGGCCATCTTTGTACTTGCCGATACGCGGGCCAAGGATGAGCACACCAGCAAGAGCAGCCCAGCCACCAACCGAGTGAACAACGGTCGAACCAGCGAAGTCGAGGAAACCAGCAGCGTCAAGGAAACCGCCGCCCCACTTCCACGATGCCTGAAGCGGATAGATGATCGCAGTCAGAACAACGGTGAAGGCAAGGAAGGGCCACAGCTTGATACGCTCAGCGAGGGTGCCCGAAACGATCGAAGCAGTGGTCGCACAGAACATAAGCTGGAAGAAGAAGTCCGAACCGGTCGAAGCATAACCATAGTCGTCAGCACCATCACGGGCAACTCCAACAGCTTCAAGAGCAGCGGTGGACCAAACACCCGAGAGAACACCGTCGATCGACCAAGTGCCGAGCGGATACATCAGATTGTAACCGATCAGGTAATAGAAGATCGCTGCGAGCGAGAAGAGCGCAACGTTCTTGGT
The DNA here is from genome assembly GCA_964461315.1 of uncultured Aestuarium sp. Taxonomy (GTDB): domain Bacteria; phylum Pseudomonadota; class Alphaproteobacteria; order Rhodobacterales; family Rhodobacteraceae; genus Marivivens. The sequence goes on from CAYWUN010000002.1 coordinate 72,271, forward strand.
GAGCTGCATCGCTACGTTCTTGGTACGAACGAGGCCAGCTTCGAGCATCGCAAAGCCAGCTGCCATCCAGAACACAAGGAAGCCGCCGATAAGGAACAGAAGCGAGTTGAAGATGAACATCGAGTCAGTCGAAGCATCAACGCCAGCAACAGCTTCGGCTTCCTGAGCAAAACCCATGACCGGAAGCGCAATAAGCGCGGCGGCTGGGAGGAGTTTCGTGAGTTTCATTTGATTTTCTTCCCCTGAGAACGCCTTAGAGCGCGTCGTCGTTGGTTTCGCCGGTGCGCACGCGTAGTGCACTCTCGACGTCGAGAACAAAGATTTTACCGTCGCCGATTTTGTCGGTCTTAGCGGTGGATGCGATGGTCGAGACGACCTGTTCAACCATGTTGTCTGGCACGACGATCTCGAGCTTGACCTTCGGAACAAAGTTCACGGCATATTCAGCGCCACGGTAGATTTCGGTGTGACCAGACTGCGAGCCAAAGCCCTTGATCTCGGTCACCATCATGCCGCGAACGCCAGCGGCGGTCACAGCCTCGCGGACCTCCTCCAGCTTGAACGGCTTAATAGTTGCGATGATGAGTTTCACTGTCTTCCCCTTACGAGTTGTTCTCGGACGACCAATTCCGGCCGTGCACACTGGTAGAAGCGCGGAAATTGTGCGGGTTCTCAAGAAAACCAGCGGTTGTACTTGGCTCGCAGGGCAACAAACTGCACAAAATTTATACAAATTAAGCAACTAGATCAAAAATTAAGCAAAACAAAAACGCGTTGTATCTGCTCAGAAGCGCTCAACATTTGAGCGAGCAGGAAGTATGCTCAGAAAAAATGAAGCAGTCGGCAGTATAGGCAAATGGCAGGACCGGGACGCAAAAGCCCCCCTTTGGTGGCGGAAAAACGCTATGATTCCAATAGCAAAGCCACGAAAACCAAATCGGAGCCCGCAAAAAAACGTGCGCCTGTGCGCAAAACGCCCCGCAAACCTCGTGGGCCGATTGGACTGATTCTTGGTTTGTTTACGGGAATCATTCGCTTCTTCTTGCGCCTGATTTGGGGGATCGGCTGGCGGGTCGGCTTGATCTTTGGCCTAATTTTAAGCGCGAGCGTCTATTATATGTCGACAACTTTGCCCCCGTTGACCGAAATGGTGGATGGTCGAGCACGTGGTTCTGTCACATTATTGGACTCAAACGGGACCGTGTTCGCTTGGCGAGGGGATCAGTTCGGGGGGATGATTACCGCCGATACGGTTTCGCCCTATCTGCACGATGCGGTCGTCGCCACCGAGGACAAACGCTTCTACTCGCACTTTGGCCTTTCGCCGCGCGGCATCGCGTCGGCCGTTCGGATCAACTTGCGTGAGGGACGCGGTCCACTTTCGGGCAACGGCGGCTCAACGATCACGCAGCAGACCGCCAAACTTCTGTGCATCGGGACCCCCTATGACCCTGAGGTGTGGAAGAGCGAAGCGGAGTATGAAGCGGACTGCCGACGTTCCACTCTATGGCGTAAGGCCAAAGAGGCCATCTATGCGATGGCGATGGAGGTCAAATACACCAAAGAGGAAATCCTAACGATTTACCTGAATCGTGCCTATCTTGGCGCCGGTACACGTGGATTTGAGGCAGCCGCTCAGCGTTACTTTGGCATATCCGCGAACCAAGTGGACGCGTCTCAAGCCGCGATCCTTGCAGGACTTCTCAAGGCACCCTCGACTTATGCGCCTACCTCAAACCTTCAACGATCCTGGGATCGAGCGAATGTCGTACTCGGCCTCATGGAGGAGCAAGGCTATCTAAGCGCCGCCGAGGCTGCCTATGCGCGTGAAAATCCGTCTGGCCTTTCCGAAGCAGCAAAGACTCGCTCGGGTGGTTATTTTGCCGATTGGGTTATGGAAAGCGGCCCCGAGTTCTTTACCCGCTCGACCACAGAAGATGTAATTATCCGAACGACCCTCGACCAAAAGATCCAAGCAGCAGCCGAAGAAGCGCTCACTTGGGTCTTCGAGAACAAAGTCAAAGAAGGCTCTGAAGCTCAGGCAGCAATTGTGGTGATGTCGGCAGACGGTGCCGTGCGGGCCATGGTTGGCGGACGCAATCTTCAGGCTTCTGGAGCTTTCAATCGTGCCACTCAAGCGCTTCGGCAAACGGGTTCACTCTTTAAGCCATTTGTCTACGCAGCTGCCCTTGAACTTGGCCACTCGCCACTTGAGGTCATCAATGACCAACCCCTTTGCCTCAATGTCGTTGGCTCTGGCGAATGGTGCCCCCAGAACTATGACCGTGAGTTCAAAGGTGAAATCACTCTGACACAGGCACTCTATGAAAGCCGCAACATTCCCGCGGTTCTCTTGTCCGAGGCGGTTGGACGTGATGCAGTTCGGTCCGTCGCAACAGGTTTCGGTATCGACCGAGATTTGGCCGATGGCCCCGCTTTGGCGCTCGGGGTCTCTGAAAGCACTCTGATCGAAATGACCGCAGCCTATGCAGGTATTTTGAACGGCGGCTCGTCGGTCGCGCCCTATGGACTGGTAGACCTACGCCTTCAAGGAGACAGCGAACCAATCTTTGGACAGGGCGGCGGTATTGGTGAACGCGTCATTCGCGATGAGTCTGCCAAAAAGCTCACTTGGATGATGTCCAATGTTATAGAGCAAGGCACAGGACAACGCGCTAAGATCGCAGGTTGGCAGATCGCAGGCAAATCAGGGACGACGCAAGCATCGCGCGATGCTTGGTTCATCGGCTTCACGGGTGAGTTCGTGACCGGAATTTGGATGGGATATGATGACAACAAACCTCTTTCCGGCGTGACCGGTGGCGGGCTTCCCGCCGAGATTTGGCACGAAACAATGTCCCGCGTCCTGGCCGATCGCATTCCTGTTCCACTACCGATGACTGCGCCGGATGGAACCGAACCTGCTGGTCCTGTCATGAGTGACGATCAGGCAGAACAACTGATACAGCTTTTGCTTAAAGAGCTTCAGAGTTCGGCAGGAAACTGATCACTCCGGCTCGCCACACTTTTCATAGACAAAGGCGTATCCGTTCCAAACCATGATGATCCCTTCGACATAATCTGATCTCATAAAAAGTGCTCGCTCGGTCCACTGATCGTCTTCTCCCGAGCACTGCATCGTATAAAGCGTCGCGTCCATGTTGATGACGTCAACTGGGCGCGTCATGCGGCATTCGTTATCGACACCGTAAAAAATTCCGTTCTTGATTTCTAGGGAACCGCCGACCTCTCCAACCTTTGAACAGTCGGAGGTCACCATTTGTTTGTAACGTCCTTCATATCCACCTGCGGCAAGAATAGTGGGAAGAAAGAACAAGACAACCGTCTTGGAAATTAGGGACATATCAACCTCAGGAATAAAATAATAATGAAATTCTAATCTGTGGTTATTCATTTTGCAGTAACACCAAGGGAAGTAAGCGTTACAATAAAGGAGTAAGAGGTTATCCTTATGGGTGTTTTTAGGTGGATCAAAACCACCTAGGTGGGTGCGAGGATTTAGGTGAAAGCAACGAAGACCAAGGGAAAGCGAATTCTAGCGGCCACAATGCGCAAGAGCAGCGCGTTAATATTGTCTGCTGCGCTTTTCAGCCTTGTCGTCAATATTCTGATGCTGAGTGGCCCACTCTATATGCTGAGCGTTTATGACCGTGTACTCGGTTCACGCTCGGTGGAAACACTGGTTGCCTTGTCAATCATCGTCGGGTTTCTCTACCTCTGTATGACACTTCTGGACTATGTCCGTGGGCGGCTCATGGCCCGTGTCGGTGCTCAATTTCAAAGCACGCTGGATCCGATCGTTTTTCGCACCGTTCAAGAGCAGGCACTCATTGGGTCAGCCAACAGACCTAACGGACTGCGCGATCTTGAAGCAGTTCAAAGGGCTTTGACGTCGCCTGCTATTGTGTCTGCATTTGATCTGCCTTGGATGCCCGTATTTTTTGTCGGGATTTTTGTCTTCCATCCTTGGCTTGGCTGGTTGGCGATCGCGGGTGCCGTGATCCTCATTTCACTCGCAATTCTTAATCAAATGCGCACAAAGGAAGCTGCGGCAAAAGCCTCCGAAGCCGCAGTTCTCGCCGACCGATACAACCAAACCCTCCAAGCGAGCGCAGAGCAAATTCGCTCGCTTGGAATGAATGCGGCCACGATGGGTCGATGGGCACAACTTCGCAACGCTGCACTCGGTTCGTCCATGTCATTCTCAGACACTTCGGGCCTTTATGCAGCAAGCTCGCGTGGGGTGCGGCTGCTTTTGCAATCAGCCATGCTCGGGCTTGGTGCTTATCTTGTTATTCGTGGGGAAATGTCAGCAGGAGCAATGATCGCTGGATCAATACTGCTCGGACGCGCACTTGCTCCGATCGAGCTATTGATTGCCCAATGGTCTTTGATAGAGCGAGCGTTTGATGGATGGGGAAACCTGACGCGGCTCCTCTCAGAGTCTAAAGAAGTCCCCCAACGCACGGCACTGCCTACGCCATTGGCCAAAATATCCGTGAACCAGTTGACGATTGCTCCGCCTGGAAGAGCGAACGCGACCCTTCGGATGCTTACGTTCGATCTTGGTCCGGGCCAAGCACTTGGCGTTATCGGACCTTCTGGCGCGGGAAAGACAACACTTGCAAAAGCGCTTGTTGGAACATGGCAACCGGTCGGCGGGAGTATAAGGCTCGATGGCGCGACGCTTGATCAATATGATCCAGAGACGCTTGGTCAATATATCGGTTATTTGCCGCAACGCATTCAGCTGTTCGACGGATCGATCACCGAGAATATAGCGAGAATGTCTGAAACGCCTGACGCCGCAAAAGTCGTCCAAGCGTCTCGCATGGCCGCCGCACATGAGATGATCCTAAAGCTCCCTAATGGCTACGACACACGAATAGACGCCAACGGTGGGAACTTATCCGGGGGACAAATCCAGCGTATAGGACTCGCGCGCGCTCTATATGGCGAGCCCGTTCTGGTGATTTTGGATGAACCAAATTCAAACCTGGATAATGAGGGGAGCATTGCTCTCAACAGCGCCATTCGCGCACTCAAAACTTCGGGGAAAGCGGTCATTATCATGGCGCATCGTCCCGCCGCGATTCAAGAATGCGACCTCTTGTTGGTTGTAGAAGACGGCATCCGACGCGCTTTCGGACCTCGTGACGAAGTTCTCAGACAAATGGTTCAAAACCATCAGGTGATTCAACAAGACACCTCAGGTGGAGGTGCACGATGAAGTGGTCCTCTCGACGTTTCATCACCCTTGGGTTCGTGACGCTTGCTGTCCTGCTTTTGGGCCTTGGCGGTTGGCTATTTGGCACAAACATCCAAGGTGCAGTCGTCGCCTCTGGCCATGTTGAGGTCGAGAAAAACAGACAGATTATTCAGCACCCAGATGGAGGCATTGTTCGAGAGATTTTCGTCGCCGAAGGTGAAGAGGTCGAGAAATCGCGGATCTTGCTTATGCTCGACACCACAGAATTGGCTTCTGAATTTGCAGTCATTGAAAACCAACTTTTCGAGCTTTTGGCCCGAAAGGCGAGACTGATTGCAGAGCGTGATGATCAATTCACATTGGCACTGAACGAAAAGCAAAACGCCGCTACCAAATCACTCTACGAGTCACAGCAAAATCTGCTGACACTCCGTCTCGAAGCCGAAGCGCGAGAAACCGAACAACTCTCACAACAATCGAAACAGATCATCCGCCAAGTCGGGGGCATCGACGCGCAAATCGTCGCTATGACAGAGCAACTGGCGCTCTTGGACGAAGAGCTTGCCGCACAATTGACCCTATTGGAGCGAGGGCTTTCAGAGGCACCTCGCGTTCTTGCTCTTCGTCGCGACCGCGCCGCTCTTGTGGGACAAATTGCTGAAACGGAGGCCGCACGCGCCGTCGCCATCGAGCGGCAAAGCGGGATCGAACTTGAAATCTTGGGCATTGCAAATGACCGCCGAGAAGCAGCAATGGCCGAATTGCGCGAGATCGATCCACGTGAGACTGAGCTTGATGAAAAAAAGCGGACACTTCAGAACCGAATTGATCGCGCTGTGGTTCGCGCCCCTCTCGCGGGGACCGTATATGATCTGAAGGTTCTAGGCGCCTCCGCCGTAGTCCGAGCCGCTGAACCTCTGATGTATCTTATCCCCAATGACCGACCGGTCGTGATCACTGCACAGGTCGCATCTCGTGACATCGATCAGGTCTACATCGGGCAACCCGCTATAGTCAGGCTTACCGCGTTCGATCAGCGCAATACACCAGAACTGTTTGGCCAAGTTCTCAACGTTTCCGCAGACACGTTCCAAGATCAGCAGACGGGCGCGTTTTATTACCGAATTGAACTCGGCCTAAATGATATGGAAACAGCGAAGCTCGGTGCAGAGCAGCGCCTTATCCCTGGTATGCCCGTCGAGACATTCTTGGCGACGCGAAATCGTCGACCAATCGATTATCTGACGCAACCACTCGCGGATTATTTCACACGGGCCTTTCGAGAAGGTTGATGATTGCGATACCGCCGCCCTGGGGCTAGCGTCGGCTCAAACGCAAATCGGAGCAATCACATGAGCGATACGATCGAAACCCGTTTGGCTGGACTTGGCATCAGTCTTCCCGACACCGCGCCGCCCGTAGCTGGTAACTATGTCGCCTATGTAGTGACCGGAAATCTTGTTCATATATCGGGTCAAATCAGCCAGCGTGATGGTAACCTTATTTGCGGCAAGCTCGGGGCTGGAATGGATCTCGCACAGGGTGCAGACGCAGCAAAGGCTTGCGCAGTTTCCTTACTTACCCAGCTCAAGTTTGCGTGTGACGGCGATTTTTCGCGCCTTGTGCGAGTGGTGAAGCTCAATGCATTTGTCAATTCGGCACCCGATTTCACCGATCAGCCCAAAGTGGTCAACGGCGCTTCGGATTTCCTCGTTGAAGTCCTCGGAGACAGCGGCCGCCACGCCCGATCAGCTGTTGGAGTTGCGGCACTCCCCCTTGGAGTCGCGGTAGAAATTGATGGGGTCTTTGAAATCAAATGAAGCTCCCAGAGGCCTTTCTGACGCGTCCAATTGCGCACCGAGCATTGCACGATAAAGCACTTGGTCGTCCGGAAAACTCTCTCGAGGCTGTAATTGCGGCGGTTGAGGCAGGTTACGGGATCGAAATCGACATTCAGCCTTCCAAAGATGGCGTGGCGATGGTTTTCCATGATTACGCTCTTAAGCGTCTTACGGGTGAGCAGGGCCCAATTGCTCTACGCACTTCGGACGAGCTCGCAAAGATGACGCTTATTGGTGGGAAAACTGGTGTTCCTACACTCTTGCAAGTATTGGAACTCGTTGACGGCAAGGTCCCGCTTCTGATCGAAATCAAAGACCAAGATGGACAAATGGGGCCTCAGGTCGGACCACTTGAAAAAGCTATCGCCGCTGCCTTGAATGGATACAGCGGTGACGTCGCTCTGATGTCCTTTAATCCTCACTCGGTCAGCAAAATGGCGGAACTTTGCCCCGACATTCCGCGCGGCATTACCACCTCCGCCTATTCTGCCGAAGACTGGCCGACCTTGCCAGCGCATATCCGAGAGTCGTTAAAGACGACCCCTGATTTCGACAGTTCTGGATCCTGCTTTATTTCACATGAAGCAGCAGACTTAGCATCGGAAGAGGTCGCACGAATTGCGGCAAAAGGTGCGACGATCCTTTGCTGGACGATCCGTTCGCCCGAAGCCGAAACAGAGGCCCGCAAGGTGGCGCATAATGTGACCTTTGAGGGGTATAAAGCTTGACCTCACTTACCCCTCGTAAAAGTATGAACGGATGAGCGACGCACTCGAAGTCACAAGCCATAGCTCGATCACAGAAATCGGCCAGGAAATCTGGGACGCTTGTGCCGAACCAGTTGGGGGCCGACCTCTTGACCCATTCACGACTTATCGCTTTCTAAATGCTCTCGAAACATCTGGCTCTGTCGGGGGACGGAGCGGATGGCAGCCGAGGTATCTCTCCGTCCAAAAGGACGACGAGGTCATTGCCGTCGCACCTCTCTTTGCCAAGGGACATTCTCAAGGTGAATACGTCTTTGACCACAACTGGGCGCATGCCTACGAAAACGCAGGCGGACGATATTACCCAAAGCTCCAGATTGCTGCGCCCTTTACGCCGGCAACAGGACGGCGCTTTCTGACCAAACTAGGACATGAAGCCGACGGCATGTCCGCTTTGGTCCAAGCCGCCGTTCAACTTGCGTCGAACAACAACCTTTCCTCCGTCCACATTACGTTTTGCACCGAAGCAGAGGCTATCGCGGGCGAAGCGATGGGCATGATGCGTCGCATAGGGCAGCAGTTCCATTGGGACAATGAAGGCTACAATAGTTTCGATGACTTTCTCGGCGCACTCTCAAGCCGAAAGCGCAAAACCATTCGTAAGGAAAGGGCGCAAGCGCAGGCTTTCGGAGGTGAAATTGTCCACTACACCGGCAGGGAAATTCGCCCCGAGCACTGGGACTATTTCTGGGATTTCTATCAAGACACAGGTAGCCGCAAATGGGGGTCGCCTTATTTAACGCGATCCTTCTTTGATCTGATTGGCGAAACCATGGCCGATGACATTTTGCTCGTCTTCGCCGAGCGGGATGGTGTGCCAATTGCTGGGGCATTGAACTTTATCGGACGGGAAACCCTCTATGGCCGATACTGGGGTTGTACCGAGCATCATCCCTGTCTCCATTTTGAAGTCTGTTATTATCAGGCTATCGACTATGCGATTGCCAATGGCCTTCGCGTTGAAGCAGGCGCACAAGGGGAGCACAAGCTCGCACGCGGCTATCTGCCTGCGCAAACGCATTCGCTCCATTGGATCGCCGACCAAGGCTTTGCACGCGCGGTCGAGGACTATCTCGAAAGAGAGCGAGAGGCCGTGAATGAAGAAATCGAAATTCTCACTGACTACGGTCCCTTCCGAAGGGCCAATATTGAGGAGCAAGAATGACGAGAAAACTTACAGACGCGGAGCGAACCGCTTTGCTTGTTGAACTCTCTCAGAGCGGTTGGTCAGCAGAAAACGGACAAGACGCGATCAAGAAAACATTCAAATTCGGGAACTTTGTTTCCGCCTTTGGGTTTATGACGAGAGTTGCGCTCTACGCTGAAAAATGGAACCACCATCCCGAGTGGTTTAATGTTTATAACCGTGTTGAGGTGCGTTTGACGACGCACGATGCGGGTGGCCTCACTGAATTGGACGCAAAGCTCGCAAGAAAAATGGACAATTTACAAGAAGATTAATGGAACAACTACTCACGACCCAAGTCTGGAACGGCAAAACCGTTGGCGACTATCTCACTCTTGAATTTCTGGCAGGCGTTGCAAGCGACGTTCTCTCGCTTATTCTCATCGTTGTCCTCGGTTTCTGGGTTTCTAGCTGGATCCGCAATCGCATCGTTAATATCGCGGCGGGCAACCGGCATCTCGATGATACTCTTTTCAATTTCCTCGGCAACATAGCGAGTTATGCAATCCTCGCCTTTGCGGGCATCTTTATTCTCAACACGTTTGGCATTCAGACGACGTCGATTGTCGCTGTTATCGGTGCTGCTGGTCTTGCCATCGGTCTTGCCCTTCAGGGAACGCTTTCAAACGTAGCTGCGGGTGTGATGATCATCCTGTTTCGCCCTTTCAAGAATGGCGATTTCGTTGAAGTGAACGGCGCAAGCGGTACGGTCAAACAAATCTCGCTGAACTTTACCGAGCTTTCGAGTGTAGGCAATGTTCAGGTGATCGTTCCGAACTCACAGGTTTGGGGCAACACGATTACGAACTATTCCGCATATCCGACCCGCCGCGCGGAATGGACTTTTGGCGTTGGTTACGGTGTCGACCTCGGCAAAGCCGAACAGGTGATACGCGATACGATCATGGCGGACGAGCGTTCAAAAACTGATCCCGCCCCATTTATTCAGGTGAATGGCCTGAATGACTTTTCTGTCGATTTCCTCGTTCGGGTTTGGGTGAATTCGTCTGATTACTTCCAGTATCAGGCAGACATGAAGCGTAAGGTTAAAGAAGCCTTGGACGCGAATGGAATTGATATTCCCTTCCCCACACAGACACTGATTCAATCGAATTAAGAAAAAGGGCGCCTGTTTGGCGCCCTTTGATTTTAGATCTGTTCCAGAAGGGTTTCACCCGCAGATATCTCGCAGGTGCCTGGAGAGTCTTCTGCGTTAAGCACCCTGATCACACCATCCTCAGCATAAAGTGAAAAACGCTTGGAACGGTCATAAAACCCAACCGGAGGTGCGGTGAAGTTCATGCCTATCGCTTTGGTGAATTCCGAGGCCGGATCAGCAAGGAACGTAAGGCCCGCGGCGCCAGCGCCGGTCGAATCCGACCACGCCTTCATCACGAAGGGGTCGTTCACAGAAACGCAAATAATCTCATCTACACCCTTACCGTCGAAATCGGATTTGGTTCGGATAAAGCTCGGAACGTGGGCCGAGGTGCAGGTCCCAGTGTAAGCACCCGGAAGTCCGAACAGCACAACTTTGCGGCCGTTTAGCAGATCGCCAAGCGCTACTGCTTCAGGCCCATTGTCTCCAATCCGATACAATGTTGCCTCGGGGAGCTTTTCACCTGTTGAAATGGTCATCTTATTTTCCTCTTTCGGAATTGCATGCAGCATATTCCTAGATATAGGGTCCGCCCGAACCAAAGCTATTAAAAAGAGGGAAAAACCGATGAAACATTTCGTTGTGATCGGTGCAGGACAAGCGGGCGCTCAGGTTGTTGCAAAACTGCGATCCGAAGGCTTTGACGGCAAGATCAGTCTGATTGGTGCAGAAGACGTCGCACCTTATCAACGCCCCCCTCTTTCCAAAGCTTATCTACTGGGTGAGATCGGCCTTGATCGTCTGCTTCTGCGTTCGGACGAGTGGTACAAAGAAAACAACATTGATCTTCGCCTTGGCACACGCGTGGTCGAAATCAATCCATCGGGTAAAACAATCACCCTCGCGGGCGAGGAAGTTGTCACTTATGACGAGTTGGCGCTTTGCACGGGTTCGCACCCGCGCACTCTTCCGGCAAAGATCGGCGGCGAGTTGGAAGGCGTTTATACAGTTCGTGATCTGCTCGATGTTGACACGATGGCGCCCGAGTTCGTCGAGGGACGCAAATTGCTGGTCATAGGCGGCGGGTATATCGGCCTTGAAGCAGCAGCAGTTGCTGCAAAAAAGGGGCTCGACGTCACGCTCGTGGAAATGGCGCCTCGCATCCTTCAACGCGTTGCTTGTGAGCAAACCTCGACCTATTTCCGCGACCTGCATGCGTCGTACGGCGTAAAAATCGTTGAGGGTGTTGGTCTAGACCATCTCATCGGTGACGAACGTATTTCGGGCGCAAAGTTGACAGATGGGACGAACTTGGACGTTGACTTCGCAATCGTCGGCGTCGGCATCATCCCTGCAACAATCCTTGCCGAAGCCGCAGGGGTTGTTTGCAACAACGGTATCGACACGGACCTTCACGGCCGCACCTCGGACCCACATATCTATGCGGCCGGCGACTGTGCCAACCTGACCTTCAAGGGCCAAAAGCTACGCATTGAAAGCGTCGGCAACGCGATTGATCAAGCAGAAGTTGTCGCTCAGAACATGATGGGCAAGGATGTGGAATACACCCCAGCGCCGTGGTTCTGGTCTGATCAATATGACGTAAAGCTTCAAATCGCAGGTCTGAACATCGGTTATGACAAGGTCTATGTGAAAACTTCCGAAGACCCGCTTGTGCGCGTTCATTGGTATTTCAAAGGCGATGAACTAATCGCTGTTGACGCGATGAACAGTGGCAAAGACTACATGGTCGGCAAACGTCTGATCGAGGCTGGGAAATCGCCTTCGCCTGAGGTGCTGTGCGATCCGGAAACCAACCTGAAGGCGCTGCTGCGCTAGTGCGGATCATCGGGGGCACACATCGAGGGACTGCTCTTGCCGCTGTGGGCAAGGGCGATATGGGCGCTCACTTGCGACCAACCACCGACCGCACCCGAGAGAGCCTTTTCAACGTCCTAAACGGTGGTCGTTTTGGTGATCCCATTGATGACGCTAAAGTGCTCGATCTATTTGCCGGAACGGGCGCACTGGGGCTAGAGGCGCTATCGCGCGGCGCATCGTCCGTCACTTTTGTCGATGACGGCCGCGTGTCGACCAAGCTCATCCGAGAGAATATTGCAAAGCTCCGCCGCCAAGATGACTGCATTCTCATCACAAGAGACGCAACTAAGCTCGGGGTCGGTGAACCGCATTCATTGGTCTTTCTGGACCCTCCCTACGGGCGCGAGCTAGGAGCCAAAGCGCTAAACGCCGCTGTCGAAGGCGGCTGGATTGCGAAGGACGCCTTAATTGTTTGGGAGGAAAACGCGCCCCAGAATGCCCCCCAAGGCTTTGCACTTTTGGAGCATCGACGGTATGGCGACACTCATATTTCGTTTATGGAGTTTACCGGATGAAGACCGTCGATCTTGTTATATTTGACTGTGACGGTGTCATTGTGGACAGCGAAGGGCTTCTGAACGAAATCGTTGCGGAAAGTCTTACCAAACATGGCCTCCCCATCACGCCTGAAGAATGCCACAAGCGGTTTGTCGGCGGGACGATGTATATTCTGCGAGATCGTGCGATTGAGGCTGGCGCTAAACTTCCCGAGAACTGGGTCGCCGAAATCTATGCCGAGATTTTTGATCGTCTTAAAAAAGGCGTGGACGTGAGCGAAGGCTTCATCGCGCTTATCGATGAGCTCGAAGAAAAAGGCGTCAAGATCGCGGTCGCCTCAAATGGTCCAATGGACAAAATGCGAGCCTCGCTTGGGGCCTCGGGTCTATTTGACCGGCTTTATGGGCGCATTTACTCGGCGCATGACCATAACACGGCCAAACCCGAACCCAAACTCCTTCAGCTTGCTGCTGAAGGCGCAGGTGTTGCTATTGAGCGCGCTGTTATGATTGATGATAGCCCTGCTGGCGTCGGCGCAGCGCGGGCGGCGGGAATGCGTTTCTTTGGCTATGCCGAACATGGTAACAAAGAAAAGCTCACCGATGAAGGTGCGGACATCGTCTATTCGATGCAGGAACTGAAAGAGCGCCTCTCGGCGCTCTGATCATCCATAAGTCGGATGGAACTTGTCTGAAGGCGAGCGCGTGAAAATCTCGGCTCCGTCTGCTCGAATGCCGATTGAATGCTCGAACTGTGCCGATAGAGATTTATCGCGGGTCACAGCAGTCCAGTCATCAGCAAGCACCTTGGTTTCAGGACGGCCAAGGTTAACCATTGGCTCAATCGTGAAGAACATGCCTTCTTCCAAGACAGGACCTGTACCCGCGCGGCCATAGTGAAGCACGTTCGGCGGAGCATGAAATACCGTGCCAAGCCCGTGACCGCAGAAATCACGCACAACACTCATTCGGTTTGCTTCGACATAAGTTTGGATAGCATGACCGATATCGCCAAATGTGTTTCCCGGTTTTGCCGCCTCAATGCCCAGCATGAGCGCATCGTGGGTCACTTGGATCAAGCGTTCAGATTTACGGCTCAGATTTCCCGCCACATACATACGGCTCGTATCGCCAAACCAGCCATCAAGGATCACTGTCACATCAATATTCAGGATGTCACCGTCCTTGAGCGTCTTTGGGCCGGGAATTCCGTGGCAAACAACGTGGTTCACACTGATACAGGACGCGTGCTGATATCCACGATAGCCAATCGTCGCAGAGGTCGTTCCAGACGCCTCAACCATCTCGGTGATGATGCGGTCGATTTCAGCGGTGCTCTGGCCTGGGAAAACATGAGGCGCGATGTCATCAAGGATCTGAGCAGCAACTTTACCAGCAGCATGCATCCCCTGAAAATCCGCATCCTCGTGAATGCGAATTCCATCTTTGGTCAGGCGGCCATTGTGTTTCGTCACTGTCATCGTCCTTTTTGCTTCAAGCCCCACATAGGTGATCTTGGCCAAAGGTTCTAGACCTCGATGCTAAGGCGCTTTCGCAAAGTCACACCTTCTGGGGTAATATTCGTATCATAGCAAAAGACCTCAACTCCCGCGGCACGTGCTTGGCTAAATGCTGCGGCATAGGTTGGGTCGATATCAGCCGCTAAGGTAAAGCGCGCGCAGTCGGTGCGCTGAACAAGGAAGAACATCACAGCCCGATGACCCTGGCGCACCATTTCAGCGAGATCGCCTAGGTGTTTGGTACCTCTCGCGGTTACACTGTCAGGGAACTCTGCAAGACCTGCCGTGCGAGCAAGAGTCACGCTTTTGACCTCGACATAGCAATCTTTGCGCCCACCCCCGCTTAACAGAAAGTCGATGCGGCTGTTTTGTCCGTATTTGACCTCGGGGCGCACCAATTCGTAGCCCCCCAATTCATCTATCTCGCCTGCGATCAGCGATGCTCTCAAAGCGCGGTTTGGCACGGCAGTATCGACGCCCGTAAAATGGCCATTCTCGTGGTCCACCAAACGCCAGCCATATTTTAGCTTTTTCTTGGGGTCGTCATTTGGCTCTAACCAAATCTTCATGCCCTCTTCTGCGAGCCCCATCATTGATCCAGGATTTGCACAATGGGCAGTGACCTCTCGACCATCTTCGAGGCGCACGTCAGCAAGGAAGCGTTTGTAACGACGAATAAGGCGGGCTGGCACAAGAGGTGTGGAAAACTGCATGGGCCAGACCTATACCCAAGAAAGAGCAAATGGAGAAGAGAATGCCGAACCCAACCGCTGCGATGATCGTGATCGGAGACGAGATCCTATCGGGTCGCACTCGTGACAGTAATACGCACTTTCTTGCAGGTAAATTGACCGAGGCAGGTATCACTCTCGTCGAGGCTCGCGTCGTGAGCGATGACAGCGCGAACATAATCACTGCGGTTAATCAGCTTAGGGCGCGCGTGGACTATGTGTTTACCTCAGGCGGGATTGGACCGACCCACGACGACATTACGGCTGACTGCATTGCGGCGGCATTCGGTGTTTCTATTGATGTGCGTGACGACGCCCGCGCACTTCTTCAGGCCCATTACGACCGATCTGGCCAAGACCTAAACGAAGCGCGGCTTCGGATGGCTCGTATTCCCGATACGGCAACCTTGATCGAGAACCCCGTCAGCACTGCGCCTGGCTTCAAGATTGGCAATGTCCACGTCATGGCAGGTGTGCCCAGCGTTTTCGAAGCAATGGTTGCCTCTGTCCTTCCCACCTTGACGGGCGGCAAACCCCTTCTCTCTCAGTCCCTGCGCATTCATCGCGGTGAAGGAGATATCGCTGGGCCACTAACTGCGCTTGCGCAAGAGTTCGCGGACCTCTCGATCGGTTCCTATCCTTTTCAACGTAACGGCATATATGGCGCGAATATTGTAATACGCGGCCAAGACGGCGCCCGAGTTGATGAAGCGATGGTTAAACTCAAGGACCTATTCCCCGAATGAGCCCCGATATCTTTGATCTCTATGATGTGATTGATGCAACTTGGCCCGCTGCCTCGTATCAGACCCATGGCCACTGGACGATCCGAGAGGGGGCTGGTGGAGGTAGCCGCGTAAGTGCAGCTACACATGATAAGACTTCGCACTTCGATTTAGACCAAGCGATTGATGCGATGAAAGCGCTTGGTCAGACACCAATTTTTATGATCCGTCACGGCCAAGTCGCGCTTGATCTAGAACTTGCCAATCGTGGTTTCGTGATCAAGGACCCTGTGAACCTCTATGTCGCTCCAATCGAGCTGATTGCAACCGAGCGCCCAAAAGCAGCAACCCAGTTTGTGGTATTCCCTCCTGTCGCTGTCCAAAAAGACATTTGGGCTGAAGGTGGTATCGGACAGGCGCGGCTCGACATTATGGACCGCGCACAATGCCCAAAGGCCACATTCCTTGGCCGGCTCGAGGAACGGGCGGCTGCGACAGGCTATGTCGGTGTCTCTAACGGTGTGGCCATGTTGCACGCGCTCGAGACCCGCTCCCAATTCCGGAGGCGAGGGATCGCTCGCGCTATGATGCGCTCCATGGGATATTGGGCACGCGAAAACGGAGCGGAACATTTCTCACTCTTGGTAACTCAGGCAAATATTGGCGCAAATGCTCTTTATTCTTCGCTAGGCATGGAAATTGCTGGGCAATACCATTACCGCGTGGTCTCCTAATACGATTTGAATGCAGTCCATGTTTCGCTTTGCCATTTCCTTGCTACTTATTCCCCTTCAGGCGGCCGCCCTCACGCTTGACCTGCCGTCAAACGCGGTGCAGTCGAGCGAACCCGAAAGTGGGTTACGCGACTATGAACTGCCGCTCGGTGCATGGACTGAAACCGAATTTCCAACGGTATTGATCCAAGGAAACGTCACCAAACAAATATATCGTATTCCTTCGAATGGCCTCACACCCTATCAGATTTTGACCCCGATCCGAGATCAGCTCCTGTCCGAAGGTTGGGAAATCCTGCTTGAATGCGAGACGGAAGACTGTGGTGGATACGATTTCCGCTTTGCAACGGAAGTGGCGCGGGCACCCGAAATGCAGATTTCGCTCGGCAACTTCCGTTTTCTCTCCGCAAGACGCGAGGACGAAGCGGTGACCCTCTTTGTCAGCAGAACTGCACGCGAAGCCTTTGTCCAACTCATCCATGTTGGCGAAGAAAGCGATTTTGGTGTCACGCTGAACACCCCTTCTCCGCAAAGGATCGCTCTTACCAACGAGGAGTCGTCGCTAGGCTTGTCCGAGCAGCTCGAGATCTTTGGACATGTAGTCCTGAATGATCTCAATTTTGAAACTGGGTCTGCGCAACTTGGTCAGGGCGCTTTTACTTCATTGTCTGAAATTGCAGTATATCTGGCCGAAAATCCCAATCGTCAGATCGCAGTCGTCGGGCATACTGATGCATCTGGTTCACTGGAAGGTAATATCGCCCTGTCGAAACGGCGCGCCGGATCAGTGGTAGAGCGGCTCGTCACTGATCACGGCGTCAACCGTGCTCAGCTTGACGCAGAAGGGATGGGATATCTTTCCCCGATCACGACCAATCTAACCGAAGAAGGTCGGACCAAGAACCGCCGCGTTGAGGCAATTCTTCTCAGTATTGAATAAAAAAACGCGGCCCGAAGGCCGCGTAAAGTCGGCGGGGATGAGAGCCCCAGAGGCATAATCAGTAGGCGGATACGGACTGATTATTACGTCACCAATTGTCTGGCCCTTTGTCAGCAAAGGAATGGACAAGGAAATCAATGAAAGCGCGTACTTTCGGCTGCGTGAATCGACCCGGCGGATAGACCGCGTAGATCCCTTGTGTGTCGATCGGCAAATCTGGGATCGCCTCTTCGACCAGGCCTTTCTCCATCGCGTCAGCATAAAGGAAGGACGGAAGGTAGGCGATGCCAAGGCCGCTAATACAAGCATTGAGCAGCGACTGACCATCGTTGACCGTGAGCCAACCAGCCGTGCGAACTTGGCGCTTTTCACCCGATGGCGCTGTGATTTTCCAAACGGCAGAGTTTGCTTGGTTTGAGTAATGCAATAGCTTGTGCTCGTTCAGATCATCGATCTTCAGCGGACGGCCATGCTTTTGGAAATAGGAGGGCGAGGCAATCATACGGCGATTGGTTTCAGTCAGCTTACGGGCACGCAAAGTGCTGTCTTCAAGTTCACCAATACGAATTGCCATGTCGAAGCCCTCGGAAATGAGTTCTACATAGCGGTTGTTCAAAACCATGTTCACAGTGATATCAGGGAATTCCTGCAAGAATTCACCCAGCACCGGCGAAAGATGGTTTACGCCAAAGTCCGTTGCGACGCTTATGCGCAAAAGGCCCGAAGGCGCCGACTGCATCGATGTGACAAGAGCATCCGCTTCACCAGCATCGTTCAAAACACGGCGCGCACGATCATAGTAAGCCAGACCAATTTCAGTCGGACTTACACGGCGCGTCGTGCGGTTTAAAAGACGTGCCCCAAGGCGCGCTTCAAGTGCAGACACATGTTTCGAAACGGCGGATTTAGAAATCCCCATCTTCTTTGCTGCGTCGGTAAACCCGCCCTGGTCTACGACCGTGGCAAAGGCCTCCATTTCCGTGAGCCGATCCATAATCGTCCCTTCAAAATGACTTCGTTGGGACCATTTATCTGGGTCAAATCGGGCGAGACTTGGGCTTCGCCCTGACAATATCAGGGTTTTAACGGGTTTTGATCAGGGCACGGAAACAACTAAAGCGTGTTCGCCACACGAGTGCCTTGATCGATTGCACGCTTCGCATCAAGCTCAGAGGCAAGATCAGCACCGCCAATTATGTGAACCGCTTTGCCCTTGGAAACCAGTTCGTCCGCGAGACTACGATCAGATACCTGCCCCGAACAAAGCACGACAGTATCGCATTCGATAAGTTCAGGCTGTCCATCGCGGATAATCCAGAGACCCTCGTCTGTGATCCGATCATATGCGACACCCCCAACCATTCGGACATTCTTCATCTGAAGCGTGGCGCGGTGAATCCAGCCCGTGGTCTTTCCCAGACCGCGTCCGGGTTTCTGCGCTTTGCGCTGCAAGAGAGTTACCTCGCGAATAGCTGGCTCTGGCTTGGGCCCTTCCAATGATAATCCACCGCGCTCGATCTCGGGATCAACAACACCCCATTCAACCATCCACTCGGTCGGGTTCGTAGAAGGGCTGTTCTCAGTGACCAGCTTTTCCGCCACGTCAAAACCAATTCCGCCAGCACCTACAATTGCTACACGCTTACCAACGGGAGCGTCATGGCGAAGTACGTCGATATAAGTGAGGACATTCGCGCGGTCTTGACCTGGAATTTTCGGATCACGCGGGAGTACACCCGTTGCGATGATTACCTCGTCATAGTCGTCCAATGTGCTTGTTGTCACCTCGGTACGCAAAGACAGCTTCACGCAAGAATTTTGTATTGCAGCTTCGAAGTAGGCGATGAGACCATGAAACTCTTCTTTTCCTGGGACCATCTTTGCCATGTTCAACTGGCCACCAACGCGGTCTGCACGGTCATACAGAGTGACTTGATGGCCGCGCTCTGCTGCCGTCAGTGCGGCTGCGATGCCCGAAGGGCCAGCACCAACCACCGCGACCTTCTTTAAAATGGCGGCTTTGTCGATGACGAGTTCTGTTTCGTGACAGGCCCGCGGGTTCACTAAGCACGATGACATTTTCATACTAAAGGTATGATCCAAGCAGGCTTGGTTACACGCAATGCAAGGTGCAATTAGATGCGCTTTGCCTGCCGAAGCTTTGGCGACAAAATCGGGGTCAGCCAAGAACGGCCTCGCCATACTGACCATATCAGCACAACCGTCTGAAAGCACCGCTTCCGCGACTTCAGGCGTGTTGATACGGTTCGAGGTGATCACTGGGATCGAAACTTTGCCCATGATCTTCTGTGTGACCCAAGCCCAAGCTTTACGGGGCACGTTAGTTGCGATGGTTGGAATACGAGCCTCGTGCCAGCCGATGCCGGTGTTTAGGATACTCGCCCCAGCTTTCTCGATTTCCTTTGCAAGCTGCACGACCTCTTCATGCGTCGAACCATTCGGTATGAGGTCAATCATCGAAAGACGGAAGATGACGATGAAATCATCACCAACCGCCGCTCGAACTCGCTTGACCGCCTCGATGGCAAAGCGCATCCGGTTCTCATAACTCCCGCCCCAATCATCAGTTCGGCGATTGGTATGCGTCACGAGGAATTGGTTGATGAGGTAACCCTCTGATCCCATCACCTCAACGCCATCGTACCCTGCTTGTCGCGCTCGCGCTGCGGCCGTCGCAATATCGGTCAGTTGTTTTTCGATACCTTCCTCGTCAAGCTCGTTCGGGACAAACGGACTTATTGGTGACTTAACGGCCGAGGGCGCGACACAGTTCTTGCCATAGGCATATCGGCCGGCGTGAAGGATTTGCATCGCAATCTTGCCGCCCGCTAGGTGCACGCGATCCGTCACAACTCTATGGTTCTGGATGTCCATCTCTGTGAAAAGGCCGGATGCACCTGGAAAGACAGCGCCCTCTGCATTTGGCGCCATACCGCCCGTCACGATAAGGCCTACCCCGCCCCGTGCCCGCGCAGCATAGAATTCAGCAACTCTGTTCCAGTCTTTAGTCTCTTCAAGACCAGTATGCATTGATCCCATCAGGACCCTGTTCTTCAAAACAGTGAACCCAAGATCAAGCGGTGCAAATAGATGCGGGTATTGGTTCATTCTGGCCTCCCTTTGAAAGGGAGATAGCGTGATGTTTACGTTCACGTCACTCTGAACGCCACGTCAGCCTACATTGTTTCGACGCAATGACGGCGGAAGGCTCGTTTCAAGAGATCAAGTTCTGCGCGCAAGAGGCCAACTTCCGTCCGAAGGTCATCATCAAAAACCTCGCCTGAAAGAAGCGTAAAGTTTCCAAGGATCACATTGGTGACAGGATCAGAGATGAGAACGGTCTGGACGCCATCAGACACCGCTGAAAGAGGCACAGGGATCGTAATACGCCAGCCATCATTTTCTTGATCGGCTTGGACTTTGACACCATCCACGGGCACGTTGTTGTGCGTCACGCGTAAATTTGGCGCGCTGGCAGTTAGTGCTGGCCCTTTAAGGATACCGCTCCAGACACCTTCGATCAGTTGAAGCTTGGTGAGTTCAGTTTCAGACATCAAAGCCTCCTCAAAGATCAGCGCGTGGGAAACGGCTAAAGGTCATGTCGCGGATTGTGACCTGATTCATCTCCGGTCCCTCAAAAATCAGGTCCAGCCACATGCGCTCGACCCTTTTTTCATTGAGTTTGGTGTAAGCAAGGTCAAACTCGACCGCCAAATCATCCTGATGTAGCGGAAGTTCACGAACAATTTGCTCCGTATTTGGTCCATGGCGAATATTGAGACGCGCGAAGATTTCGATCGGCTTTTCGAGCTCGATAATTGTATCGAGCCTGATCAGATGGCGTTTTTTCAAACTAGCGCAGGCCTCGTCAGGAATATCGACCGCCAGAGAAAGGAACGAGCCATCAAATCGGAAAACGTCCATGCTAAGGCCGAATGGGGCAAGGTCCTGTTCACGCTGATTGCGCAACTGGCGCAGGTTCAATTCGGAAATCCGGCAATCGTGGAAAAGTGTAACCTCATCCCCGATCATGGTCTTACTTTGGATACTGACAACGCCTCTCTCACGAAGTGAGCCACGCCATATCTGTGGACGCCATGACCAATCTGTCCCTTTGGGACGTGTAAAGGTGTTAGATCCAATCCGAGGGAGCGCTAGACGATTGTCGGCGATCTGAACCAGTTGATCTAACTCGTCACGAAGTTGGCGTGCACGGAAACGATTTTTGCGTAGCAATTCCAGTTCGTCAAATCGGGCGCTTTCCTTGGATCTTTTCCAACGGCGCAACGCGAAACGATATGACAGCGCGTCCCAAAGACCGAACCCTCTCCGCTTCATTCCTTGCCCGCCGCTCCGAAGTTCATTGTTTCCAGATTACACCCGCTCAGGCGGTATCTTGATGATTATTTACAAGAAAGGAAACAGTTAAGGATTAATATTTTGGTCTGCTCGAGTAGTCAGCCACTAATTCCCTGAGCCATTGAGGACAAAATCGAGTAGCCACGGTCAGCAGAAACAGGATTGAGATACGAGCCGCGCAGGCGAATGGTAACGAGCCTCTCGCCTTTATCAACAAAGACACGCCACTCGCTGTCTTGAATACCGTTCACCCGGAATTCGCCGCCGTCAGCAAAATGCACTCCGACCATCCCGTCTTTCCCCCACACTTCATCGGGAGTAGCGCCCATGAGCTTGGCGCCGCCATCGCTGCTGAGAAAGGCGACGAGGTCGTCTTCCTCGTCGTCGACGATTGCACTTCCGACATCACCAATTTGGATGGTTGCAATCCCAGCAGGGTTTTTACGTGAAACGTCAGCAATGACCGAACCGCAACCAGCAAGCACCGCAAAGCCCTTGGAAGGTTCACTCGCCTCCATAACGACACAGTAACCAATGGGCGCATTGACGGTCACTTCGCCATCGAACATCGCAAGGGACTGAACGGGTTTGGGCCCGCCAAACTGAACACAGGCGGGAAGCGCCACAAATCCCAAAAGCACAATGACACGAACTACATATTGAAGACCGATCATTTCTTTCCTCATCCCAACTTGTTTTGGGGGATATTCGGTGCAACTTCGTGGTGCAACCCTGCTTTCGTTTTATGTTATGAAGCTCGGGTTGATTGCATTTCTTTGAGCTGCGGCTTATTTCGGTTCACATAACGTCAGAGGCATCGGCATGAACTGGATTACGAACTACGTCCGCCCCAAGATTAATTCGCTCTTTTCGCGCCGCGAGGTGCCGGAAAATCTTTGGACGAAATGTTCCGAGTGCGGGACGATGCTCTTTCACCGTGAGCTGAGCGAAAACCTCAATGTGTGCACCAATTGCGGACATCACATGGCCATCAGTCCACGTGCGCGTTTCGAGGCACTTTTTGATGGTGGTGTTTTCGTCGAGATCGACGTTCCCGAACCAATTGAAGACCCGCTAAAGTTCCGCGACCAAAAGAAGTACACGGATCGTCACCGAGCCTCGCAAAAAGCGACAGGTGAAAAAGAAGCCATGCTGGTTGCTGAAGGCGAGATCGACCGCACACCGATCATTGCAGCGGCTCAGGACTTCTCTTTCATGGGCGGCTCGATGTCGATGTATGTCGGCAATGCCATCATCGCCGCAGCTGAACGCGCCGTCGCAACAAAGCGCCCTCTCGTGCTCTTCTCCGCCGCTGGTGGCGCACGCATGCAAGAGGGCATCCTTTCGCTTATGCAGATGCCTCGCACTACGATCGCAGTGGACATGCTTAAAGAAGCAGGTCTTCCCTATATCGTCGTTCTCACCCACCCGACCACAGGCGGGGTTACCGCATCTTATGCAATGCTCGGCGATGTTCAAATTGCAGAACCCAATGCACTGATCTGTTTCGCCGGTCCGCGCGTCATCGAGCAAACAATCCGCGAAAAACTACCCGAAGGCTTCCAACGTGCCGAATATCTTCTCGATCACGGCATGCTTGACCGCGTAACGCCCCGTGGCCAGCTCAAGGATGAACTTGTGACCATCCTTCGCATGATGCTTGGCCTTGAAACGGCGGTTAAAGGTGACCTACCTGCGCCCGCGCTCGTTCCTGCCGAGCAAGACAAAGTCCCCGCTGCGGATGCCAAAGCCAAAAAAGAGGCTCCAAAGAAGTGACGAACTCCAAGGGGTCCGACGTAATTCTTGCTCGGATGATGTCGATGCACCCCAAGGTGATCGACCTCACGCTTGATCGCATGCTTGGGATTCTGCCAGCGCTTGGCAATCCACAAACCGGCCTTCCGCCAATCATCCATTTAGCGGGAACAAACGGCAAAGGTTCGACCCAAGCCATGATCCGCGCCGGTCTTGAGGCTGCTGGGAAAAAGGTTCACGCATATACCTCGCCGCACCTTGCGCGCTTTCATGAACGCATCCGCCTTGCCGGTAAGCTAATCACCGAAGAGCACCTCACCGAAATTCTCGACGAGTGCGAGCGCTCGAACGATGGCGCAAATATCACCTACTTTGAAATCACGACCGCCGCTGCACTATTGGCGTTCAGCCGCACCGAAGCGGACTACACCCTCTTAGAGGTTGGCCTCGGCGGTGAGTTCGATGCAACGAATGTCTTTGAAAAGCCCGCACTGACGATCATCACACCTGTATCCATCGACCATCAACAGTATCTAGGCGAGACACTCGAAGAAATAGCTGCTGCAAAGGCCGGCATCATCAAGCGAGGCGTGCCTTGTGTGGTTGGCCCACAGCTCGAGGGCGCGATGGACGTGATCGAGGCCAAGGCCGCGCGTCTCGGCGCACCGATGATCGCCTTTGGCCAGCACTGGCACGTTTCAGAGGAGCGTGGCCGTATGGTCTATCAGGACGAAAGCGGGCTACTCGATCTACCACTCCCGAACCTTCCGGGTCCGCATCAGATTCAAAATGCAGGAGCAGCACTTGCAGCACTTCGTCATCTTGGTATTGGCGAAGTTGCGTGTGAAGTTGCCGTTACCAAAGCGGAATGGCCTGCGCGCATGCAGCGACTCAAAAATGGACCGCTGGTCGACGCAGCTGGTCGCGCTGAGCTTTGGCTCGACGGTGGCCACAACGCGGCAGGCGGCGAGGCAATTGCCGCTACCCTTGCAAGGATGCCCGAAAAGCCGACGCATATGATTTGCGGCATGCTGAACACCAAGGACATCGCAGGCTATTTGCGGCCCCTCTCCAAAGTCACTCAGAGCCTCCATGCTGTTTCGATCCCCGGAGAACTCAATACCTTGCCCGCGGAAGAAACCTGCAAAGCAGCGCTTGGAGTTGGGATGAATGCAACGACCTCGCAGAGCGTGCTTGAAGCAATCAAAGACATAACCGCAAAGGACGCGAACTCGCGTATCTTGATTTGCGGCTCGCTCTATCTTGCTGGTGGCGTACTGCGTGAGAACAGCTGAGACTTCTGGCTTCGAGACCTTTGATACGAAAGAGTTGGGTCGATTCGTAGAAATGCGAATCAAAGGCACTTGACCGCGAATCACCGCTTTCCGTATGGTCGGAACAAGATTTCTGGTGGCAAATCAGCACCAACACGTTCTTGGCAGGGCGGCGGGGCGAGCGAAAAACAATATAGGCTCGCCTCACTGTCATTTCCCTCATCACAGCAGATTGGGAAATTGACTTACTGATTCGTTCCATACTACAACTTGTGCAAGAAAACCAAAGCACCGCTGCTGCCAGACAGTATTTCAATATGTGGTGCAATTTGCTTGGGGGAGCAGATAATGGTGCGTTTTGGCGCGTTGATCGCGGCCATTGTAGCTTTGGCATTTGCTTCTGCTGCATCGGCCCAAACGGTAAAAATTTCAGAAGACATCGCCAGCGTGAGCTTTTCGCTGAATGGTCAGACGTTCACAATAGATCGCAATCAGGATCCAGAAGCGACGCTTGACGCCGAGTTCACAAAAACGTCGCGAGCGTGCCCGCCTTTTTGCATACAGCCAATTGCGGCCGCGGATGGTGTTGAAACCTTTGGAGAGCTCGAAATCCTCAGCTTTCTCGAAAGCGAAGTGACTGCGGGAACTGGGTTGCTCGTCGATGCCCGACTGCCCGAATTTTACGTCAAAGGCACCATCCCCGGCGCGCTAAATATCCCGTTCTCTGCACTGTCTGCGGATAACCCCTATCTGACAGATATTCTTAAAGCGCTTGGGGCAAAAGACGCTGGCGGCAATTTGGATTTTAGCGGCACATATAAACTCGCACTTTTCTGCAATGGCCCGTGGTGCGGCCAGTCTCCCAAAGCGATCGCAGAGCTTTTAGACGCGGGTTATCCCGCAGATCACATAAAGTATTACCGAGGCGGCATGCAAAATTGGCTCGCCTTAGGGCTCTCGACAATTGTTCCTAACCAATAACGCGAGGGATATTTCATGATCCGTTTAGTTCTAGGCTTTGTTTCCCTCGCCATCGTCGTTTGTGGCTTCATCATTTTTTATCCATTCGGCTCTGACGATGCCCCAATCCAAGCCCAAGTGACGCGTGCCGAAACGGATGCGACCATCACCTCGTTGGTTCAAGCATCTAACCCCGCAGCCATGGCAATTGCCGCTACGCCCGTTCCGATGGGCAATAGCGCGGCGTCCAAAATCCTCGCCGCAACTGGCGGCGCGGCACAGCTCGAACCAAAGATCAAAACTGATAACACGACATTGGCAGAAACCTCTGCAGCAGTTCTCGCTGCACTCGGCGTACAAAATACAGAGACAACCAAGTCAGACGGGGGCGAATTCCAAGACGTCACCGCATCAATCCTTGCCGGGATCAATGGGGCTACCGGTCGACAGCAAGAAACTGCGACACCTGCAACGGGGCTTCAGTCTCTGGTCGCTCAAGCGCTCAAAGAAGGTCAGTCGGACGCCTATATCGACGCACTACTTAATGAAGCTGCGGCGTCAGGCGAGGTCGCAGTACCTGCGATGCTCGTCACTTCGGAAGGCAAGGTGGACACGGCGACGCTGCTCGCCTCTATCGTTGCGGACGCTCAAACTTTTGCGGGAGGTGCGGCCCCTACGGTTCCAAACGTTCCTATTGGTGATGGCACTGGCGTCGAGGTGCGTGTGGTACAGACGGCGAATGAAACAAAGCAATACCGGTTCTATACCGTTGGTGCGGGCGATAGTCTTGGCTCGATAGCGATCAAGTTTTACGGATCGGTAGCGCACTACCCGCGCATTTTCGAAGCAAATCGCCAAATCCTCTCGAGTCCAGACCGGATTCAAACAGGTCAGCGGCTCATGATTCCAGATGTTTCCTAGGGAAAAGGCGACCAACTGGTCGCCATTTTTATTCCACTCGGCCCCATTCCGCGCCTTGCATTTCACGAAGTCGGCTTGCGGTGCGCTCGAACTCAAATGCACCCTCGCCTTCGACATAAAGCCGCTCGGGCTCGTCAGCGGCCGAACAAATAAGTCTTACCTTACCCTCGTAGAGCGCATCGATTAACGTCACAAATCGCTTTGCTTCATTAAAGTTGTGGCGGCTCAATCGCGGCACTTCTTCAAGGATAAGAACCCGCACCGCCTCCGCTATTGCGATGTAATCGGCCGGACCAAGCATTTTACCGCACAAATCGAAAAATGTCGCCCGCGCTACGCCGTTGTAGAAGCCTGGAAGCTCGACGTCTCGAGCTTTGATACGTAGCACCAAAGGTTTAGCTTTTCCTTGAGTGAAATCAGCCCAAATCGCATTAATCGCTGCTCGGGCCGCATCAGAGTTTGGGGAAAAATAGGTCCTCTCACCTGCCAAACGTCCTTGACGGTGGTCCGTCCGACTGACGAGTTCACACACTTCGAGTTTTTCCTTGATCAGCTCGATAAAGGGCAGGAACAGGTTACGGTTTAGACCGTTTTTGTAGAGGTCATCTGGCACTCGGTTTGAGGTCGTGACGACAGTAACGCCAGCTTCGAAAAGCTTTTCAAAAAGGCGACCAACGATCATTGCATCCGTAATGTCGGTGATTTGCATCTCGTCAAACGCTAGAAAACGAACACGCGAAGCCAGATCATCAGCAACGGGCTTAATCGCGTCATCTACACCTCGTTTGCGCGCAAGGTTCATCTCTGAATGAACCCACTGCATAAAAGCGTGGAAGTGGCTACGCTCTTTTGGCACTTCGACCAGCGAGTAGAGCAGATCCATCAACATAGATTTGCCGCGACCCACGCCACCCCAAAGGTAAAGCCCCTTAACAGGCTCGGGCTTTTTACGGAACAACCCGCGCTTAACAGGACGCGAAAGCTCCTCGCGGACGCGCTCCAGATCATCAAGAACTGAAAGCTGCGCAGGATCAGATTTGATCGTGCCCTCGGCCACCGCCGAAAAATATGCGTCCTGAATCGTCATAGTCCCGAGATACTCAACCTAGTTCGCACCAAAAGATCACTCGCGATGGTAGGGTGACCCAGAAAGAATTGAAGCCGCACGGTATAGCTGTTCGCTTAGCATGACCCGTACCAGCATGTGCGGCCATACCATTTTTCCAAAAGATAGCGCCGCATCGGCTTTTGCACGAAATGCAGGATCAATGCCATCCGCTCCGCCAATGACAAAAGCAACATCTTGGCGGCCTTGATCGCGCCATCCACCGAGCTGCTCTGCAAAGGCGGGCGAAGTCATCAGCTTGCCGCGTTCATCCATGATACAAATGAGAGAGCCATTCGGGATAGCGCGCTCAATCAGCGCCGCTTCTGCGGGCATACCGCCGCCTTTTTTGTCCTCAACTTCAATGATATTCGCGGGCCCAAGCGCAAGAGCGCGGCCCATTCGGTCAAATCTGCTTATATAATCATTGATGAGGTCCAGCTCCGGGCCTGCCCGAAGGCGGCCCACAGCGACAATATGAACGCGCATCAGCCCGCGGTCTGCGCTCCGGACGGGAGCCACATTTTTTCAAGCTGGTAGAATTCACGAACCTCGGGGCGGAAGACGTGAACGATTACATCACCAGCATCGATCAGCACCCAATCACCGATTTCAGCGCCTTCGACTTTGCATAGAATGCCAAACTCAGCTTTGAGCTTTTCGGCAAGCTTTTGCGAAATCGACGCCACTTGGCGGGTCGAACGACCCGAAGCGATCACCATGTGATCCGCAATCGAGGTCTTACCGCGCAGATCAATCTGCACGATGTCTTCAGCTTTATCATCATCAAGAGATGCGAGAACGGAAGCGAGAGTATCGTCGCTTGTTGCTGTCATAGCCTTAGCCGTCATTTACGGCCTCGCAGTTGCGGCACGTGCCGCATAAAATTCGAGAGACAGGTCATTGTCCTCCGGGGTTGCGCGTCGCCTCAATTCCCCGACGCTGGGACTAGCTTTAAGGTATCAGCGAAAGCAGGCGTTTTCAACAAAACGCGTCCTTTCACAGAAGCAGAGCGGCATTTGGCGTAGTTTTCACCAAAGCTCAACAGATAAACGACACAAACCTTGCGTCGTTGAGCAATATAACGCGCTAAAAGTTGATGACTGGAGACAATGGCTTGGCTCGGTCCTTGCAGTGGTTTGCAAAAACTTCCACCCATTTACCTAAAAACAAGGCCAATTCCACCGTTACTCCGCTTGTCACGCATTTTGTGTAACAGCGAGCCTTTTTGCCATGTTGGCCTTGTTCTTCTTGTTGCCTCTGATTGCGCTGGCCGGACTCGCATCCGGTCAGACTTCCGAGGATTCCGTGCAAGACGACTCGGCAGACACGAATAACTCTGACGACAATTCGACAGTTAGTGCCGAAAGCGACCTCTTGAGGGCTGCTGCCAGCGAACGTTTTTGGGGGACCGACGAAGGCGAGGAAATCACTGGCAATGACGGTGACGACATCATCGGCGGTATGGGCGGCGATGACCTGATCGACAGCGGCGCGGGCGAAGACCTTGTCTATGGCGGCAACGGCAATGATATCATTCGTGGCGGCGCAGACGACGACCGTCTTCTTGGGGGCGACGGCGACGACCAATTGTTCGGCGGTCTTGGGGAAGACATGCTATACGGTGGCCGCGGAACCGACACGCTTTTTGGTGATATCGGTGACGACGTGCTCTCCGGAGACGCGGATGATCTTCTCTATGGCGAAGACGGATGTGACGTACTGCGGTTCAACCAAGGAGGCACCGGCGGTGTTGCTTATGGCGGCGCTGGGGACGATGTGCTTTTCGCGGCTGGAGGCGGTGTTATCCTCTCTGGCGGTGCCGGCATGGATATCTTCTGGTCCGCGTCGCAAGATAGCCCAACCTCGCCGACGGGTGACCTAAATGACGTGCTCGTTTCGGACTATAACCCGCAAGAGGACATCCTTGTTCTCCAGCTTACAAATGGTCCCGAGGATGACCCAGCTGACCTTGATCAGATCACTCCAGAGATGTTCAGCTTTACCGTTACAAACGTAAGCACCGAGCTTGGAATGGCCGCTCGTGTCGACCTTTATCTTAGCGATGGTGGACTCAATCTTTCGAGCGTGACCAAGGGCGGAAGCCTTACTCTGATCGGAATCGATGCCTCACAGGTAAATACCAATGAAATCTATGTGGTGATCCGTGACGAACACGCCGCCCTCGAAGCACAAGTCACTGCTCCGATAATACGAGCGGCTTGCGCCTGACCCTTGCGAGACTCAGGCGCAAGGTGTATCTGCCCCCTATGAATATGGTATTCGACATGGCCGATCGGTCGCGCCTGCCTTGGAGGTTCTTTGGCGCAACCCACACCATTCTCGCCCGACTTTGATCGCGGCGTGCGCTTTTGCGCGACCAATTTCTACTGTCAAATTCACTATCCATTGAACGGGAGAGGACCATGTCCCCCAAGACCCTCTATGACAAAATCTGGGACGCACACGTCGCCCATGAATCCGAAGATGGCACCTGCCTTCTCTATATCGACCGCCACCTTGTCCACGAAGTGACCTCGCCGCAGGCCTTCGAGGGCCTGCGTATGGCTGGTCGCAAGGTGCGTGCACCGGAAAAGACCATCGCCGTGCCGGACCACAACGTTCCGACCACGCTGGACCGCGCCAACGCCTCGACCATGACCGAAGAGTCGCGCATCCAGGTCGAAGCTCTGGACAAGAACGCCAAGGACTTTGGCATCAACTACTATCCGGTGTCGGACGTCCGTCAGGGCATCGTGCACATCGTTGGTCCGGAACAGGGTTGGACCCTGCCGGGCATGACCGTTGTCTGTGGTGACAGCCACACCGCGACCCACGGCGCATT
>CAYWUN010000003.1:0-49682 GCA_964461315.1 uncultured Aestuarium sp.
ACGTAGTTTTCATTATTGATTTCATCTATTAATCTTTTCTTTTTACTATTCATCTTTATCTCCTTTATTAGTAAAAAAATTTAGTTCAATATTACTTTCACTCTCTTGATTTTAATCTGGGAACTCAAACTCTAATTGTCTTGGGTCTTTTTGTTTACCCAATAAGCTCACCGAAATATTTTTATCTATATTTTCCATTTTAAAAAAATTATTCATAAATTTCCTCTTTTAATTTCTTATATAAATAGTAAATAACATAAAAAAATTATTAGTCAATAATTAAATTATAGTTGCAAAGAAAAATAGAAAAAATTTTTATAGTTTTTTAATAATTTAATTTATTAACCACTTATTAATCTTAATGTATTATAATGTAAAAACCGATTTACGACTTAGCGGTCGTATTTCAGCAAGCCATTCACGGCACGACCTTTTTACAAAAATTAAGGAAAAATATGAAAAAACAAAAAACAAGAGACATTAAAATTCGATTTACGATCGAAGAGTATCAGGAGGTTTGGAAGCGGAAGGAAGCGCATCAATTGTCGTTTACTGACTACGCCCGCATTACAATGTTAGGAAGAAATGCCGCGCGGAAATTTCCAAATCGCAAAGTGCTCGGAGCTATCCTGACGGAACTGGGCAAGTTAAGCTTCAGCATGCAGCAGATCGCAGCGCTATATCTTTCCGATCCCGTGTCACAGCACTTGTCGCTGAAAGACTTCGAGCGTGTGCAGCATAATATAGACACTGTACGTGTCTATATAGCAAAAGCCGTACGGCTATGATCCTTAAACAAACGCGCGTACGTGTGGGAGGCGCCGGGAAACTTCTCGCACATATTATAAGTCAGCAGGGTAACGAGCATGTCGAGATCCTGCATGGTCACCCTACCCTGCCTTTATCAGGCGATATCATAGCGCGAATGAACAACAGAAAATACGGCAATAGGCATGTGATAATAAGTCCAGAATTTGAGTTGAATTCAGAGCAATTGCAATTTGTCCTTTCTCTTATTTTCCGAGAGTTAGACCCGAAAAACGGGACACCTGATAACTACTTACTCATCAAGCACAATAAAAAACGTCACGATGCAGAACATGACGCAGCTCACTTTCACTTGGTGCTTAACGAAACCACGCATACTGGTAATCAGCTTGATCATCGAATGTCGTATTTAAAAAATGAGAAAATCGCCCGGCTCTGTGAGCTAAAATTTGGGCATCCTGTTCTAAGAGGAAGGCACAATAAAGCTGCTGTACGACAGCTACGAACTGACGGATTTTGTACTGAAGCGAAGTCTCTCGTAGAACTCACAAGAGGACCCCCAGCTCTTGCAGCTTTTAGCAGCAAACAACTTCGACGAGCCGATCGTATGGGCATTGATCT
The DNA here is from genome assembly GCA_964461315.1 of uncultured Aestuarium sp. Taxonomy (GTDB): domain Bacteria; phylum Pseudomonadota; class Alphaproteobacteria; order Rhodobacterales; family Rhodobacteraceae; genus Marivivens. The sequence goes on from CAYWUN010000003.1 coordinate 1,390, forward strand.
GCCAAATATCTATTATCAGATTTCGAGATCGACAGACGCAGATGCATTACAAAAAACACTTTTCGAAATATCAAAAATGAACGGCATATCATTTCAAAAATTATCCACCCCCAACGTATTACTATTACAATACGAAGGGCAAACAATCGTAAACATATTTAAATTTATTAAGAACTTGGAGATACAAAATGACTACATCAAAAAATACGGAACAGCGCAACCTAGAGTTTCAAAGGATTACGATCAAAACTCTGGCACAAATTTACAAAAAACTTTGTGAATTAGATGCATGTGAATACTCTGATCCAGCCGCCCGCACAATCATGAGCCAAGTCGACAAGCTAATAAATTTAGACGCTGCAACGATAGACACACAAGAAAAAATTATTGGCTTGCTGCAAGGTCATCAACGTTTGCTCGTCGAAAACTCAAAGGACAATCAACGAATACAGCAATCTCTTTACTATCTATCCATAGCAATGAAACAGTTATCTGATAAATTTGACAATCTCATGAACGATTGAATGAACTGGTCCCAGTTTTTCGGACAGGTTTGCTACCCGTCTGCTTTTTCGCGCAACGGCATATCGGCGATCACGCAGAAACGGAAATATAAAGTTTGTGACAGAACCGCCTTCAAGGAGGTTCCTGCACCTAATAGCATTTTGGGCGCAGCAGTTGCCTGCCGCGCCCAAAATTTACGTCTGCTATCGGGTGTAGTCCGATGCTGCTTAGAAGTGAACCGATGCGCTATCGAGAGGCTTCTGAAGCGGCGGAGCGAACTTGGTGAGGTTGATACCCTTCACCGCCTTTTTATACTCGTCCAAGGTTGGTGTACGGCCAAGGATCGCCGAGAGCACTACAACGGGTGTTGAAGCAAGGAGGCTTTCACCCTTTTTGGTTGCTGTATCCCCTACGACGCGGCCTTGGAACAAGCGGGTCGAAGTTGCGAGAACGGTGTCGCCCTTGGCAGCTTTTTCCTGGTTACCCATGCAAAGGTTACAGCCCGGACGCTCGAGGTAGAGGATGTTCTCATACTCGGTGCGAGCTTTGGTCTTTGGAGCCAGATCGTCGAACTCGAAGCCAGAATACTTCTGAAGGATTTCCCAGTCGCCTTCTTCCTTCAGTTCATCCACGATATTGTAGGTCGGCGCGGCAACAACGAGCGGAGCTTTGAACTCAACATTGCCCTGCTCTTCTTCTATGTTACGAAGCATTTGCGCTACGATCTTGATATCGCCCTTGTGGACCATGCACGAACCAACGAAGCCAAGATCAACCTTCTTCTCTGCTGCATAGTAAGAGATTGGGCGAATGGTGTCGTGGGTATAGCGCTTGGAGACGTCGGCGTTGTTGACATCAGGGTCAGCAATCATTGGTTCTACAATTGCATCAAGATCAACAACAACTTCGGCAATGTACTTTGCATCTGCATCAGGGGTCAGCGCAGGCTTTTCGCCGGACTTAATCTGGGCGATGCGAGCTTCAGCCTTATCGATCAGGCGCTGCAGCATGCCATTTTCATGCTCCATGCCTTTGTCGATCATGATTTGGATGCGGCTCTTTGCAAGTTCCAGCGAGCCAATCAAAGTCTCATCGTTGGAGATACAGATGGAGGCTTTCGCCTTCATCTCAGCAGTCCAGTCGGTGAAAGTGAACGCTTGGTCAGCAAGCAACGTGCCGATGTGAACTTCGATCACGCGGCCTTGGAATACGTTGTCGCCATGCTGCTGGAGCATCTGGGCTTGCGTCGCGTGAACGACATCACGGAAATCCATGTGGTCCGCCATTTGACCTTTGAACGTCACCTTGACGCTATCGGGGATCGGCATCGAGGCTTCGCCGGTTGCAAGAGCAAGCGCAACAGTACCCGAGTCCGCACCAAAGGCTACGCCCTTGGACATACGGGTGTGGCTGTCACCACCAATGATGATGTCCCAATCCGAAACGGTAAGGTCATTAAGAACCTTGTGGATCACGTCGGTCATCGAGTGGTACTTGCCCTTGGGGTCGCGACCCGTGACCAAACCAAAGTTGTTCATGAACTGCATGAGCTTGGGTGTGTTGGCTTGTGCCTTCAGGTCCCAAACAGAAGCAGTGTGGCAACCCGACTGGTAAGCGCCGTCAACAACAGGCGAAACCACAGTTGCAGCCATTGCTTCGAGTTCCTGAACGGTCATCGGACCTGTGGTGTCCTGCGAGCCGACGACGTTTACGCGAACACGAACGTCGGATCCAGCGTGAAGCGGCTTGTTCTTATCCACGCCGAGGGCATTCGCGTTGAAGATCTTTTCAACAGCGGTCAGGCCCTGACCTTCATGCGAAACCTCTTTCGAAGGAGCGAAGACCAGCGGAGCTTTCACGCCGAGGGTCTCTGCTGCGAATGTCTGGAGTTTCTTGCCGAAGACGATCGCATAGGAGCCGCCAGCTTTCATGAACTCTTGCTTTTGGGGTGTGAAAGAAGAAGAAACATCCGCAAGCTCTTCACCGTCTTCGCTAAGAAGTTTGCGCGACTTGGTGTTGATCTTAAGGACCGTGCCGGTTGCGACAGAATACTTCTGCTCAAGGATCGGGTTGCCATCGTTGTTCAGGATTGCTTTGCCATCCGCGTCAACCTTTTTGACCCAGTTCTTGAGGTCAAGGCCGATACCGCCGGTCACGCCAACAGTCGTCAGGAAAATCGGAGAGATGCCGTTGGTGCCAGCAACAACAGGAGCATAGTTTACAAACGGCACATAGGGGCTTGCTTGCTTGCCGGTCCAGAGTGCGACGTTGTTCACGCCCGACATACGCGAAGAGCCAACGCCCATGGTGCCTTTTTCAGCGATAAGCATGACCTGCTTGTCAGGATGCTGCAGCTTTAGCGCTTCGATTTCTTTCTGGGCTTCAGGTGAGCACATGCACTTACCGTGCAGTTCACGGTCAGCGCGCGAGTGAGCTTCAGCGCCGGGCGAAAGAAGGTCGGTCGAGATATCACCTTCGGCTGCGATGTAAGTGACAACTTTGATTTCTTCGTCGATCTCGGGAAGCTTGGTGAAGAATTCGGCGTTTGCGTAGCTCTGGAGCAGGTCTTTCGCGACTGCGTTGCCTGCCTTGTAAGCCGCCGCGAGGCGATCGGTGTCAGCATCGTATAGGAAAACCTGGGTCTTCAGGACGTCAGATGCCTGCTTGGCAATACCGGCATTGTCGCCAAGCGCGAGATCAAGGAGGACCTCAACGGACGGGCCGCCTTTCATGTGAGACAGGAGCTCAAAAGCAAAAGTCGGAGTGATCTCAGCAACCGTAGCTTCACCTAGAATGATCTTCTTGAGGAACGCCGCCTTAACACCAGCCGCTGCGGTTGTTCCAGGCAGCGTGTTATAGATGAAGAACTCGAGCGACTGAGCGCGGTGAGGGTTCGCGTTATCTTCGATCTGAGCGATAATCTCAGCGGTAAGCTCTGCACCATCGATCGGCTTGGGGTGCAGATTTTCAGCTTTGCGGGCTTCGATTTCTTCAAGGTAGGCTTGGTATTGGCTCATGACTATCTCTACGAGTTTTATGTGACTGGACTTGAGGAAGGGGTCTTGTCTTTGCAGCTTGGGTTGACCCTACGTCCCGTTATTGTATGCCATTGTATGCAATTTGCCCGTCGAATGCAAGAGCATCGCTATACCGCATACAGGTTTAATTCATATTTCGCGCGGATATCACCTTTGCTAGGCGAAGGTAAATGTGACGTTTGATCCACTCAGTTGACCCCCCCTCGACCCATTAGCGTAGTGTGGCTTTGTGGTTGGCTAAAGGGAGGTGATTAAAGCGTTATCTTAACATTGCTCCTGTAACGGCTAATTACGCGCCTGTTTTTACGTAGGCTTCGGGATTAATCATGTTGATCGGATTACCCTGAGAATAAGCGTTTATTTGATGAAAGATGTCCGTGAACTGCTTCTCAAACTCATCTTCGGTTACAAAGCCGATGTGCGGGGTCGCAATGAGCCTTGGGTGCGTCAATAATGGATCGTTGGAATCGGTAAGTGGTTCCTGATCAAATACATCCACGGCCGCGTAACCTGGCCTGCCCTTATTGAGCCCATTTAGCAAAGCGTTTGGTGCGATCAGTCCTGCTCGGGATGTGTTGACCAAAAGCGCGTCGCTACGCATCCAGCCTAGGTCTTCTTCGGTCACGATGCCTTTGGTTTCAGCGGACAAGCGAAGGTGAAGTGAAATCACGTCACAACGCTCAAAGAAATCTTGTCGTGACGCCGCGACCGTTTCCCCATCTCCTATTGCTTTAGTGCGACCATTTTCGGAAGCCCACCAGACTACCTGCATTCCGAAAGCTCGCGCATATTCAGCAACGAGTTTCGCAATTCGCCCATAGCCATAGAGACCGATCGTGCGTCCAAAAAGCGATTTTCCGACAGCCATTTGCCACGTCCCAGCCTTTGCAGAGGCAATTTGCTGGGGCAATTGGCGCATTGAGGCAAGGATTAGAGCAAAAGTGAGTTCTGCGGCTGCCCTGTTGGCTCCATCTGCGCCGGTATGGGAGCATAGCAGGACACCGTTCACGGTGCAGGCTTTTACATCCACATGTGGATAGGTTCCCCTTTGCGAAATAAGACGTAGATTTGGTAACCGTTCCAAGAGGCTCGCCGTGATTGCAGTTCGCTCACGAAAAAGAACTATCGCGTCCGCTTCTTTCAGGCGCTCTGTGAGCGCAACTTCGTCCTCCACGTGGTCATTCCACACTGTGACATCATGCTCAGCCAGAAGTGCGTAACAAGGCAAGTTGCGCAGGGTATCGAACCAATCATCTAAGATGTGAACCTTCATCGATGCCTCCTTCATGCGGCGTTTTCATTTACAATCAAGAGTGTCCATTGGATTGGCAAGCCTGCTCCTTTTGGGTTGGCAACTCATCGTCCAATTTAGTCCTAAAACGTTCTTCTATTTGTTCACGCGTGCAGGTAACACACAGGCCAAATGTGCCCAGAACCAGCGGAGATCGACATGGCTCAAAACGCTACAATCTATAAAGTCGAACTCTCGGTTTCGGATATGGATCGTCATTACTATGAAACCCATAAGCTCACGATTGCCAAACATCCCTCTGAGACAGACGAGCGGATGATGCTCCGCCTTGTTGCTTTTGCTTTGAATGCGCATGAGCAACTTGAAATGACCAAAGGTCTTTCAACCGATGATGAGCCGGACATTTGGCAAAAGAGCTTGAGCGGGGAGCTTGAAGTTTGCATCTTGCTTGGCTTGCCCAGCGAAAAGGTTATTCGCCAGTCGTGTAGCAAATCGGACAAAGTGATCGTCTATGCATATGGCGGCAAAGCCGCCGAAGTTTGGTGGGATAAAACTCAGGGCAGCACGACACGTTTCGACAATCTGAAAGTCGATTTTGTTTCTGAAGCGGATATCAATTCTCTGTCCAAGTTGGCGAGCAGAGCCATGAAAGCGCAAGTCAATATTCAAGATGGTGAAGTCATGTTCGCGATGGGCGAAGACGTCGTTTATGTCACGCCCATCAGTTGGAAAGGTATGTAATCCATTACTCCTGTGTGGGCTTCTGACTTGCCGTTATAGCGCGACGTGAACATAGTATCTTTATACAGCCCTTGCTCCGCGCAGCGCGGATGATGGTTTTAGTGGCTGCTCAAGGGAGATGGTAAGATGCAAAAGAAACCAATTGGATCGACTGGGCTGAGTGTAACGTCGGTGTGTTTTGGGGCTTCGGGCCTTGGCGACATGCCTGAGACTTATGGATATTCCGTCAGCGAAGAGCGTGCTCGGGAAACAGTTCGTGCGGTGTTTGATAGCTCGGTGAATTTGCTCGATACCTCGAATAATTACGGATTTGGCCGCAGTGAAGAGCGTATTGGTCAGGTGATCCGAGAGCGCGGCGGGATTCCCGATGGTTTTGTTCTTTCAACCAAGCTTGACCGAGATATGGAAACCCGTTGTTTTGACGCAGCAAGGGCGCGTCGTTCCTTTGAGGAAAGCACAAAGCGTCTCGGTCTTGAACGTATCCCTCTCTTGCATCTTCACGACCCAGAGCACGCGCGCGACTTGACCGAAATCACGAAAGATGGCGGCTCGTTGGACGAGTTATTTAAGCTCAAAGAAGAAGGTCTTGTTGACGCTGTTGGCCTAGCGATGGGGCGTGTTGATATCATGTTCCCCATCCTGAAAGCATATCCCTTTGATGCTTTGATCAGCCACAACCGTATGACCATACTCAATCGTTCAGCGGCCGAGATGTTTGAATATGCAGATGCTCAAGGGATCGCGATCTTGAATGCTGCCCCTTTTGCTGGAGGTGTTCTTGCGAAGGGCAGTGCTATTACTCAGAAAGTAACCTATCAGGATGTCGACCAAGCCGCGCTTGAACCTGTTCGCCGTATCGAGGCGCTCTGCGCAGCATATGGTGTCCCCCAAGGTGCAGTTGCGCTTCAGTTTTCGACCCGTATGCCGATTGTTGCTTCAACTATGCTAGGCGTTTCCAAACCTGAACGAGTGCAGCAGACGCTTGATTGGGCGAATACCGAAATCCCTCAAGAACTATGGGATGCGCTCGCGGACCTGCCGTTTGAAACAGATGACCCAGAGGCTAACCGCGTATATAATCCCGGTTAAAAACCTTTTCATATTGATTTTAAAAGAAAAAATGCTCGCTTCGATTTATTCGGAGCGGGCCTTTTGCATTCGTCTAATTGGCATTTTATGGCGCCACATATTAATTGTAGACAAAGATAATTATTTTAATCTACACAAGCAAAGTGAAGCGTTAGATGTGACTCGGAAAGGGAGAACGCCAAATGACGGAACGCCCTTCGAACAAGAAATCGAATTGCTTGTCCGACCTTCGTCGTCGGATTCTGACACAGGACTTGGAACCTGGTGCCTATCTGGACGAGGTGCAATTGGCCGAGGAATACGGTATCTCGCGCCCTCCCCTTCGCGAAATCCTCCGACAGCTCGCCGGTGAAGACTATATCGTCCTGCATCAGAACCGGGGTGCTCAGGTCGCTCCGATGACACACAAAACGCTTCGCAATTTCTTTGTTGCAGCACCGATGATCTATGCAGCGGTTTCGCGTCTCGCCGCTGAAAACGCGCGTCCTGCTCAGATAATGCGCCTCAAAGACACTCAGACGCTGTTTCGTAAAGCGATCCGAGAGGGTGATGCAGCGGAACGCGCACTTATGAACGAGCGATTTCATGCGATCATCGGTGAAATGGCCGACAACGAATATCTTACACCTAGTCTGCGCCGTTTGCTGATCGATCATACCCGAATTGGCATGACCTTTTATAACCCTTCGTACGGTGCACTTGCGGATCAAAGAACTGAAGCCGCAGACCAACATGATCAATTTATCGAGCTGATTGAGGCGGGTGACGCGGATGGCGCTGCCAAACTCGCGATCGCGCATTGGGAACTTTCTCGTGCCGAGATTGAGCGTTTCGTCAGCCCTACCCCTATGCACTTTGAACTCGGAACTCCGCCGAGCCAGAAACGAGAGAAAGGAGCCTCATGAAGTTTGAGGGCATCTATACACCTGCCATAACCCCGCATCGGGAAGACGGCAGCATTGATCGGGACGCTTTCGCTGCGCACCTTGAATACCTGATCGCATCAGGCGTTCATGGGATCATCAACGGCGGCTCGACGGGCGAATACTACGCGCAGTCGATGCAAGAACGCATGGAAATGGCCAGCTTTGCCAAAGAGGTCATTGGGGAGCGTGTGCATCTGATGGTTGGCACTGTCGCGATCCGCCTCGAGGACTCGATCACTATGGCAGAGCATGCAGCAAAGATTGGTGCAAATAGCATCCTTGTGGGCTCACCCCCCTATGCGGTTCCGACGGAACGAGAAAACGCCTTGAATGCTCTGGCGATCGACCGCGCGGCGGACCTTCCAATTATGCTCTACAACTACCCAGGCCGTATGGGCATTAACATGGGTGAAGAGTTTCTTGACCGCGTAGGCCGGAGCAAGAACTTCTGTGCGATCAAAGAAAGTTCGGGCGACATTAACCGTGTGCATCTATTGGCGCGGGACTATCCGCATATCCAAATGTCCTGCGGTATGGATGATCAGGCGCTCGAGTTCTTTGCATGGGGCGCACAGAGCTGGGTTTGCGGCGGGTCGAACTTCCTTCCCAAAGAGCACCTCGCACTGTGGCGTGCCTGCGCCATCGAAGGCAACTTCGACAAAGGTCGCCGCATTATGTCCGCGATGATGCCGCTCATGCGGGTACTCGAACAGGGCGGAAAGTTCATTCAGTGCATTAAATACGGATGCGAAATGGCCGGCAATTATGCAGGACCGCCTCGGCCCCCTCTGAAAGCACTGAACAAAGACGATAAACGCCAATTGGAGCAAGTTGTGCGCGTTCTAAAGCGCACTGTTGCCCAAATCGAAGCGGAGGCTTGAGCATGACCGATCTTTTGACCACTGAAGAATACAAGGCCATTGCATCGGGCCTGACCCCACCTACCCAAGCCTTTATCGATGGGAGTTTCCGCCCCGCAATTTCAGGCAAGACCTTTGCAGCTGTGAACCCAGCCACGGGCGAGAAAATCGCAGATGTCGCAGCCTGCGCCGCAGCAGATATCGACTTTGCCGTCGAAAAGGCCCGAGATGCTTTCGAAGATGGACGCTGGTCCCGATTGCATCCTGCTGAGCGCAAAACGGCGCTCATTAAGCTTTCAAAGCTCATCCAGCGAAACGCACGTGAGTTGGCTGTTCTCGAAAGCATTGACAGCGGAAAGACCATTTTTGACTGTGAGACCGTCGACGTGCCCGAGACAGTCAACTGTATCAAATGGCATGCTGAGCTAATCGATAAGATTTATGATCAAGTCGCGCCTGCTTCAGACAATCACATCGCGATGGTTGTTCGGGAGCCTGTCGGTGTGGTGGGGCTGGTTCTACCTTGGAACTTCCCTCTCCTCATGCTTGCATGGAAAATTGGCCCTGCTCTTGCAGCCGGTTGCTCGATTATTGTTAAGCCGGCTGAGGAAACGTCCCTCACCGCATTGCGGATCGCTGAACTTGCCTATGAGGCAGGTATTCCTGCGGGTGTCTTTAACGTCGTGACTGGGAGCGGTGCAGAAGTAGGCGAGCCCTTGGGTCGGCATATGGATGTGGATGCGGTTTCCTTTACTGGCTCTACGGCAACCGGCCGCCGTTTCTTGCAATATGCAGCAGAGTCAAACCTCAAGGAAGTCACGCTTGAAATGGGTGGAAAGAACCCAGCGATTGTCCTCAATGATGCTGAAAACCTCGACCGCGTCGCGGCGCATGTGGTCAACGGCGCGTTTTGGAACATGGGTGAGAATTGCTCGGCCGCCTCGCGCTTGATCGTGCAGTCTGGCATCAAAGATGAACTCCTTAAGCGTATCATCGCACATACCCGCGAATGGCCCATGGGAGACCCGCTCGATCCGACAAATCGTGTCGGGGCCTTGGTCTCTGAGGCGCATTTTAAGAAGGTCAGTTCCTATCTCGGTGGGCAAAAAGTCCTACTCGGTGGCAAAGCCGAAAATGGATTTGTTGAACCGACGATCCTTGATGTTACTGACCGTGATGCCAGCCAAGTACGTGAAGAGATCTTTGGGCCGGTTCTGTCTGTGCTTACGGTCGAGTCATTTGACGAAGCGATCGCCTTGGCAAATGACACCGAATACGGCCTTGCAGCGTCCATCTTCACATCTAATGTCAAACGCGCCATCCGCGGAGCGCGCGCGATCCGTGCAGGTACTGTGACCGTGAATAGCTTTGGTGAAGGAGACATCTCAACACCATTCGGCGGCTTCAAAGCAAGCGGTTTCGGTGGGCGTGACAACGGCATTCAAGCCCATGACCAATACACTCAGATCAAGACGATTTGGGTGGATCTCTCTGACGACGAGGATGAGGCTGTCGATTGACCCGTTACCAAGCTAAACGTTTGCCGGACCTCAAAGGTCCGGCAGCGTGGAACGCAATCCTTGGCTCCGCACAATCGCTTCCCGCTCTCGAAGGCAGTGAAACGGCGGACTTCGTAGTAATCGGCGCCGGGTTTGCCGGGCTGTCCGCTGCGAGGCGCTTGCATCAGCTCGATTCAAGCGCGCGCATCGTCGTGCTTGACGCCACGCGTATCGCAGAAGGCTCAAGTGGTCGGAACTCCGGTTTCATGATCGACTTACCCCATGATCTCGTGTCTGATGATTATGCGGGATCAGGTGATGATCGTCAGGTGATCCGGCTTAATCGCCAGGCAATTGAGTTTGGGCGATCCGCGGTTCAAGATTACGGCATCGATGATAACTATTTTGCTCCGATGGGTAAAATCAATGGAGCCGCGAGCCAAAGCGCCAACGACCACAATAAAACCTATTCTAAGCATCTGGCGGAATTAGGCGAAGCGAGTGAGCTTCTCGATCAGAAGCAGATGGAAGAAATCACAGGGTCGCGCCATTATTTGGGCGGGCTCTATTCACCTGGAACTGTAATGCTCCAACCCGCAGGATATGTCCGCGGGTTGGCGGGTGGGTTGGTCCGTGATGGTGTTTGCATCTATGAAAATAGCGGTGTTACCTCTTTTACGAAGGTCGGCAAAGATTGGACTGTAAGCACTCAACGCGGCAATATCACGACACCTCGCGTGATCTTGAGTGTGAACGGACACCTTGAATCCTTTGGGTTCGAACGCGGCCGCTTGATGCAGATTTTTCTCTATGCGGTCATGACCCCCGAGCTTTCTTCGGATGATGTCGTCAAGTTGGGCGGGCAAAGCCGTTGGGGTGTAACCCCCTCCGATCCTATGGGAACAACTGTCCGTCGCATCGACACCGGACAAGGTGGTAATCGTATCATCACGCGGACTTGCACCACTCTTAAGCCTAACATGGCAATCACGGATTCCCATGTTGCTCGTGCGGCTAAAGTTATGCAGCGCAAGTTCGATCAGCGTTTTCCAAGACTTGCCGGTATGAAGATGGAATACGCTTGGTCTGGTCACCTTTGCCTATCAACCAATAGCGTTTCGGTTGCTCGCGAGGTAGATGAGGGGGTCCAATCAGCATGTGTCCAAAATGGACTTGGCACGGCAAGAGGAACGCTTACTGGGATCGCCGCGGCAGAACGCGCGTTCGGTCTATCCTCTGAAATTACAGAGTATTTCGACAAAGAGGCTCGGCCCAAAATGCTCCCGCCGCAGCCGTTCAAAGAAATCGGTGGGAATATCGTTATCCGCTACAAGGAAAGGCGAGCAGCCGACGATTGAGGGTTCATCTACCTCCGCTACCAGAGAGTTCTCCGGTCAAGAGGTGGTGAACCAGTTCGAAACTATTTCGAACATTGAACTTCCTGATCATGTTGGCGCGATGCACTTCGATCGTTCGATGTGAACAACCGATAATCTGCGCAATTTCTTTGCTTGTCAGGCCACTTATCAGGTGACGCGCTACACGTTTCTCCGCAACAGTTAAGATTCCATCGCTAGGCTGAGCTTCATTAAGCGGACGATATGTCCAGATCGAACAACGTTCAGGATTGTCTTGTTCTAGGGCTGTCCCGCATCCTTCCATCCAAACAATTTGATTGTTCTTGCGACGCATGAACCGTTCATCTCGATAGATTTTGGTCTTGGTCATCGCCTTACGAGCGCGGGCGCCAATAACTGTGTAGTCAGTCAAATTTGGATAAAGAATTCGTATTGATTGACCAACCAACTCATCTGGGCTCCAACCAAAAACCGCTTCTGCCTGAAGGTTCGCCGCAACGATCACTCGCTCTTCTAAGACAAGCGTTGCGTCCGGGGCATTCCAAAATGCTAAACTCTCAAGGTCATGGACCTGCGACATTATAGTTTTCCACAATTACGTAATGATATACGTATTTCCACGAATAGAAGCTTGCACCCTTGTGATGCAAGATCATTTCAATACATACACCGGCTCTTTGCTGGTAATTCGCCTAGTTTTGTTAGGGAGAACCATGAAGAAGATTTTCTCATCAGCGGACGAAGCTCTTGAAGGGCTCTTGTTCGACGGAATGCTTATCGCTGCGGGGGGCTTCGGCCTTTGCGGAATTCCTGAGCTTTTGATTGATGGTATCGTCAAGAGCGGCACCAAGAACCTCACCGTTGCGTCCAACAACGCAGGTGTTGATGACTTTGGCCTCGGCAAACTTTTGGCGACCCGTCAGATCAAAAAGATGATGTCGTCCTATGTTGGCGAGAACGCCGAGTTTATGCGCCAGTATCTTTCGGGCGAACTTGAGCTTGAGTTCAACCCACAAGGCACATTGGCCGAGCGGATGCGCGCGGGTGGTGCGGGTATCCCTGGCTTCTACACTAAGACCGGCGTTGGCACCGTGATCGCAGAAGGCAAGGACGTTAAGAACTGGAACGGTCAGGATTATATCCTCGAAGAAGGCATCTTTGCGGACCTTTCCATCGTCAAAGCTTGGAAAGCCGATGAGACAGGCAACCTGATCTTCCGCAAGACTGCGCGCAATTTTAACCCCCCCGCTGCGATGTGTGGAAAGGTTTGCGTTGTTGAGGTCGAAGAGATCGTTCCGACCGGTTCGCTTGATCCTGATCACATTCACCTGCCTGGGGTCTATGTGCACCGCATCATACAAGGTGAGCATGAGAAGCGCATCGAACAGCGCACCACGCGCAAGAAGGAGTCCGCATAATGGCTTGGGACCGCAACCAAATGGCTGCTCGTGCTGCGCTCGAGCTTGAAGATGGCACCTATGTGAACCTTGGCATCGGCATTCCGACCCTCGTTCCAAACTTTATCCCTGAGGGTGTCGAAGTGACCCTACAGTCCGAGAATGGTATGCTCGGCATGGGGCCGTTCCCCTATGAAGGTGACGAAGATCCCGATTTGATTAATGCTGGCAAGCAGACGATCACAGAGCTACCCAACACTGCCTATTTTGATAGTGCGACGTCGTTCGGCATGATCCGTGGTGGCAAGATTGCAGCCGCTATCCTTGGCGCTATGGAAGTCGCCGAGAACGGTGATCTGGCGAATTGGATGATCCCCGGTAAGCTCGTCAAAGGAATGGGCGGAGCGATGGATCTCGTCGCTGGCGTTGGTCGCGTTGTTGTCGTGATGGATCACGCAAACAAACATGGCGAGTCCAAGGTTCTCAAGTCATGCACCCTCCCCCTCACTGGCAAAGGTGTAGTCGATCGCATCATCACGAACCTCGGTGTTCTGGATGTGGTCGAGGGCGGCCTTAAACTCATTGAGCTTGCTGACGGTGTTACTGAAGAAGAACTTCGTGCTGCAACGGAAGCAACAATCGTGAACTAATCCAATCTGGATTTGTTAAGTGGAACGCGCGGTCTATTGCCGCGCGTTTTTTCCTGGTGCTTAGCCTCACTAATCCAAACGTTGAGCTTGCCTTCCTAATTTACCTGACTTAAGTCAGGTAAATGGATAAAGATCATATTTCTCGCGTGCGTCGATTTTCTCGCGCTGTTGCCGTTGAGGTAGGAGCTCTTGAAGACTCATTTCTTGATCGCGGTCGACCTCTTGGAGCGGCGCGCGTTCTGAATTCTATCGGTCATGGATTTCAAAACCTCTCAGAGCTACGTGAACACCTAAGACTTGATACCGGACTGTTGAGCCGATTGTTGAGGGGCCTAGAGGCAGAAGGGCTTGTTGTAACTTCGACCAACCCAGATGATCGACGAGGCCGCATAGCGCAACTCACGCCCAAGGGGCTCAGAGAATTCGAGATTTACGAAGAACTTTCAGATGGGCGCGCACGTAGCATTTTAGAACGGCACAAAAGCTCAAAGCGACTACTGGAGGCAATGGACATTGTGACGGTCGTTCTTTCTCGGAATGAAATCGTCTTTGAAGAAGTCGACTACGCCTCAGAGATCGCAACAAAGTGCTTGAACGCTTTTGCCGCCGAATTGAGTCAGCGCCTCAATCTCGTTTTTGACCTAAAGCTGTCCGGTGATCCTGAATTGTCCCAAATGGCCCATCCGAATGGGTCATTTGTAGTAGCTAGGCTTGGCGAAATGCCATTGGGATGTGTTGGTATCAAAGGTAATGGGGGACCGATTGCCGAGATTAAGCGAATGTGGATTGCGCCCGCTGCGCGTGGTCTCGGCCTTGCCCAAGAGCTTATGACAAACGCTGAAGTCGCGGCTGCGGAACTTGGAATTAAGACGCTAAGGCTCGACACCAATCACAGGCTTAAAGAGGCTGTTGGGCTCTATCTCAAGATGGGATGGGTCGAGATCGAGCGATTTAACGACGACCCCTACCCCGACCTCTTTTTTGAGAAGCATCTTTGATAATGTCTCAAGCGACTTCAATGATGATGATTGTGGAACTCTACGCTTCCACGCTCGGTGAGCGATTGCCGTAAAATCTGAAATGCGGAATTCAGAAATAGGCCAGCCATGATGATAGCGACAACTAAGTCAGGCCATCCCGTTGACGTTCCCCACACACCTAGGGCGGCTATCATGACTGCTACATTTCCGATGGCGTCATTACGCGAACACAGCCAAACGGACCGGACGTTTGCATCTCCGTCTTTGTATTTCATCAAGATAAGTACGCTTGCGACATTTGCTAAGAGCGCGATGATGCCGGCAGATCCCATGACTTCTGCCTTGGGGACCCCAACATAGAAAATTCGATAAACTGTAGAACCAAAGACCCAGAATCCCATCAGGAATAAGCTGATGCCTTTGGTGATTGCTGCGGCGGACCTGACCTTTATCGAGGCACCGATCACGGCGAGCGAAATGCCATAGGTCAAGGCATCTCCGAGGAAATCTAGAGCATCAGCCTGCAGGGCTTGCGAGCGAGCGAGTTGGCCCGCTGTAACCTCTACCCAAAACATAGCGGCATTGATTGCGATAACTAGCCAAAGTCGTCGTTTATAGTCGTCGGACATTCCATCAAATTTGGCGTCGTGATCGCAGCATCCGCTCATATTAATTCTCCAAAACTTAAACGTTGGTGTGAAGCTTGAAACAAGTGTACAATCTCTAGTAACTAGAGGTTCAAGAGGTTTTTTATGGAAATTTCGATTGGAGAGCTTTCAAAACGAACGAGGGTCAAGATTCCCACAATTCGGTATTATGAAGACATGGGGCTCTTACGTGCACCTGATCGCACCGAAGGCAATCAACGACGCTACGACAGAGCGGGATTGGAACGTTTAAGCTTTATAAAGCACGCGCGAGACCTTGGCTTTTCAATAGAGTCAATTGCTGAACTTATAATCTTACAGGAGCATCCAGATCGTTCTTGCTCTAGCGCGTCTCGTATCGCTCTGAGCCAACTTTCTGAAGTGCGCTCCAAAATCAAAAAGCTAAAGTCGCTTGAGCGCGAGCTGGTGCGGCTCGCTGAAGGGTGCGATGGAGCTGGAGTTTCAGGTGATTGCTATGTTCTAGCCGCCTTAGCCGATCATGACCTTTGCGAACATGAACATTGATGAACTTAGTATTTGCTTCTGAGTGCTTTTAGGCCGGTTGACAAAACACCAACGTCCGAGCCGATAGCCAAAAATTCGACACCCATCTTCGCATAGCTTTGAGCAAGAGTTTGGTCTGACGTCAGTATACCTGCCGCTTTTCCGGCTGAGCGTATCCGGTTCAGCACGTCAACCACCACTTCCTGAACTTCGGGCGAGCCCGGCTTTCCTAAAAAGCCCATATCAGCAGCAAGGTCAGCTGGGCCTACAAAAACGCCGTCAACGCCGTCGATTTCGAGAATTTCATCAAGCGCTTCGACCCCGGCGACGCTTTCAACTTGGAGAAGTAGACAAACTTCGTCATTTGCGGTCGCTAGATAATCCGAAATAGCATTGTAGCCTGAGGCACGAGCAAGTGCTGCTCCCACGCCTCGTACTCCCATCGGAGGATAAAGCATCGAGCGGACTACTTCACGAGCCTGACTGGCGCTTTCAATCATCGGAACAAGAATAGTTTGAGCCCCGATGTCGAGCATTTGTTTGATCTCGGCTCGATTGTCGTCACAGGTCCTGACAACGACTTGGCACTTGTCGCTCACCGCGCGGAGTTGAGCGAGAACATCGCGCAAACCATTTGGACCGTGTTCGCCGTCAATCACGAGCCAATCAAAACCACAGCCCGCAGCAAGTTCCGCAACGCTCGGATCGCCGAGACCAACCCAAAGACCGATTTGGGTGTCTTTCGCTCTTAGTCGAGCTTTAAACTTATTTGTTGGAGCGGGCATAATCTGACCTTATTCGAAATTGATAGCGACACTGCCGAAGGGGCCGAAGTCGGCTTCGACCTTACTGCCAGATGGACATTCGATAGGTGCTATAAAGCTCCCCGATAAGATCACCTGCCCAGCTTCGATACGCTGCCCATATTGCTTCATGCGTCGCGCAAGCCAAACGATCCCCATCACGGGATCATCCAAGACAGCAGCGCCAAGACCCGTCGCTACGACCTCATCGTTCTTTCTGACAATCGCACCGGTCCAACGGAGGTCATAGGATGTAATGGCGTTTCGTTCTTTCCCCAATACAATCCCAGCGTTTGCAGCATTGTCAGCCACCGTGTCAAAGATGACGCGTGCTTGTTTGGTTTCAGGATCATTTCTAACGATCCGAGTATCAAGAATTTCTAACGACGGCACGACTGCTTCAGTGGCGGCGATAACATCGTCTCGCGTGACATCTCCGCCCAAAGGCGCCTTCATGATGAAAGCAATCTCGGCTTCTACTCTTGGCTCAATGAAACGACCTGCTGGCACCGTGCCCTCAGTCACAAAAAGCATGTCGTCGAAAAGCACTCCAGAGTCTGGTGTATCTATTCCGAGTGCATCCTGCATTACCTTCGAGGTAAGGCCAATTTTCCAACCGATAATGTGACGACCAGAAGCAAGCTTTTGCCGCATCTGCGAAGCTTGAATTCCATATGCGTCTGCCATCGAAATTTCAGGATGCCGACGAGACAAAAGGCCGATTTGCTTGCGCTTACTTTCGGCTTTCAAAAGATCGGATGCCGCGATTTCTATTTCCTCGGGGGTCATGCTTCGTCCTCGACGCCATTGCGCAAGATACCTATGCCGTCTGCTTCGACTTCAATGATGTCACCGGGTTTGAGCCAGATAGGTGGATCAAATCGAGCACCCGCACCTGTGGGTGTGCCGCATACGATCACGTCACCGGGGACAAGAGTACAAAACGTTGACACGTAATTTACGATGTAGCGGAAGTCATACATCATCCGGCCCGTACGATCAGACTGGCGAACCTCACCATTCACGCGCGTCTCGAGTTTTATGTCATCAAGTTGCGATGCGTTCGTGAAAGGTACAAGCCAAGGCCCTATCGATCCAGAGTTGTCCCAATTCTTGCCCTGTGTGACGTTGAATTTCGCATGTCTCACCCAGTCACGAATTGTGCCTTCGTTGCAAAGGGTGATTGCAGCGATATGACCGTATGCGTTGTCTTTTGAAATACGGCGTCCACCCTTACCGATAACGATGGTGATTTCACCTTCATAGTCGAGTTGCTCGGATTCAGGTGGTCGCACCAGATTTTGGTCATGTCCGACAAATGATCGCGGAAAGCGAATGAACATTGATGGATAGGATTTTGCGTCCGTCGTCCCGTCCTTATATTCTGCGTTGCGATCTGGGAAATTAACACCGATACAAATCAATTTCTCAGGGTTGGCGATCGGAATGAGGAAGGTCACATCCTCCTCGCGATAATCGATGGGTTTACCGTCTGCGAAGGCCATAACTTCATTGATGGCGTTTGCCTCGATAATTTCCTTCAGACCCTTAAAGCGTGCGCAATATTCTTGGGTTAGGTCTACAATTCCTTCATCGGTCACAACGCCATAGCGCTTGCTATCTGCAACTTTGAAGGCGGCAAGTCTTGCAGGGAGTTTAGACATTTTAGCTCCTACGAAATTCTTTGCTTAAGGTGCGATGATCGGAGAAGCGCCGAGGTTGGATGCAACAGGTTCGACACCCTCAAAAAGCGATCCATGCTCAAACCATGACCGAGGTGCTGCGGCACCCCAAAGTGTTTGGCGCTGTGGGTCTTTGAGGTCCCACTTGATCGCTTCGAGATCTGGATCAACCGTCTGATAATCCGAACAGTAGATTTCGATGCGGTGCCCGTCAGGATCCAGAATATAGAGAAAGAACGCGTTCGATATCCCGTGCCGACCTGGTCCGCGCTCAATGTTTGAAACATAGCCAGTGGTCGACATTAAATCGAGAAGGTCAATTATGTTGAGCGGCGTCGGCACCCAAAAAGCGGTGTGATGCAAACGCGGGCCGGTGCCATTGGTGAAGGCAATATCGTGAACGCCGCCTTTGCGATGTGTCCAAGCCGCCCAGAGGCGCTTGCTCTCTGCGTCTTCGGTATATTCCGTTACACGGAACCCAATTTGATTGTAGAATTCGACTGCCTGATCGACATCTGATGCGAAGCAATTGAAGTGATCAATGCGTAGCGGCTTTACGCCTTTGTAGAGTGCGTATTTCTGATGGATCGGTTCAAGACGATCCATCTTGAAATAGAACTCGATGGGCATTCCAAAGCAATCGACAGTGGCCAGCGTGCGGCCTTGGTATGGACGCTCGACCCATGAAGCGGGTTTTCCTTGTGCCAAAAACCATGCATGAGCCTTATCGAGCTGCTCTTCATCAAAAACCTTGAACGAGAGCGCATTAACATGTGGAACATCGGTTTGGTGAAGGACCATGCAATGGTGGCCGCGTTCCTCCATTGCGCGCAAATAGAGGGTGCGGTCGTCTTGGCCGGTAACCTGCAGGCCAAGTGTATCCGCGTAAAACGCTTTTGACGCTTCGATATCTGTCACGCCAAGATCGACGTGGCTTAGACGGATGATGTTAAATGGGGGATAGAGGTTCGGCGCGGGAATTGGCATAGTTTATCCTTCCACTCAAATAGGGAAAATCACGTTGGTTTGTCCGGTGCCAGACGAGGGAAAATACTCGGTAACGACTTCGCAGGGCTTGTCGTAACTCTCCCATCCGAGTGCACCATAAAGCATTGCAGTGTCGTGCATTGACCCTTCGCCACAGCAGAACTGAGCATATTCATGCAACATCTTTAGGAAAGTTGCATGATCCCCACGTTTCCACATCTCAAGAACATGCAGGTCCATTTGTCTGTTAAACTCGGAACTTATTGTGAAAGTGCCATTGTTAGCAGCATAATCCTTATTAGCCCAAATCTTGTGACTGAGCGAACCGGAGGCAACGAGTAACACTTTGTTATTTGACGCTTCTACCGCTTTACGGATTGCCTGACCGACGATGCGGCTTTCTTGATGATCATGAACTGTACACCAAGCCGCAATTGAGACGACTTTCATTTTGTGTTCACGGCTCATAAATCGCATCGGCACAAGACTACCATATTCGAGCTCGAGACTATCAAGATGATGCGACAATGTGTAAGCGCCGAGCTCGCTTGCGGCTGCGGCAATTGCATCGCCTAGCTCGGGATTACCTTCATAGTCATAGTCCAAATCCTGAATGAATTGCGGAAATTCATTCGAGGTAAAAACGCCTTTGAAGTGCTTGTTTGCATTGATGTGAAATCCGGCGTTGATCACCCAGTGCGTATCGCAAATCACAACCGTATCTGCACCGAGTGCCTTTGCTCGACGGGCAATTTCATAGTGGCCTTCAATCGCCGACTGACGCTTGCCTTTAATCGGCCCTTCTTGCTCTGACATTAGCATCGTCGGAACATGTGTACATTTTGCAGCAAGAACGATTTCACCCATTTTCCGGCCTCCCTCAGTCCTAGCCTTAGCCGCCAAGTTTCGGAATTTTGTGATACGAGCGCGGGAAGCTGACGTTGATCGTTTCCATGTAGAAATCAAAGGACCAGTCACCGCCATCTCGGCCAATGCCTGATGACTTTACGCCACCGAACGGAGTTGGGAGGTGACGGATGTTCTCTGAATTCACCCACATCATTCCGGCGTCTAGATTATCAGTCATATACATCGCGCGGTTTAGATCATTGGTCCACAAATAGGCCGCCAAACCATATTGAACGTCATTCGCGATCTTGAGCGCGTCTTCCTCGTCTTTGAACGGAATTGCGGTCAATACAGGTCCAAAAATCTCTTCCTGAGCAATCGCCATTTCATTGTTTGCTTGGGTGAACAGCGTTGGTGCGACGTAACAACCTTCAGCTCCGATCTTCTCACCGCCTGCCGCGAATGTTGCTCCCTCTTTGCGAGCGGTGTCGAAGTAGGAGAGCACTTTTGCTTCGTGCTCTGGGTGGATCAGCGGGCCAACCACCGTTTCAGGGTCAAGCGGATGACCAACCTTGATGCGCTTGGCAACTTCGGCGACACGAGCACAGACTTCTTCATAAACGGTATCTTGAACCAGAAGTCGCGAAGATGATGTGCAACGTTCGCCATTTAGCGAATAGATCATGAACGTTGCTGCATCGACCGCGCGCTCCAAGTCGGCATCGTCGAAAACTATAACGGGGTTCTTTCCGCCCAATTCAAAATGCACTCGCTTAAGTGTTCTTGCACCTTGCGCCATGATCATGGAACCCGTGCGGCTTTCACCAACAAATGCAATTGCTTTGATGTCTGGATGCTCAGTAAGGCGTTTACCCGCGTCCTCACCAAATCCGTTAACAACGTTGAGAACACCTTTGGGAAGACCCGCGCTCTCTGCAATTTCAACAAGTAGCTTTGCGGTCATCGGGCTGAACTCCGCAGGCTTATGCACAACGGTGCAACCCGAAGCGAGCGCAGGCGCGATCTTCCAAGTAGAGAGCATGAACGGCGTATTCCAAGGCGTGATGACCCCGACCGGTCCAATGGGCCGACGCGAAGTGGTGTTCATCTGCGTTGGTGTACGCGTGACCTCGCCATTTTCAGCATGGGGAGCCTGATCCGCAAAATAGCGAAAATTAGCTGCGCCGCGTATTGCGGCTTTGGACATAAAGCGAAGGGCTTGGCCTGTGTCCATGCACTCGGTGAAGGCGATCTCTTCGGCTCGGGCTTCGATTGCTTCTGCAACTTTGATAAGGATTTTTCGGCGCTCAGCGCCATGCGTCTTAGACCAGATTGGGAATGCGGCCTTTGCTGCAGCGACCGCTTTGTCGATGTCGCTCTCATCGCCGCGCGCAACGTTCGCGAGTTTTGAGAGATCAACCGGCGAGATTGTCTCAAACGTCTGACCCGACAGAGAGGGAACAGATTCGCCATTAATGTGATGCATTACGCCTCCGTCGCGGAAGCGTTTCATATACTCAGAAGCTTTGGCGATATTTTGGCTTAAAATGCTCATGTTTGTCCTCACTTTTTACCCGAAAGGCGGGCGTGAATTGGCGTATCCTTCCAGCTCAAATCCGGATTTATCACGCGGATTTCGAGGGAGAGTGCGAAGTGCGGTGTTGAAAGTGGCTTCTCAAGAACCTGTTGCGCTGCTTGAAAAATGAGATCTCCAGCTGCTTTCAAATCCTCAGTCGATCGACCGGCGCCGACGCTCAAGATAAGTGCGCAGAAATCGTTTTCGGGAAGACCGTCCGCAACAACACAGTAGTCAGCGCAAAATGCGCGCACACGGATTCCGGCCAGAGGGAAAATTTTTGCTTCAACCATCGCCTCGTAGATTGTCTGACAAATCGTACCGATATCAGCGCGAGACGCGAGACCTGGCGAGTATTCAATTCTCATATGCGGCATGGCTGCCTCCTCTTTATATTAACATGTTAAGTATTTCATCGATTGTCAATCGTTAACGTGTTTAATAAAGTTCGTCGGCTAAAGAAGGATTTGGCCCGATGCCCGACAAACAAAAAATGTCACAACTGGCTCAAACACGCCGCACACTTCCGATTGCGCTACTACGGGCGCGAGAGTCGGTGATGGAGCGCTTTCGGCCAATGCTCAATCGACTGGATGTTTCAGAACAACAATGGCGTGTCTTGCGTGTCCTTAGAGAAGTTGAAGCGCTTGATGCGTCAGAACTCGCGAACCGCGCTTCGATCCTTGCCCCTTCTTTATCACGGATATTGAAGACCCTAGAGAGCAAACATTTCATAGCGTTGAAGAAAGATCCTAACGACGGTCGTCGAACACTCGTAAGTTTGACCGAGGCAGGAACCGAGTTTCTTTTGGACGCCGCCCCCGACAGTGCCGCTATTTACGCAGAGATTGAGGCCATCATTGGACATGACCGGATCGAAAGTCTCATCGACGAACTTGATGATCTTATTACTAAGCTCTCGAAGCCGACTGAATAGGCATAACCGTTGCAATTGATGGGTTTGGTCGGTAACCCCTACAGCTTTGATAGGGGATAGATATGCCAGCTTTAGGCCTCGATTTCGGAACTTCAAATACAGCGGCAGCAGTAACGGTGAATGGAAAGCCGTGGGTTGTTCCACTCGAAGATGGTGCGAGCACTTTGCCGACTGCTGTGTTTCTCGATTATGCCTCGGGCAAAATGCTTTTTGGTCAAATGGCGGCTCGGGCTATGACAAGCGGGACTGAGGGACGCTTTATGCGATCGCTTAAGTCCATTCTTGGTACCCCTCTAGCCCGTGAAAAACGCCAATTTCTCAATCAAAAGCTGACCTTAATCGAAGTAATTAGCTTGTTTCTGAGGGAAGTCCGAAGCCGTGCCGAGGCGGTGACCTATCAGAGATTCGATCACGTTGTTTCGGGCCGGCCTGTTAGGTTCCACTCCTCGTCTGCGGAAAAAAATGCGCAGGCTCTGATTGATCTGGAAGAAGCCTACCAGCTTGCAGGATTTGAATCTGTTTCGTTTCTGCCCGAGCCGGAGGCAGCGGCATACGCTGCCGGAGGAACCGGTCGGCTTTTGATTGTCGATATTGGTGGCGGCACCTCTGATTTTACAGTGTGCGACAAATATCAATCAGGTACGCGGGTTCTCGCAAGTCAAGGTATTCGGCTTGGCGGAACTGACTTCGACCGAACCCTCAACCTTAGTCACGTTATGCCACTCTTGGGTTACGGTGCGTTGATCGGTAATGAACTTGGATCAGGTGGCCATACAGCACCACGCGCCTTATATCAGGACCTAGCGACATGGGAAAAAATCACATTTGTTTATGGTGCCCCGCTGCTTCGCGATGTCAAAAAGTGGGAAAGACTGGCAGCAGACCCAGTCCTCTTCGGGCGGCTTGGCGAAGTGCTCGAAGCTCATCTTGGTCATGACGTTGCCTATGCGGTTGAAGCTGGCAAAATCGCCGCGAACTTAGATAAGAATGGCCGCATCAACCTCAGCTTTATCGAAAAGTCACTCTTTGCGAACATTTGCCTTGAAGACATTCAAGCTGAACTTGGCGCGTTTGGGGCCGAAATCGCTCAATGTGCTTTAGAGACAGTGCAGATGGCTGGTGTCTCACCTGAGAGTATTGACCGTATTGTCTATGTCGGCGGATCAAGCCTGATGTCGATTGTGCGTAAAAACGTTGAGGCGGCATTCCCTAAAGCAAAAAGCGAAACCTCTGAAGTTTTTACCGCAGTCGCGCACGGCCTTGCGATCGCGGCCGAACAATTTGAAGAGAGCGCTGCCTAACACGTGAAAACGATCATGCAGCCTCCGTTGAGTTAGGCTTGGGCATATGGTATCCTTTTTACCAATCTCTCTAGCTGCGAATTCCCCGAATATCATGAACCAGATGACTGCCCCCAAGTATGTCGGCGGCCGCGCCGCTCCATTCCTTCCTATGAACAGCGAAGAGATGGCGCGTCTTGGCTGGGCGGAATGCGATATAATCCTCGTAACCGGGGACGCTTATGTAGATCATCCTAGCTTTGGGATGGCGCTTATTGGCCGCCTGCTCGAGGCGCAGGGGTTCCGCGTCGGGATAATTTCGCAACCCGATTGGAATTCGGTAGAACCATTCAAGGCTCTGGGTCGTCCCCGGCTCTTTTTTGGGGTTACGGGCGGCAACCTCGACTCAATGGTAAACCGCTATACGTCAGATCGGAAAATCCGTTCTGATGATGCCTATACCGCTGGCGGTGAAGGTGGAAAGCGTCCCGATCGATGCACAATCGTATATACCCAGCGATGCCGCGAGGCCTATAAGGGCGTTCCCGTTATTCTTGGCGGTATCGAGGCATCGCTTCGCCGTATTGCACATTATGATTACTGGTCGGACAAAGTTCGTCGCTCTATCCTTGCCGATACAAAAGCTGACTTATTACTATACGGCAATGCTGAACGGGCAGTCATCGAAGTCGCAAACCGTCTTGCTGCTGGCGAAACTCCTAAGGATCTCGATGATATTAGGGGCGTTGCGTTGTTCCGCGCTGTTCCAGGTGATTACACTGAACTGCCTGCTGATGACCTCGACTCTTCTGACGAAGCTGCGAGCCGCGTAGCAGGCAAGACAGTGATCCGCCTTCCCTCATATGAAACGGTGGAAACCGACAAAGAAGCTTATGCGCGTGCATCTCGTGTACTTCACCGCGAAGCGAACCCCGGCAACGCCCGCCCGTTAGTTCAACGTCATGGTGATCGAGACCTATGGCTCAACCCGCCGCCTATTCCTTTGTCGTCAGATGAAATGGATGCGGTATATGACCTTCCATATG
The DNA here is from genome assembly GCA_964461315.1 of uncultured Aestuarium sp. Lineage (GTDB taxonomy): Bacteria > Pseudomonadota > Alphaproteobacteria > Rhodobacterales > Rhodobacteraceae > Marivivens. Next base: position 25,995 of record CAYWUN010000003.1, read on the forward strand.
CTCGGGTCCCTCATCCCTCGTATTTCGATGCAAAGATCCCAGCCTATGAGATGATCAAGACGTCTGTCACGATTATGCGCGGTTGTTTTGGAGGTTGCACTTTCTGTTCGATCACCGAGCATGAGGGACGTGTGATCCAAAACCGTTCCGAAGGTTCTATCCTGCGCGAGATCGAAAAAATTCGGGATAAGACACCGGGTTTTGCCGGCGTGATTTCGGATGTTGGTGGCCCGACTGCAAACATGTACCGTATGGCTTGCAAAGATCCCAAGATCGAAGCCGCTTGCCGCCTTCCGTCTTGTGTATTCCCTGATATTTGCCCGAACTTAAACACTTCCCATGACGATCTCATTCGTCTTTATCGCAAAGTGCGCGAAGTGGATGGCATCAAACGTGTCATGGTGGCCTCGGGAGTGCGATACGACCTGGCTGTTAAAAGTCCCGAATATATTGAAGAGCTCGTAACGCATCACGTCGGCGGCTATCTCAAAATCGCTCCGGAACATACGGAACGAGGCCCGCTTGATGTTATGATGAAGCCGGGAATTGGCACATATGACCGCTTCAAAGAGATGTTTGATGCCGCAGCTGCTAAGGCGGGCAAGAAGTATTACCTGATCCCGTATTTCATCGCTGCCCATCCTGGGACGACGGATGAGGATATGTTGAACCTTGCCCTTTGGCTAAAGAAGAACAGATATCGCGCGGATCAGGTTCAAACCTTCCTGCCCTCTCCGATGGCAACGGCGACTGCTATGTACCACACCGGTGTCAATACGCTTAAAGGCGTTCGGCGAGGTGGAAGTGAAACTGTGGATACAGTTCGTGGCGGTCGTCAACGTCGCTTGCACAAGGCTTTTTTGCGTTATCATGATCCTGATAACTGGCCGCTCCTTCGCGAAGCTTTGAAAGCCATGGGACGCGCCGATCTTATCGGGCCACGGCCAGATCAGCTGATACCTGTGCACCAACCTGTTGGCGCAGCAAAGACAGCGATCAAGAAAAACGCTAACCGTCCGAATTCGCGACCTCAAAAGTTTACGACAAAGGGAGTTCCCTTCCCGAAAAAGCCTAAACGCTAACTGGGTCGGGAAGACGCTCAATAACTGCGGCGAAAAAGCCGTCTGTTCCATGCTGTGCGGGGGTAAGTGAAAGGTAATCGCCTTTGACCACTCGAGCCAATCTCGGCGAAACATCGGAAAGTGGCACAAGCTTGAACAATGGAAAAGCGGAGAGAAAGCGCGTGACTTGCTCTTCGTTTTCCGAGGGAAGCATTGAACAAGTTGCATAAACTAGCCTGCCACCTGGCTTCACAAGTCGTGCCGCACTTGCGAGAATGCGTGCCTGAAGGGCCATTAAGTCCTCTAGCCCGTTCGCTTCATGTGACTTCCATCGCGTATCGGGGTTGCGGCGCCAAGTGCCGGTCCCACTACAGGGCGCATCTATCAAGACGCGGTCAAAGCCAAGCTTGTGACGCTTAATCCATTTGTCCGTTTCACTCGTTAGAAGGCGAGTTTCGGCATTATGAATACCAGCGTTGCGTAGACGTTCGGAACAACGCTTAAGTCGCCCTTCGCTAACATCACATGCTATAATTCTTCCTTTGTTATTCATCTGAGCAGCTATTGCGAGGGTTTTGCCACCGGCGCCTGCGCAGAAATCTACAACGCGGTCGCCGGGCTTGGCGCCAACGAGCTCAGTAACAAGCTGCGAACCTTCATCCTGAATTTCAACAGCACCCGACTTAAGCGCGTCGAGCTTTGCGAATGAGAACCTAGTTGAAACGCGAATTCCGTTTTCAGCCAGCTCCATCGGGCTAGCTTCAAGCCCAATGGATTTGAGCTCTGCTTTGACCTTTTCCACCGTCGATTTTAACGGGTTCACACGAAGATCGACAGGTGGAGGCGTGAGTGTCGCAATCATCTCAGCTTCAAAGCGAGCGCCAAATCTTTGTTTCAACGACATCATGGCCCAATCAGGGCATTCCAGACGCACACCTTCGGGCATCTCAGGATGTTCGATTTTGGCGCCTACTAACTTTGCCAAAAAACCACTCTCAAGATCATCTAAACCGCCGAGCAGTTTAAATATTTCGTCGCTGGACTTTTCTTGGACTAGGGCAAGCCAAACTAAGAACTGGTTGCGGGAAGTATTTTCCCTTCCGTGCCGAGCGCACCACCAAGTCAATCGACCATGGTGTCTAAGAAGGTCATATAAATTTTCCAAAACAACGCCACGGTCTACATCAGCAATCGCGCGGTTCGCACGGAACCAGGCCGAGGTCACGGCGTCGACGGGACGATGCTGAACCTCGACCTCGGAGAACAATTCAAGTGTGGCTTGGAGGCGCGCGTTTGGTATCACGGGAAAATCAGTCTGGTTGGAGGAAGCTAGAGCACTACTTGGAGCAGCATTTAGCCCTTTATCTATAGACAAGCTAAGACCTTGGAAACCGGCTTTGCCCGCCCGTCAGAATGAGAAACGTCCTTCCACACCTTGCTTACCATCAGTTCTGGGAGAAATGAGCCGGAAATCTGCACCACTCCTTTCAGTAATGACTTGGATAATCGAAAGACCAAGCCCATTACCATTACCCGCGCCTCCACCTCGAACGAAACGCTGTCCCAGACGTTCAAGTGTTGCTTCGTCTAGGTTCTCGCCATCATTGAGCACCGATACCGTCCGATCTGACGTCAAATTTACTTCAATCGGTTGGTTGGGCGTCCCGTAATTGAGCGCGTTTTCCATGAGATTTCGCAAAACAATGCCGAGTGCATCTGGATCAAGGTCACTCTCAACAGGCACGTTTGGAAGACTTACAACGATCCTGTCTTGGCCGTGGCTCCTTATGAAGTCCTCGACGACGATCTTGATCACTGGACGCACGTCGCTCGCACTTTCCGTGCGAAGCCGCGCACCTTCTGCACGCGCCAATTGCATGAGCTTTTCGCCATAGCGGCTTAGGCGCTTAAGCGAAGCCTCAATGTCCGACGCGCGGTTAATTGCAGTTGGGTCTCGGCTCTCGGAACGGAGCCGTTGAGCTTGCGCGATTGCACCTGCTAGGGGAGTCCGCATTTCATGTGCGGCGTTTGAGGCAAAACTTCGCTCAGCTTCAAATCCGTTTTCAATCCTGCGCAATAATCTATTAGCACTCTCGACCAAGGGTCTGAGTTCCCGCGGCAAATTATCGTTGGAAATTGGCGATAGCTCCTCTGGCCCTCGTTCGCTCATCTCCTTTTCGAGCAGTTTGACGGGACCAAGCCCGCGCCCGATCAAGAAGAAGATGCCAAAGAGTGTCGCGGGAATAACGATGAGTAGAGGAAGCAACATTGCCATAAACACGGCTGCCGCAAGCTTGTTCCGCGCTGAAAGGGGACGGCCCACGGCGATAGTAACATCACCTCGCCGTGTAACGTCGACAAAATAACGCCAATCTCCGACTGTGTGAAAACCCGCGTCTGCCGGAAACACCATATCAATTGCGTTACCAGAACGAAGCAACAAACCGTGCCTCTTGGATGTCACGATGTATTCGACGTCTGCGGTGACCCTTTCATCATATCTAATGTCTGGCCCGCGATCTGGTTTCGATGGAGCATCATCGCCTTCTTCGAACTTTTCATGGAGTACGATCGGAAGGATTTGCTCGGCCGTGGCCCTGAGGTCTCTGTCAAAGACCTCCTCTACTTCGTGCATCAAGAGCACAACGGTAAAAGCTGCGGCGCCAATCCAGAAAAAACTGACAAGTAGGCCTACAAAAACAGCTATGCGAAGGCGAAGAGAGTCAATCCGCATTTTCATTTGCCGCGCCCAATTCGATAGCCAAGGCCTCGAACTGTTTCGATCATTTCACGGCCGAGCTTTTTCCTAAGATGACTTACGTGAACTTCGATTGTGTTGGAGCCGATGCTGTCATCAAAACTATAAAGCGCCTCTTCAAGTTGGTTTTTCGTGACCACATGATTGGGTCTCTTGATCAAAGCCTCAAATACCGCCCATTCGCGGGAGGTAAGTGTTATCGCCGCCCCGCCCCTTGTTACGCTTCTTCCTGCGAGATCGACCTCAAGCTCGCCAAGAGTTATCAAGGGATTTGGGTTTCCCGAATAGCGGCGTGACACTGACCCAATCCGCGCCGTGAGCTCTGCGAGATCAAAGGGCTTCACCAGATAGTCATCTGCACCTGCCGAAAGGCCCGCAATTCGGTCCGAAATTTGGTCTAATGCCGTAAGAATGATAACCGGAGTGACATCGCCTTTTGATCGGCGCTCTTTGAGAAAGGGGATGCCGCGGCCATCGGGTAGCATCAAATCGAGGAGCACGAGATCAAATGGGGTTGCCACAACTGCGGCATCAGCATCAGCAAGGTATGTGACATGATCGACGGAGTGGCCATCCGCACGTAGTTGATCAACGACAGCCGCGCCCAAGATAGCGTCATCCTCAACCAACAGAATTCTCATTTTCGGGGCTCCTCAGAAGTCTTGATTAATACAATTACTTTCAAACCTGAAGGCAAGCTGAAGACATCTTCGATCGACCTTCAGGTTTGCTTCAGGTTGATAGGCAAAAAGAGGTCATCATAAATTCGGCGCTTTGCCGTTTGACGGAGAACTAAAATGAAATTCATCAAACCGATTTTGGCAGCTTCGACCGCTCTGACCGTTCCCATGGCGGCAGACGCTGCGCAAGTTTCTATTGAAACAAAAATGGCAAACTACGGCGGCGAGGACGCATACCTTGCATTCTACATTACTGACGCCAGCGGTAACTATGTTCGCCACGTTTGGGTTGCCTCGGGCAAGACGCGTTGGTGGGATCACTTGCGCAACTGGTATTCGGCAACAGGCGGTTCGTCTTCGGAAATCGCTGGCCTTTCAGGTGCTTCTGTAGGTTCAGGCCGCACACTAAAAATCAGTTTGGAAATTGAAGATGCACTGGTCAATGCAGGCTACCAGATCCGCGTCGACAGTGCGGTTGAGCACATGGCGGATATCCCCGCCGAGATCACAGTTGATTTGGATGCTGCCAACGCAGGTCAGTCGGTATCTGGACGTGGCCTGATCGCTTCCTTCACATTTGATATGTAAGGTTCATAACTTATGTTTCGCGCTCTGCACCGTTGGGCCGGCATTCTCGCTGCGCTCCTTTTGACAATTGTATCCCTGACCGGTTTCATTCTGTCTCTCTTTCCGTTGCTGACGACGGATCGGACAAGCACACGACTTGATGCCGGAGCGCTTGTTGCAGCGGTGCAGGATACCCTTCCTGGGGTTCAACAGATCTCGGTCGATCTAAACGGGGTCGTAACTGCGATGTCGTTTGGCGACGGTGGTCTGACCCAAGTCGTGATAGATCCTGCAACAGGTGACAGTCTTGGCCCAGTAACGACCAGCGCGCTGGAATTATGGTTCGAAAACCTACATCGGAGCCTCTTTCTCTCCGACGCGGGACAAATGACGGTCCTGATTGCTTCAGTCGCCATGATCCTCCTGACGCTCAGCGGGTTGTCTCTCGCCGCGCGCAGACTTGGCGGCTGGAAGAACCTATTCACTCGCGAACGCGGTAATGGTGCCGATGCACTTCACCTAAAGATTGCTCGCATTGCTTGGATCGGAATTGTCATTTCCTCACTTACCGGTGTTTGGATGGGCCTCGCGACGCTTGGCTGGATTCCCGATCCAAATCCGCTTGCATCACTTCCCGCTCAAACAAGTAGTGCCGTTCCCCTTCCCGCTGATCAGCTGAGCGGCCTCACTTCAATCGCAGGTGACGAAATTCGCTCCATCACCCTACCGCGTGAGGGAATGTCTGGGCAAGCCTATGAGGTAGAAACCGACGCAGGTTCAGGCTTTATTGATCCGGCAACCGGCGAAGTCTTGACTTGGGTTGACCGGTCTTTCTGGTCCGAAGCTATGGACATTGTTCATCTACTTCATACTGGACAGGGCGCCTCGGTTCTTGGGTTTGTCTTGGGAATTATGTCCCTTTCGATTCCGTTCCTCTCTGTTACAGGCGTCCTTATTTGGCTCCGTGGCAGTGAAGCTTCCAAGGGGCTGCCAAAAACCAAAGCTGAGCAAGCTGATGTAGTCATTTTGGTCGGGTCTGAGGGCGGCACCACGTGGCGCTTTGCGAAGGCATTTGCAAACACGCTCATCTCCGGCGGTAAAAAGGTGCATGTCACTGCGATGAATAATGTCGCGCCAGCGCGCTATAAAAACGCTTCTTCCATCGTAGTTTTTGCAGCAACCTACGGCGATGGAGATGCCCCTGAGAGCGCATCTGAATTCCTTGGAAAACTCGAAAAAACTCAAGTCACTCCGCAAACGTCGCTTTCAATTCTTGGCTTCGGTGATAGCAGCTATCCGAACTTCTGTGCTTTCGCCGATGAGGTTGCTAAAACGGCGAAAGCGAAAGGTTGGGAAATCATTCTCCATCCGCACAAAGTTGATCGTCAGGACTTGAGAGCTTTTAGCGATTTCAGCATGGCATATGCCTCGGCTCATGGGCTAACGCTTGAAGACCCAGCAGTTCTTCTCGAGACACAAAGCACAAAGAGCCTGCGTCTTGTCGAAAAGCAATTGTTTGGAGAAGATGCTCAGGCGCCGACCGCAATCCTTCGCTTCGCCCTTCCAAAGTTGAGCCTGACTGAGCGGCTTATGAAACGCGGTTTTGCAAATTTCCAAGCTGGAGATCTGTTAAACTTTGTGCCGGAGGGTGCGGATAGTCCGCGTTCGTATTCACTTGCCTCGCAAACCAAAGATGGTTTCGTAGAAATCTGTGTGCGCAAGGTCCATGGAGGTCTTGCTTCCTCTCAACTTTGCAATCTCGAGCTCGGAGACACGATTGAAGCTTACACAACGATCAACGCAAATTTTCATGCGCCGCAAACCAAATCCCCACTTATCTTGATAGGAGCAGGTGCAGGGATTGGCGCGCTGGCTGGTATAATCCGTGCAAACACGGCAAAGAATGAAGCGCATTTGTTCTTCGGGATGCGCAGCCGTGGTGATGGAATTCCCTACAAAGACGATCTCACCGCATGGGAGAACAAAGGCTTCTTAAGTAGCCTAACGCTGGCGCTCTCTCGGTCGCAAAAGCCGCGATATGTTCAAAATGCGATGATCGAAGAGGCCGACAAGCTTCGCGACCTCATTGAGCGCGGCGCGCATGTGATGATCTGTGGCAGTCGCGAAATGGGTGAAGGCGTAAGTGCCGCATTCGACCAGATTTTGGCGCCTTTACAGCTCAATGTTTCTTTGCTTGAGAAAGAGGGACGATATGCGGTCGATGTCTTCTGATAGCCGTCGCGTTGACCTCAACGGACCAACGATGGGGACACATTGGCACGCTCAGTTTTGGATGCCAATTGAAGCCGACGTTGACGCCGTAAAGCAAGCGATCCAGGTGGCGGTTGACCAAGTCGACCACCAAATGTCTCTTTGGAAACCTCAGAGCGATCTTTGCCGTCTCAACCGCGCCGCCGTCGACGAATGGGTCAGCATGCCTTCAGAGATGATGCGGGTTCTTCAGAAAGCTCAAGAAATCGAAAATCTTTCAGGTGGAGCATTTGACATTTCAGTGGGTGGCGCCGTCAAAGCTTGGGGCTTTGGTCCTGAGGCGACCGATTTGGTTAAGGTCCAAAAGCTCCTCGGCGCTAAGGGAATTGCCGGTGCTGGAGTAACGCTTGAGCTGGATCCAGAGAATGCAAGGGCGCGGAAAAAGATTGAATGTGAATTTGACCTCAACGGGATCGCCAAAGGTTTCGGAACCGACCGTATCGTCGAAGTCGCAGCAGAATTTGGGATAATGTCTTTGACCGCAGGGATCGATGGTGACCTTCGTTGCGTCGGTCTTCGTCCTGATGGCACCATGTGGCCTATCGCAATAGAAAATCCAGACTACGACACTCGATCAGTGCATTCACTGATCGAAATCACAGACAGCGCAATTGCGACCTCAGGCGATTATAGGCACTGGATCGATGTGGGTGCGCAAAGGCTCTCACATACGATCCATCCAAATTTTCAGGCACCATTGGCCCGTTCACCAGCTTCGGTGACGGTACTGGCGCCAGATTGTATGACCTCAGACGCTTGGGCGACCGCCCTGATGGTACTTGGCCGTGAGGCAGGAACTGCAGTTGCCCGCCAACACGGTATCCAAGCAATGTTCCTAGAACGCGCCGAGATCCCCGCTTAGCCCTGATACCCAAGTATTCTTGGCAAAAAGAGCACAAAGTCAGGAGTGAAGGTTATCACCATCAGCGCAGTTATGAGTACGACGATGAAGGGGATGAGCTCTTTGATTACCGCGGTGAGTGGTTGCCGAGTTATGTTCGCCGTGATGAAAAGCAAAAGCCCATAGGGAGGCGTGATCAGCCCTAGCATCCCGTTCACCACGAGGACCACACCAAAATGCACAAGGTCAATGCCAAGTGCACTTGCCGTGGGGATGAGGATCGGCACAACAATGAGAAGAAGTGCACCCGCCTCTAAGATACACCCTAACCCAAGAAAGATAAGGTTAACGATGATTAGAAACGATACCTGAGAAAGTTCGAACGACTGGATCATCGTATTAACTTTGATGGGTAGCTGTTCCCTTGTGATCACGTAGTTAAACGCAAGAGCCCCCGCGATCAGGATACCTACAGCGGCGGTCGAACGTGCCGAACCAAGGAGCGCTCCGTAAAAGTCCCTTAGGCTCACACTTCTGTAAAAGACAGCCGATATGATGAGTGCATAGAGCGCTGCGACAGCAGCAGCTTCGGTTGGCGTCATCACGCCCGAATAAATTCCTCCGAGCAAAATGACAGGAAGCATCAGTGCAGGCAGAGCTTTCCACGTGATTTTAGGCAATTCACGAAGAGGGACCGCTTCATCTGTCGGGAAATTCCGTTTGCGCGCCATGTAAGCATTCGTAATGCCCATGACCAGCGCCATTAACAGGCCTGGCGCAATACCGGCGGCGAACAAATAGCCAACAGATTGATCCGACACGAGCGCATAAAGCACCATAGGAATAGAAGGCGGGATGATAGGACCAACGGTTGCCGTAGCTGCCGTAATCGCTGCTGCATAAGCTGGCGTGTACTTTCCGTCCTTGGTCATCATGTTAATGATGATGCGGCCCATACCCACGGCGTCCGCAACTGCTGAGCCGCTCATGCCAGAGAAAATCAATGATGACACAACGTTCACATGGCCGAGCCCACCTCGGAAACGTCCCACAAGCGATCGACTAAATTGTAACAAGCGGTCAGCAAGTGACCCGATGTTCATGATGTCCGCTGCAAGAATAAAGAGTGGCACTGCGAGAAGCGTGTATCCGTTAAAGAGACCCTGCATCATCGTTTCAGCCGCAAGCGATGGGTCAAAGCCTTTGAGCATCAGGTAAACAAAGCTACCGCACAGCATCGCGATGCCGACAGAAAGGCCCATGACAGCCAAAACTGCGATTAGGATTAAGCTGAGTGTAAATGGGTCAGTCATAATCATGTCCTTCGGGCGCGATCTGTGCGTGAGTTTTTCCCAAAAGAGCCGACCAAACGGAAAGCAATGAACGCACAATGATGGCGACCGCAAAAGGTATGTAAATCAAGAAGATAAAGTTCATGGGCCAGCGCAAATAGGCGGTCCGTTCAATTTTCATAAATTCAACATAGTCCCAACACTTAGGGAGTGTCCAAGCAAGGATAGCTGCCGCAGTTAAACCGGTGATCACGTCCATTGCACGGCGCACACCTTCGGGCATGACTGCATAAACTATGTCCAAGCGAATAATGTCACGATCACGGACGACGAAAGCGTAGCCAAAAAGAATGCCCCAAAGCCATGCGATGGCGACCCATTCCACTGTCCATCCAATCGGAAGGGAAAGAACATATCGGAAAATTATCTGTAGAATGAAAGTCACAAACATCGAGCCTAGGAGCAAGGCTACGACGACCTCAGCACCAGTGTAGGCGCGCTTCGCGAGTCGTTTAAAAATGGACATGCGTGTTCCCTAGTTAAGAGGGGGCAGGTTTTACCCTGCCCCGACTAGATTAGAGTGCACCGATGGCTTCAAGAAGACCTTCGGGCCAGTCTTTGGAATAGGGCGACGCCTGATAGACTTCGAAAACGTGGCTTTGGAAGGCCGCATTGTCAGGCATGTACACCTTGATGCCCTGAGCTTCGAACTCGCCGCGGAACGAGGCTTCCATGTCGAGGGTCATCTTGTCGAGAGCCGCTTCAAAGTTGTCAGCGCACTCCTGAACCTTCGCCTGCTGGTCAGCGTTCATCGAATTCCACTTGGAGAGCGAGATCGTAAACTCGTTCGCAGCGATCAAGTGCGAGGTCAGTCCCATGTGAGTGATGAGCTCATCGATCTTCATAGCGCGCGTTGCGGGGAAGCCATTATCCTGTCCGTCAACTGCACCAGTCTGCATCGCAGTGTAGAGCTCGGTAAACGGAACCGGAACAGGGGTTGCGCCCATTGCAGTACCAACGAACTGCCAACCTTCACCGCCAGGGAAGCGCAGTTTGACACCCTCGAGATCCGCAGGGGTCATGTACTCGCGGTCGCCTTTGTACGAAAGGTGACGAGCGCCGATATACGGGAAGGCAAGGATTTTTACACCGGTCTTTTCTTCGATTTCGGCGAGCATTTCGTCGAGAACATCGCTATCGTAAACTGCGCGCATATGGTCGTAGTCGCGGAACAAGAACGGGGTGCCGAGGATCGAAGTCGACGGAACTTGGTTCAGGAAGTCAAAAATTGCGAGGTTGCCCATATCGAGGTTGCCACGCTGCATCGCGGTCAATTCGGTGCCCTGAGCGAAAAGGGTCGCGCCATGATAAGCTTCAAAGTTAAAGCCAGAACCGAGGCAATCGCCGAATTCGGTTTTCAGCGCAGCCGAACGCGGATCGTTTTCAGCGACGGTGTCTGAATAGATGATATTTACTACGTCTTCTGCAAATGCAGGTGCGGCAGCAGCAATAGTAAGTGCAGCCACAGCGGTTGCGGTGATTGTCTTGAGCATGTTTTCCTCCCTACGAATCCGCGATCAATCGCGGGACACATTCAAAATGTTCTCAATAGTTAATTGTGTCAACGATAATGTTCGTATAGTTTAATTACAGGGAGTGAGGTCGAACCTATGTCAGAACTAGACGATGTGGCGTTGCGCCGCCAAAGCTGGAAGCAAGACCCCGAAGGGGTGCAGCGCTCAATTGTTGAAGCAGCAACGCGAGCCTTTGCAGAGAAAGGCTTTGACGCAACTCGCATCGATGACATCGCGGCTCAGACTGATGTGTCTAAGCGGATGATCTATTACTATTTCGGCGACAAACATGGTCTTTATGAACGAGTGCTCGCGGCCGCCTACGAGAAGGTTGGCCTTGGAGAAGCTCAACTCGACTTTGATGCTCTTGAGCCCGTTGAAGCCCTTGAAAAACTTGTCGGTTTTATGTGGGATCACAACAAGGGCAACCCTGACTTTGTCCGTTTGGTTATGAACGAAAACCTGCATAATGCGGCCTCGTTGCACTCAAGCCGTGAGATCCTAGGTATTCGTCCCAAAGCTGTGAGTGGCCTTGCAAGAATATACGAAAAAGGCGTCAAAGACGGTGTGTTTCGTAAGGACGTCGATCCCTTGAAACTCCGCTTTTTTCTAAGCGGAATGGGTTTCTTCAACGTCTCTAACCGCCCTTCCTTTACCGCCGTTTTCGGGGACCGCTTGTTTCAAGCGGACGAACAAACTCGTCTCAGGCAAATGCTAATCGATATGATTTTAGGATACGTGATGACAAAAGAAACCTCCGTTGAGCCATCCATCTCGGCAAGTAAATTCCCAAAAATTAACCCGCAGTTACATAGTTTCCTTGATATTTGGAACGCGAAGTGGGCCGTACTTCCGCAGCGGGCGACCGCCGCGGATCGTCGCAAACGCTTTGAAGTCATTGCCGCTGAAATGCGCCTTGAAACGCCAAACGATGTTGAGTGCGATGCGGAGCACTGGGTCGACTGTGGGGCAAATCCGGTACGAGTTCGCGTGTTTCGAAACAAGTCGGGCGGCATACAACCTTGCCTTATCTATATGCATGGCGGCGCTTGGATGCAGGGCAGCCCCGAGACCCATTGGGACATCACAAGTCGGCTGGCCTCATGGGCGAACATGACAGTGGTAAGCGTCGACTATGCAAAGGCACCCGAAATTCCGTTCCCAACCGCGATTGATCAATGCAAGGCTGTTGGACTTTGGGTGCACGAGAACTCTGAACTGCTCGGCATCGATACGACGCGCATTTCAGTCGGTGGTGATAGTGCAGGTGGTAATCTTGCTGCCGCTCTTGCTTTAGATTTGAGAGACAGCCCTGTTTGCGTAATAGGGCAACTACTGATTTATCCGGCTTGCGATTTTGACCATTCCCGTCCGTCGTTTATTGAAAATGCCGACGGTCCACTTATCCAAGTTGCTGGTATGGATCGTGTCAACGCAATGTATGTTGGCCCTAAGGAAAATCTTGTTCACCCGCGCGCCGCGCCTCTTCATGCGGCAAGCCATCAAGGGCTCCCTCCCGCCTATATCGCGGTTGCGGAGTTCGATCCTCTTCGGGATTCTGGCGTAGTCTATGCCGAGGCTTTAAGAAATGCAGGTGTTACGGTCGAATTAGAGCCAGGAGCGGGGCTAATTCACGGCTATCTAAGAGCCATGGAGTACTGCACAGCTTCGGAGCAAAGTCTGCGCAAGATGGCTGCTTGGCTTATCAAGCTAAATGGATGAGCAGGAAATGGATGCAGCAGAAATAATCGTGAAACACCCTCCGCAGAAACCAGAGTTAGGGCTTTTGTGGACGGCTTTGGTGGATGTTGGTGATAGAGAGTTTCTTGGCTCGGCTCCCGATGGCGATCGCTTCATCGTTCCAATTCTCGGTGGCACTTTTTTTGGCGAGCACGGCCTGTCGGGCCGCGTTCTAGCTGGTGGTGCAGACCGGCAATTGGTCACCTCTTATGGGCTTAAAAAGCTCGAAGCCATCTACGAGATGGAAACCAGCAAAGGGATCATTCTTTCGATCAAGAATCGTGTCACAATTGACGAAACCGATCCAGCCGCACCCATTAGACTATCAGTTATCGAAGTCAGCGCGCCAAAGGGTCCACTTGAGTGGATGAACAAACGGGTGTTCCTCGGAACGCTTCAGCCCGCTCATCCAGATCGAAAAGCTGTCATTATCCGTGGTTGGGGGCAGCGTTAACCGCCCTTGATCTTCTGCAGTATAAAAATCTCTTGCTCGGACGAGAGTTGTCGGTGACGGCTGCCATTGACGATTTCGTCATCAATGGCGACCGAAACACCTGCGTCGATGATCGGTGCAAGACCAGGGTAAGCTTCTTTGAGCCCATCCAACATTGTACCAATCGTCGAGGCTTCAACTTCGACTTTGTCTGCACCGTCTACAAAACGGCGCAGACCAGACCAAAGATGAACCTCCAACTTTGCCATTAGCGAGCCTTGAGAGCTGCAAGTACCTTTGACGGCGACATCGGAAGATGTGTCATCCGCACGCCCGTTGCCGCACGCACAGCGTTTGCAAGAGCAGGAAGCGGAGGCGTAATGCCCGTCTCACCTACGCCGCGCACGCCATAGGGGTGACCTGGATTTGGGACCTCCACAATGACGGTGTCAATTTTGGGAAGGTCTGAAGCCAATGGAACGCGGTAGTCAAGGAAGACTGAGTTCTGAAGTCTCCCCTTATCATCGTAGACGTATTCCTCATTGAGCGCCCAACCGATGCCCTGTGCCGCACCGCCTTGGTACTGGCCCTCAACATAGGAAGGGTGAATTGCACGACCCGCGTCTTGAACGACCAGATACCGTAGAATTTCAGTGCGACCCGTTTCGGGATCAACTTCGACATCCACAACGTGACAGCCAAAGCTCGCCCCTACCCCATCTGGTAGGCTCTCATGGTGACCCGAAATCGGACCACCTGTTGATCCCATTGCGCCAGCGATCTCTTTGATCGTCATTGGTGGAAACTGGCCCGCATTTGGACCAGCAGGACGGGCTGCGCCATCGGCCCATTCCACTGCGTCGGGTTCAATGCCCCACTCGTTAGCGGCGCGCTTGCACATTTCTTTGATGGCAGCCTCGGTTGCGAGAACGGCGGCCTTGCCGCTTGCGAAAGTTGCACGGCTTCCATGAGTAGGTTCGTTTACGCCGAGCGAGCCTGTCTCAGCAACGTTCACACGCACATCTTCATAAGCGATCCCAAGTGTTTCGGCGACCATCAATGCGATCGAAGCGCGGCTTCCGCCGATGTCAGGGGTGCCAACCGAAACCTGTGCGGTCCCGTCCTCAGAAATCGCCATTGATACCGAAGTCTCACCATTATGGTTAAACCAATACCCTGCGGCGATACCGCGACCTTGGTTTGGACCAAGTTCCGCCAAAAGGTTCGGGTGGTTTTTAGTCGCTTCAAGTGTTTCGACAAAACCGATTGACCCGAACTTGGGACCATAAGCTGCCCGATCACCCGCAACCACGGCGTTCTTAAAGCGGACATCGAGCGCATCGAGACCAAGTTCGAGACACATTTCGTCCAAAAGACTTTCAATCGCGAACGAACCCATGGGCGCACCCGGCGCACGATAGGCCGCACTACGTGGACGGTTCGCAATCACGTCATAACCGACGGCCTGAACTGCACCGTATTTGTAAGGAGCGAGGCCGCAATAAAGCGCGAACTCTGTTGGCGCGCCAGAAAACGCACCACCCTGCATCCGAAATTCGACCTGAACGCCGGACAGTGTTCCGTCTTTTTTCATGCCAAGTTTTACGTCCATAGACGCAGAAGCAGTCGGTCCCGTAGCGCGAAGAACTTCGGAGCGGCTCATTACGATCTTTACGGGCTTTCCGCCCGCCTTGCGGCTCAGTGCAAGCGAGAGTGGTTCCATAAAGATGGTTGTCTTACCACCGAACCCGCCTCCAATTTCAGACGGGGTTACGCGAAGTTGAGAGGCTTCAGTACCAAGCACAGCAGAACACATTTTACGGATGTACCACTGACCTTGGGTACAGACCCACATTTCACCCTTACCATCGGCACCCATCTGCCCAAGGCAGGCATGCGGCTCGATGTATCCTTGGTGCGTGGCTTCGGTCTTAAAGCTCTTTTCCATGACAAGATCAGCTGCTGCAAAAGCAGCATCTACATCGCCATTTCCGAACTCGATTTTGCGCACGATGTTCGGTGACATGCCTTCGGGAACAGTGGAATCTGACACCCCTGCACGAATGACCGGAGCATCGGGCTTCATCGCTTCATCCACGTCGATGACGTGTGGAAGCACCTCGTATTCGACTTCAATCAAACGGGCTGCTTCTTCCGCAAGGAAACGCGTCGTGGCTGCAACGGCGGCAACTGCGTGACCGTCGTAAAGCGCTTTCTCACCCGCAATCGTGTTTTCTTGCAGGTTCCAGTCTTCACCGGTCAGTCCTTCGGGAAAGTCAGCACGGGTCACAACAGACTTTACGCCATCAAGCGCAAGAGCCTTTGTCGCGTCGATCTTAACAATCCGAGCATGAGCATGAGGGCTGCGGACAACTGCGCCCCAAAGCATGCCGGGGGCAGTCATGTCGGCACCATAACGTGCGCGGCCAGTTACTTTATCAAGACCATCAGGACGATCAGGACGCGTACCAACCAGTCGGAATTCACGATATTCGTCTTTAGCCATTATGCAGCCTCCCCACGCATTTCTGCCGCGGCATCCATGATTGCGCGGATGATTTTGTCATAACCGGTACAGCGGCAAAGGTTACCCGCGATCCAGTAGCGAACTTCTTCTTCTGTTGGGTTCGGATTCTTATCCAATAGCGCCTTAGATGCGACCAGAAGACCTGGGGTACAGAACCCACACTGAAGTGCAGCATGTTCGATGAACTTACGCTGAAGCGGATGAAGCGTTGCGCCATCCGCCATGCCTTCGATTGTACGAATATCTTTGCCTTCAGCTTCGACACCAAGCACAAGACAGGAGCAAACTAGGGTTCCGTCAACGGTGACTGAACAAGCGCCGCAATCTCCGGTTCCGCACCCTTCCTTAGAGCCGGTCAGACCAACGCGGTCACGCAGACAATCCAAAAGCGTCTCGCGCGGATCAGCGAGAAATTCCACTTCGTCACCATTAATGGTGGTCGTCACATGAATCTTGCTCATAAGTTATTCTCCCTTTGCTCGGGCATAAGCGATTTTGGCGGCGCGGCGGGCAAGAACACCTGCCACTTCAATGCGGAACTCTCGCGTCCCGCGTTTGTCGCTAATTGGATTTGCTGCCGCAGAAGCAGCGGAAGCCAGTTTTTCGAGAGCCGCGTCGTCAAGTTTTGTGCCCACTATCGCTGCTGCCGCTTCCTCGACCACAATCACAGTCGGAGCAACAGCACCTAAGGTGACACGGGCAGAAGCGATCACATCACCGTCAAGCGTTAGGTTTACGGCGCAGCCAACAACAGCGATGTCCATTTCAGTGCGCGGGATAAAGCGAAGGTAAGCATCACCACCTTTTTCACCTCGAGCAGGCAGATGGATCGCCGAAATTACTTCACCCTTCGTAAGGGTCGTCTTGCCGGGGCCAGCAGGAATATCTTGAACAGCGATTGTGCGCGTGCCCTTCGGGCCAGTAATGTCCACTGTCGCGCCAGCCGCGACCAGCGCAGGAACGCCATCCGCGGCTGGTGAGCCGTTGCAAAGATTGCCCGTAAGCGTTGCGCGCCCTTGAACTTGGGTCGAGCCGACAAGCTCCATTCCTTCGACAACGCCAGGCCAGTCAGCAACCAGAGCCTCATTGGCACCAAGTCGTGCGCCGGGCACAGCCGCTCCGATCCGCCATGCGCCATCGGTTGCTCGCGTCATCTCGAACACACCTGGAATCTTTTTAAGGTCAATCAATTCATCAGGAAGCACAATTCCAGCGCGCATTTGAACAAGCACGTCCGTGCCGCCGGCAAGGAACCGAGTAGTTCCAGTTGCCTCTGCCGCAATCTGCGCGGCCTCCTGAAAAGATGAAGGTGTATGGTATTTCATCTGCTACATTCCAATCTGTTGGATCTCGCTAGTGTCTTTTGTTGGCCAAAACAGTCCGGCCAGAATTCCGTTTTCTTCGCTGCAAGGGTTCCCATTTACGCGATGATGTCAAACGACTTTTTGATCATATTTCCCATTTGCCCGTAAAAGCCGTAACGTTCGAACCATTCAGCTTTGACCTCTCAACAATGGCCAAGGCTTGTCGGTTCCACAAGTGGGGGCTACTACTTCCTGTAGGACTTATAAAACTAGGCTTTAGCCCCCGATGAAACCCGACAACGCATCGAAAAAGCCCAAACCACAGCGTGCCACAATGGCAGCGGTGGGCAAGCTCGCTGGCGTAAGTCAGGTTACCGTGTCGCGCGCACTTTCAAATCCGTCAGTTGTCTCCGCTGAAACCCTACAGCGAATTGAACGTGCTATCGAAGTGACCGGGTTTGTTCCCAATGCACTTGCGGGCGCTTTGGCTTCAAACAGGAGCAAATTGATCAGCGCTCTTGTTCCTTCGATCAACAACGCAACATATTCTTCAATGGTGCAGGCTTTTGCAGAAGAACTCCGAAAGCACGGCTATCAACTTCTGCTTTCGGAAACCGGACATGAACTTGTTGAAGAAGAAGCACTCATCAAGGCGCACCTCTCTAGGCGTCCGGATGCAATGATGCTTACCGGAGTTACCCATAGCCCGAGTGCACGCCAGGTTCTCGAGAATGCAGGGATTCCTGTCGTCGAGCTATGGGATCTTTCTGTCGATCCAATCGATTTTTGCGTGGGATTTGACCATGAAATTGCAGCGAAAGCCGTCGCAAATTACGTGTGCGAGCGCGGTTTCAATTCCGCAGCTGTCATCTATGCAAATGATGTACGGGCACATCGCCGCAAGACCGCATTCTGCGAGCAATTTACCCAAAGAACTGGACAAGATGTGATTGATATGGGCCTTTCCGGCCCCGCTACCCTTGGAGGGGGGCGTCTTGCATTTTCCGCCCTGCTGGCCCAAGGTTTCACATCAGGCGTCGTATTCTGTAGCTCAGATGTCCTCGCCCATGGGGTCATTATTGAAGCACAGGCTCAAGGTATTCGCATTCCCGAGGACATCGCGCTCATAGGTTTTGGCGATCAAGCTTTTGCACAAGATCTATACCCGTCGCTCACGACTGTTCGCGTGGACAGAGAGCAACTCGGCCGCCTTGCTGCAAGCGAACTGCTTGCCCGACTGAACGGTGAATTCACCGAGAAAAAGGTGCATGATCTTGGCTTTGAACTCATTGAACGCAATTCAACACTAATCAAACAAGGACTCTGACATGTGGCAGCCTTCCGAAACTTATCCTGATCCCGCAGTAGAAGTTCTTGATCCCCGTTTTTCGGATTTGGTCTTGTTCAATGCTGCCGTTGAGCGCCTTTATCATGGAACCCGCTGGGGTGAAGGGCCGGTTTGGTTTGGCGACCAGAACGCTCTTGTTTGGAGTGATATCCCAAACGATCGCTTGCTCCGTTATGATGAAGCCTCAGGTAATGTGACCGAATTCCGCAAGGGCGGATTTGCCAACGGAAATACACGCGACAGACAAGGGCGGCTTATCTCCTGTATGCACGGGATGCGTGCCGTTGTACGTACAGAGCTTGATGGTCGATTGACTGTGCTCGCCGACAGCTACAAAGGGAAACGCCTGAATTCTCCAAACGATGTGGTCGCCAAATCTGATGGCAGCATTTGGTTCACCGATCCCGTCTTTGGCATTTCTGCGCACTATGAAGGAAGCAAAACCGCGCCAGAGATCGCCCCAAATGTCTATCGCATTGATGGCGAGACAGGCGATCTCACATGTGTAATTGAGGGTATCGACCAGCCAAACGGTATCTGCTTCTCACCCGATGAAACACTCGTCTACATTGTTGAATCCCGCGCCGAGCCTCGCCGCATTCTCGTCGCCGATGTCAACGCCGATGGAAAATCGGTGAGCAATTTGCGAGAGTTTGTAAGTGCCGGCCCAGAAGGAGCGCCTGATGGGTTCCGCGTCGATGAGCATGGAAATCTTTGGGCTGGTTGGGGAACAGGTAAGGGCCTGAACGGCGTGCGAGTATTTGCGCCAGACGGGACTGCGATTGGTCAAATTCACCTTCCCGAGCGTTGCGCAAATTTGTGCTTTGGCGGTCGCGCGCGCACGCGCCTTTTCATGGCGGCGAGTCAGTCACTCTATTCGCTCTATCTGAACGTCAGCGGTGCGCCCTATTTCTAAGGCGCACCGACTTCGGTGTTAACTGTGCAAAGCTGATATCGCTTGGGTGAGATTTACCGTGCCAGCGAGTGATCCATCGCGTTTTGCAACCCCCACGGTTTGGTCTTGGGCATGCGCCAAGATCGCGAGGGCATCTTCGAGCTTTGTATCACCGCTGAGCGTTTCGCCCTCAAAGCCAGCATTTTGCGTCGCAAGTGAGCGGAGGCGAATAACCTTGCCTCTATTAATGTCCTTCGTAAAGTCGGCGATATAGCTATCCGCGGGTCGCAGAACGATCTCTTGTGCATCGCCCTGTTGGATCATCGCACCGTCTCGAAGGATCGCGATATTATCGCCAAGCCGTAGTGCCTCATCGAGATCGTGCGTGATGAACACAATGGTCTTGTTCAGCTCCTTTTGAAGTTCGAGCAAGATAGACTGCATATCAAATCGAATAAGCGGATCAAGCGCACTAAAGGCCTCGTCCATCAACAAAACTTCAGGGTCTGTCGCCAGCGCCCGTGCAAGGCCGACACGTTGCTGCATACCGCCGGAAAGCTGGCCTGGATAATGTTCCTCAAAACCGCCAAGACCAACGCGCTCGATCCAATGCTGCGCACGTTCAGCGCATTTGCCTTCCTCAACGCCTTGAATTTCAAGACCATATGCAACGTTCTCTTTGACCTTACGGTGTGGTAAGAGCCCAAATTTCTGGAAAACCATCGCTGTCTTTGTGCGCCGCATCTGGCGGAGTTGCTTTTCATCCATGGCAAGAACATCCTCCCCATCGATCAAAATCTCGCCGCCAGTTGGTTCAATCAGCCGATTGATATGACGAATTAGTGTTGATTTGCCTGAACCCGAAAGTCCCATCACCACTTGGATTTGTTTCTCAGGGATATCGAGTGACACATCCTGAATACCCAAGACATGATTGTACTTTTCCAAAAGTTCCGTCTTGGACATGCCTTCTTTGACAAGGGGGAGAACCTTAGACGGGTTCTTTCCAAAGATCTTGTAGAGGTTCTTAATTTGGATCTTAGCTTCAGTCATTGCCCAGCCCCTTGCGATAGGCCTGCAAGCGCTTGCCATAGGATTGCGAGACGCGGTCAAAAATGATGGCAAGCGCAACAATTGCGAGACCGTTCATCAATCCAAGCGCCAGATATTGGTTGGAGATTGCGCGTAGCACGGGAACGCCGAGCCCTTTAACCCCGATCATCGAAGCAATTACGACCATCGAAAGCGCCATCATGATTGTTTGGTTGATACCCGCAAAAATGTTCGGCAACGCAAGCGGCACCTGCACACCTAATAACTTTTGCTTCGGGCTTGCACCGAATGCGTCCGCCGCTTCGAGAACGTCTTTGTCAACCAAACGAATGCCAAGGTTTGTTAATCGGACAATTGGCGGGATCGCATAGATACAAACAGCAAGCAGTCCTGGAACCTTACCAATCCCAAGAAGCATGACCACGGGGATGAGGTAAACAAAGGACGGGATGGTTTGCATTACGTCTAGAACTGGCGTGATGACCGATTGCGCACGATCAGATCGCGCCATGAAAATCCCGATAGGAATACCAAGTAAGATACACAGGAACGTGGCGACCGAAATGATCGCTAGGGTCGCCATCGTGTCTTCCCACATTCCCAAGACGCCTATGCCGACAAAGGCAACAACCGAGCCTAGGGTGATTTTCCACGAGCGAGACCCGAGCCAAGCAAGTGCACCAACGATGACAAGGGTAATTGGCCAAGGCGTGGCAAGCAGCAGCTTTTCAAACCAGACCAAGAACTTAAGGAGTGGATCGAAAAAATCCTCTAAAGATTGCCCATATTCACGAGAGAACCCTTTAAAGGTTTCGTCGATCGCTTTCTTTGTTGAGCTCAAAGTCTTTCGACCGAGCGCAGGGAATTCCTCAAAGAGTTCCATTTGTTTTCCTGCTACTATGCATCAAAGGCGAAAACGGGGGACGCATTGCGCCCCCCGATCTAAATCATTGAATAAGATTAGAGTTCGCCCTTGATTGCTTCCGCTGCTTCTGCGGAAACCCAGCCGGACCAAAGATCCTGATAGGTCTCGAGGAAGTGCCACGCTGCATCTTCACCTGTCGCCTGCTCTTCATTCATGTAAACGAGCATTGCGTTCATGACCTCGCCCGGGAAAACGCGGGTCTTGAGGTAATCCACGGCGATGCCACCTTCTTTCATGAGACGATCGGTGATTACAGTGTGAACTTCGGACTCGGTATAGGACGAAGGTTGCGGATCAAGACAATCTTGCTCGGCCTTTACGATACATCCATCCCAGTTTTCCGAACCACCCCAAGCGGTTTCCCACTCAAGTAATTCAAGATCATATTTGCCAATCAGAGCAGTCGGCGCCCAGTAATAACCGAACCAAGGTTCATTACGCTCAGACGCCTTTGCAATCGCACCGTCTAGACCTGCTGCTGATCCTGGATCAACGAGAACCCAACCCTTCTCTTCCATATCAAAGGCGCGGAAGAGGTTCGCGTTAGTAAGCTGACATCCCCAGCCAGCAGGACAGCCCATGAACGCACCCTTGGATGCATCCTCTGCATCAGGGAAGAGTTCAGGATGCTCAATCAGCTTTTCGACCGTATCAAGCTCGGGGTGCTCTTCGGCAAACTTGCGCGTGACCCACCAGCCTTCACCAAGGCCTGTAATCGGACCGTTTAGAGCAGAGTGCAGACGCCCCTCACCCATTGCGATTTCGAGCGGTTCACGTACCGCGTTGATCCAAAGTTCCCCTGCAACATCAGGTTCACCCTTTTCGTTCATCGATGCAAAAGTGGTCGTAGTCGCGCCCGGCACAAGCTCAACATCGCAACCGTAGCCTTCACCTAAGATGATAGCATCCACGTTCGCCATCAGCTCCGCCGAGGCCCAGTTCATTTCAGCCATGCTCAGCGAGCCACATTCTTCAGCTGCGTAGGCATTGCTCGCCAGAGCAGTTGTGATGGCGATTGCAGCGACAGTGCCTAGTGTTTGAAACTTCATGCGTTTCTCCCCTTTTGGTCCCCTCTGCCATCGGCAAAGGCGCGGATCGCAATTTATTTGCGACCTCCGTATGTCGCAAATGGAACACATGAATTTTATGATGTAAACAGTTTGATCAAAAAAATATCTATAGGTTGAATTTTGATCCAATAATCAAGCCACATATACTATATGTTGTTGCTAAATTTTTGGGGACGACAAATAAAAATAGCCCGCACGTGATGCGGGCTAAGTCCCAACTGTATTGGCTGTGCTTATTCGCCGTAGGGCAACCAGATCGTCTTCACTTGCGTGGCTCGACGAAGATACTCTGCGCCCTGACCAATCTTTGGGTCAAACCAATCGCGAAGTATCCCGTTGTCCGACCAGACTGGTTTGAGGTTACCGCATGATGCGGTCTCAACCATCTTACTGCCATCAGATGTTCCGCAATACCAAAGCGCCGCGATCTCATCATGTTCTGCAAGTGTCTTAGCAAGGCTAAGGCTTTCACCCGTGATAATATTCACGACGCCCGCGGGTACATCAGAGGTTTCCAGGACTTGATACAGCTTTGTTGCGAGTAGCGGCTGTGATTGCGACGCGATCAACACTGCACGATTGCCCATTGCAATGCTCGGAAGCAGCAATGAAACGAATGCCAAGAGAGGCGCTTCATCTGGGCATACAATGCCCATAACGCCCCATGGCTCGTGCAGCGCCATCGTCACGTGGCGGGACTTTGTCGAATGCACGGCCCCATCAAACTTGTCGGCCTGCGCTGCATACCAAAATGCGCGGCGGATAGCGATTTCAACTTCAAACTTAGCGTCTTTGGAGGCGCCAGTAACCTTCAGGGCTTCAACAAATTCATCGCGTCGCTGCGCAAGGTTTTCCGCGAAGAAATAGAGAACTTGGGCGCGATTATGACCCGTTACATTTGACCAACTCGTCGCTTTCGCAGCAGCCTCGACAGCATTGCGAATGTCCTTGCGACTTCCAAGCGCGGCTTGTCCTATCGCTCCATTCTTTCCCATCACAGTATAACTTTGCCCCGCATCTGCGCGGGATTGTTTGCCGCCGATATAGAGCTTTGACGTGACATCAATGTCAGGCCTGTCAGATTTTCCGATAAATGGCGCGACGCTCAAATCCGTATTGGGCTGTACTCGCTCCTTACCATTCTTCTGCGATGATTTGAGGTATTCATATAGACCCTCGCGCGCACCCTCACGGCCATAACCACTTTCGCGAAAACCGCCAAACGCAGCCCCCGCATCAAAGAGGTTCGTGGCATTAATCCAAACAACCCCAGCTTTGACTTTGGCCGCGACTTCGATGGCACGATCGATGGTCTGGCTCCAAACCGAAGCAGCCAATCCATACCGCGT
>CAYWUN010000003.1:49782-84504 GCA_964461315.1 uncultured Aestuarium sp.
ATCGCGCCCATATCCATGGTCTTATCCAATGGATCGCCTATGCGCAGCTTTGACAGACGCGCATCCAGTTTAGTGAAGAAAGATTTGGCGATCCCTTCTTGGACCAAGATACGTGAGCCCGCGCAGCAGACTTCGCCTTGATTGAACCAAATGGCGTCAACCACGCCCTCGATAGCCGCGTCGATATCAGCGTCCTCAAATACGATGAACGGCGACTTACCCCCAAGTTCCAGCGAAAGTTTTTTACCCGAACCGGCGATTTGCTTGCGAATAGTTCGGCCAACTTCGGTCGATCCGGTAAAGGCAACTTTGTCCACGTCCTCATGGCCAGTCACAAGAGCACCTGTTGTGCCATCGCCATGTACAATGTTCACAACACCATGAGGAAGCCCGACCTCAACACAAATTTCGGCAAAGGCTTGCGCCGACAAAGGCGTCAAATCCGCTGGCTTTAGAACGACAGTATTCCCTGCTGCCAATGCAGGAGCAATTTTCCAAGCGAGCATGAGGAGAGGGAAGTTCCAGGGAATGACCTGACCACAAACCCCGACAGCCTCGAAACCTTCAAACTCAGTTTCAAGAAGCTCTGCCCATCCTGCGTGATGATAGAAGTGGCGAGCGACAAGCGGGACATCGATATCGCGTGTTTCTCGAATGGTTTTACCGTTGTCCATCGTCTCTAGGACAGCAAGAAAGCGCTCGCGCTTCTGCACCTGTCGAGCAATCGCATAGAGATACTTGGCGCGCTCATGACCAGACAGCGCAGACCATTTTGGAAAAGCTTTACGTGCTGCTTCGACGGCTGCATCAACTTCGGCCTCACCTGCACAGGCTATCTTTGCAATAACCTCATCTGTTGCGGGGTTTACGACTTTGATCGAAGCATCCGCTGCACCTACGAACTTGCCATCGATGAAATGTCCAATTCCGCCAGAATGCCCATCGAGCCAAGCGATGACGTCAGAATTGCTTTCAGGGGCGGGGCCGTAATCCATGGTTTCCATGATATCCTTGATACTTGGCATCTGACTTACCTTAAGCGAGCGCGTGGCGATTTGAGGCGGAATACCGGCCCGTGATATGATGTTCGAGCTGACGCTCGATATCGCCCAAGAGCGATGAAGCGCCGATACGGAATAGATCGTTTTCAAGCCAACGGTTGCCGAGCTCTTCCTTCATGAGAATTTGCCAAGCGAGGGCGTGCTTGGCTTGCGAGAGGCCGCCCGCAGGTTTGAACCCGACGATCTGGCCGGTAAGGTCTTTGAAATCACGCAACGCGCGGATCATCGTGAGCGAAACGGGAAGTGTTGCGTTCACACCTTCTTTGCCGGTCGAGGTCTTGATGAAATCAGAACCCGCCTGCATCGCGACCATCGAAGCCTTGTATACGTTGCTCAAGGTCTGAAGATCGCCTGTCGCAAGGATGGCTTTAAGATGTGCATCACCACAGGCCTCGCGCATTTGCGCAATTTCATCATAAAGTGCCTGCCAATTCCCCGTCAGGACATGCTCGCGCGTGATGACGATATCGATTTCCTTAGCACCATGCTCAACGGCATAAGTAATTTCGGCCAAACGCAAAGGCAGAGGAGTCAAGCCAGCAGGAAAACCTGTCGCAACCGATGCAACGGGAATACCGCTCCCTTCCAACGCTTTAACTGCATGCGGCACCATCGTCGGATAAACGCAAACTGCACCTGTCTGAAGGCTCTCAATCCCCAACGCCTCAAGGAGATCGGAACGGACGGGATTTCTGGCCTTAGCGCAGAGCCGTTTGACCCGGCCCTCTGTATCGTCACCGGCGAGCGTCGTTAAGTCTATGCATGTGATCGCCTTCAAGAGCCAAGCGGCTTGATACTCTTTCTTCACAGATCGACGCGTCGTGATCTGGTCAGCCCGCCTTTCGGCGGCTGAAAGATTAACCCGTTTGGTTTCGAACCATTCGGGAGTAAATGGCGTGCCAACGACACGCTGAAAGTCATGGGCCATCAGAAGTATTCCTGACCAAGTGGTAAAATTTGATAAGACACTAACCTCATTTTTCTGACACGCCCAGTATGAAATGATCAACACAACCTGTGTTCATATCTCATTCAAGATTTCTCTCTCCAAGCAAACTTATTCCGCGACGAAAAGATTGCCTGCTGCTATTCTAGGTTAGTTGTCCGGATTGGGGAGATGGACTCATGACTTCACGCACGACAGTTCTAGTTGGAACGACCAAGGGTGCAGTTCTACTCGAAAGCAACAGTGACCGCACAGCTTGGACACTCAAAGGTCCTGCGCCAATTGGCAAAGGCATAAACCACCTTACCGCAGATCCAGAGACAGGAACAATTTGGGCTGCTGGCGGCGGCGCATTTTTTGGAGCCTCCGTTATGAAAACGACGGATGGTGGGGATACTTGGTCCGATTGCAAGTTTGCAGAAGGCGATTTCGACACCATGATGCGCGCCGAACCCGAGTTTGCCGCGCAAATCGGCTACGTGGATACAGGCCCTGCCCCTTTTACAGGGCAAGTCGCTGATCTCTGGTCTCTTCGGCGGGTCGGCAAACGTCTTTACGCCGGCGCAAAGCCTGCGAACCTTTACCAAAGCGACGATGACGGTGAGACTTGGTCACCCGTTTCCGGGCTGAACGACCACGCTTCGCGTGACACTTGGAGCCCGGGCGGCGCTGGTTTGACGCTTCACTCCATCCTTCATGATCCAGAGGACCATGATAAACTGTGGGTCGGAATTTCAGCCGCTGGAATTTTTGCATCCGAAGACGGTGGCAAGACTTGGGATCGACGCAACAGCCGCTCCAATGCCGAGGCCGCCGATCACAGCGACCATGGTGAGTGCGGGCACGAAATCGGACACTGCGTCCACAACATGGTGCGCGCCTCGACCAATGGCGACTTGATTTATCAGCAAAACCACCATGGCGTTTTCAAGAGCAACGATGGTGGACGCAGCTGGGACGAACTCACAAAAGGTTTGCCCTCGAGCTTTGGATTTCCAGTCGCTGTTCATCCACGCAACCCCGAAACGCTCTGGGTGATACCACACGTAGAACACGGGCGTTTACCGATCGACCTTAAAGCCGCCGTTTGGGTGAGCCGCGACGGTGGCGAAACTTGGTCCGATCAGCGCAATGGACTTCCTCAGGAAAACTGTTGCTATACGGTTTTACGTCAGTCACTTGCTACCGACGGGCATGAGAAATTCGGCCTTTATTTCGGAACAAACTCGGGTTCCGTTTTTGCATCCTTCGATGAAGGTGAAAGCTGGACCGAAATCGCGTCACACCTCCCGACAGTGCTCTGCATCGAAACCCTTACTCACTCAGACTAAAGCACTGCGTAAAGCGACACCGTGACTGAATCCAAATGCCGTGCGCCAGTTCCAACGAACAGCGTGCGGTTTACCCAGTCATAACGCTCATCCCCCGTTTCCAAGCGGGCCATCGTGCGCATGCTATAGCTATCAGGGGAGACATTCTCGCCCCGCGCAAGTGCTGCGAGAACGTCAGGGTGTCCAAAGCGGTAGCCGTAATTGATGATCTCAATCACGGCCCCATCATCCGTTTCCATCGCATATCGCGTATCAAGTTCAGCAAGCGTCGACTGGAATATCGTTTGCCAATCCGCGCCAACATTAAGAATTTTGCCCGACAATCTCGGTCCCGACACATCTCCACCGATGATCGGAATGATCCTGCGCTGACCACCGCGGCCTTGTCCCATCTCTTTAATGGGGCCGAGTTTTACACTCAGGTCGCAAACATGTTGCAGCTTTGGCTCCGGCAATCTCATAATTTCAATCCTCGGACTTGATCAGACAGATCTAAACCTAGCGCGTTACCCGCAAAGAGCGAAGCGACGCGGCATGAAACTTAAATATTCTATCAAGCGTTTCATCATCAGTGAAATTACTGAGTGGGCAAAATGCAAAAGCAGTTGCTAAATTTTACAGCAGTACTTGGCCTCAGTGCCGCATTTTGCATTAGCGCTTTTTTGATCGCACCCATGATCTATAAGCCAGAGTTTCTGCCTACTCACTGGGCGAGCCTTACAAATCGCTCACCCGCTATCTCTCTGACAATATTTATCGATGCGCACAAAGGCACTATGCAGATCGAAAGGGTTTCAGGGGCGCTAGAAAATCACCAGAGCTATGGCATTTGGTACGTTAGCAACAATGATCGCATTTTCCTTGGCAAAGCCTCGGATGAGGCCGTCAGTCAAGTCGTCCTTGCCACACCTATCACGTTCATGCTGGACGGAGCGTCGATTGGGCTTAGTCTTGGCGCATTAAACGACCTCGTCGATAATCCAAATTTGATCGCCACAGCTCATATCGAGAGTCTTTAAGCCGTACCCCAAAAACGGCGACGACCGCTGTCGATGTGAACAAAACTTGGATAACCACCGACACCGCCAAGTCCTAGATCTTTTGCCATCTTGATGGTTTCGCGGATAGAAACGCCCGGAAGACTGAAGTCGATCGCACGTGCATCAAGATGCATCGAATATTTTGCAACGCCGCGTGTGGTTCTACGCAACATCTCGTTGGTCTGGGGGCTGCGATACCCAGACAAAAAGCGTATCTCGTCGCTAAAACCATTACGACGCGCACGTTGTTGGAGCTCTAAGAGACCGAGAACCAAATTCTGATCTACCGCTTTAACTTCGTTTCGGCGCCAATCGCGCATAAAACGGTTCGCGCGTGCAAGCTCCATATGATCCACCCCCATCGATGTTACGGGGCGCAGACGAATATGCTCGTCAGTATTCGCGTTCCACATTGCAAGTTCATTCTCGTGCAATTCGACAGACACATTTGGAACGCGGGTAACGACCTCACCAACCGCTGGGTCTAGTTCATCAGGTTCAAAAGGATCAAAGAGACTTGTGCCGTTTTCGAGGTCAATCAACGGACGCTTGGGTGCAGAGAACAGACCACTTTGATCAACGGCGCCAGCCAATGCGTTCGCCATTGTAGGTGCACTCACCACACCCGCAATAAGTCCCTTTAGAACGACCCGTCTCTGCACGTTGAACTCCTCGTTGAATTAACCAACGAAGGTCTACAGCAAGAAACTTGCCAGCTTCTAAACGACTTTCGTGCAAAGTTCGGCCTTAGAAGGCTAGGGTCGCCTCTACGGCTCGTTTCCACGCACCATACTTTAGAGATCGATCCTCGTCACTCATCTCAGGGGAGAAAGTTCGGTTCAACTTCCAGCGCTCCGCAAATTCCGATTGTGCAGGATAAAGCCCCACTTGAGACCCCGCGAGCCAAGCTGCGCCAAGCGCCGTTGTCTCAAGTATAGTGGGACGATCAACAGGCGCTCCGATGATATCCGATAGGAATTGCATGGCCCAATCACTTGCCGTCATTCCACCGTCGACACGAAGTGTGCCACCCGCAGCGCCCTGCCAATCCGACTTCATCGCTTCAATCAAATCGCGCGTTTGATAGCCGACACTTTCAAGTGCCGCCTTAGCGATTTCTTTTGGCGTTGTTCCTCGGGTAAGCCCGAACATCGCGCCGCGACAATCGGCATTCCAATAAGGAGCGCCCAGTCCAACAAAGGCAGGCACAAGGATTACAGATTGGTTTTCATCCGAAGCCTCTGCCATCTCTTGCGTGTCTGCCGCGCTCTCAATGATCCCCAGACCGTCGCGAAGCCATTGCACGACTGCACCAGCAATAAAGATCGATCCCTCTAGCGCATAGGTTGGCTTGCCACCGAACTGATAGGCAATTGTGGTGAGCATCCGATTGTTCGACGCGACCGCGGTCTCGCCCGTATTCAGGAGCGCAAAGCATCCTGTGCCATAGGTGGACTTCATCATGCCCGGCTCAAAACAGGCCTGACCAATCGTTGCAGCTTGCTGATCCCCTGCCACACCGCGGATAGGAATAGATGTTCCAAGAATGCTTGCGTCAGTCTCACCAAAATCGGCAGCGCAATCCTTAACTTCAGGAAGCATCGCCGAAGGGATGTCAAAGAGTTCGCAAATGGTCGTGCTCCATCGACCCTTATGGATGTCATAGAGCATCGTCCGCGCGGCATTTGTCGCATCGGTCGCGTGGACTTTCCCTCCAGTGAGCTTCCAAATCAAATAGCAATCAACAGTCCCAAAAAGGAGTTCGCCCTTTGCTGCGCGCTCTCGCGCACCCTCAACATTATCCAAAATCCACTTTAGCTTGGTCGATGAAAAATAAGGGTCAACAAGAAGCCCCGTTCGCGCACGGATCATTTCCCCATGGCCGTCTTCGCTTAGTGACTTACAAAGCTCCGAGGTGCGGCGGTCCTGCCAAACAATCGCGTTATAAACGGGCTCTCCAGTCGTTCGGTCCCAAACGAGCGTTGTCTCGCGCTGATTAGTAATTCCGATTGCGGCGATATCCTGTGCCGTGATCTTTGCTTTTTCGATTGCAGCACGAGAGGTGGCTAGAACGCTCGACCAAATGTCATTGACCTCGTGTTCTACCCAACCACTTTTGGGAAAATGCTGAGTGAATTCTTGTTGACCTGTCGCAACAATATTCATCGCTTCGTCAAAAACGATCCCCCTCGACGAAGTGGTTCCCTGATCGATGGCTAGAATAAACTTTGCCATGCTTCCTCCCCGAAACTGTCTTAGCTGTCTTCTCTCTCTTTGTAGAAGACAGACACGTTTGCGAAGAGATAGTCAAAGTGCTCTTTGGTTTCATTCGCCATTTTAGGAATATCGCGGGTGCTCAGGCCCTCAGCGATCACTCCGTGCTGTCGCAGGACGCGTACTCGATCAGACGCACGTTGCGCCGAAAGGTAACGCGCGCGCCAGAGCCGAGCGAGATATGAACCATGCGTTTCGATCAAAGGAAGATTTCCCGTCGCCTCAACGATGCTCTTATGGAACGCCATATCGTGCTCGAAAAAGTCCAACGAGTCTTGCGTATCTGCCATAGACAAAAGCTTGGTATGATGTCCGATCACTTCGGAAATCTGGCGCTCAGAAGCATTCTCGACAGCAAGAGTGCAGCCGAACATTTCAAGCGATCCCAGAACTTCAAGGGCATCGGATACCTCTTTAAGCGAGGGATCGGCGACAATCGGGCTCCGAGCGGGACGTAGAATAACAAGCCCCTCTTTCGCCAACATACGAATGGCTTCACGCAATGGTGTCCGCGACACGCCAAGTTCTTGTGCGTTGTCTCTCTCTTTGATCGACTGTCCGGGCGCTAAGTCCCCGAGCAGTATTTGACGCCGCATATGATTTGCGATGTCCTCTGCCAGATTTGGCTCGGCCATATTTCTCCCCCTTGCACTCCGATATTGCAGGGAGCGCTTAGAGATATGCTACGCAATCGTTTAAGAGGAGAAAAGATGAAAGACGCCGCACCCCAGAACCGACAATAAGATAAACGTATGACTGATGCGTCTCAAAGAAGTCATGCTAAGTTTCGCGGTTGACGGCCCTTACATATTACTGCTTGAGTGCCCAAAAATGGTATACCATTTTGACCAAAGCGGAGGATTTTGATGTTCGATGACCTTACAGCACTCCTAGGAGATCGTTTTTTGACTTCTGATGCCGTGCGTCAACAACATGCAGAAAATGAAGCTTGGTTTCCAAACATGCTTCCAGATGCGGTCGCGCGTCCTACGTCTACTCAAGAGGTGAGCGAAATTCTTGCCTATTGCCACAAGAACCAAATCCCCGTTGTTGCACAGGGCGCTCGCTCCTCATTAGAAGGTCACCACCTTGCCAAAAAGGGCGGTATAGCTCTTGATCTAAGCGGTATGGACAAGATCATAGAAGTCCACGAAGCAGACCTTGATGTGGTGGTTCAGCCCGGCGTTACGCGAGAGGCATTAAACACCTATCTGCGCGATACAGGACTGATGTTCCCTGTTGATCCGGGTGCAAACGCGACGCTCGGCGGTATGGCTGCAACCCGCGCCTCTGGCACCACCGCAGTTCGGTATGGAACGATGCGCGAGATGGTTCTCGGTCTCGAAGTCGTTCAGCCCGACGGAACCGTCCTGCGCACCGGAACCCGTGCTCGCAAGTCTTCTGCTGGCTACGACTTAACCCACCTCTACGTCGGATCAGAAGGAACACTCGGGGTCATCACCGAGCTTACCATCAAGCTTTTTGGCCAACCCGAAGCTCAGTCCGCAGCTGTTTGCCGTTTCCCCTCGATTAATTCTGCTGTTGAGACCGTAATCACGACGATCCAAATGGGCCTTCCAATGGCTCGAATTGAACTGGTCGACGATATGATGGTGCGCGGGTTCAATTTGCACTCAAACGCAGGTCTCCCCGAAGAACCGCATCTTTTTGTCGAATTCCACGGTTCACCGACATCGGTTCAAGAAACCGCTGAAATCTTTGGTGAGATTGCGGCCGACAATGGCGGAACTGACTTCAAATGGTCGACGCTTGCTGAAGAGCGCAACGCCCTTTGGAAAATGCGGCACGGTGCGCACTTTGCGCTCCGTTCTCTGCGTGCTGGTGCAAAAAGCGTCTCGACGGACGTGTGCGTCCCAATCTCAGCGCTAGCTCAAGCGGTCGAAACCGCCAAAGTGGAGTCGGTTAAGCGCGGGCTTGTATGCGCAATTGTCGGACACGTGGGCGATGGCAACTTCCACTGTGGTCTGTTGATTAATCCTGACGATCCGGCCGAACTTAAGAACGCGAAAGAATTCACCGCCATGCTGGCAGACCTTGCCATCGAACTCGGCGGTACCATTTCCGGCGAGCATGGCATAGGGATGGGAAAAATCTCGCACATGCGCGCGATGCATGGTGATGCTGCGATCTCTGTAATGCGCGCCATTAAGACGGCGCTCGACCCCAACGACATACTCAACCCAGGCAAGCTTTTGCCCTGAGCCAAAGGTGAACTCATGACACAACTTCCTTCTGATGGTCTCTTTGTTGGCCGCGTAGAACGCCCTGGTATTGGGCCTGCTCTGGTCGTCCTTCGGGACGGAGCACTTGTCGACATTACATCGCGTGAAGTTCCAACAATGCGCGACCTGCTCGAGCGCGAAGACGCCGCAGAATACGCTAAAACTGCTTCTGGCGAAACTATCGCTACCTTCGACGAGGTCGTAGCGGGCAAAGACGGCCTTACCTTTCTTGCCCCGCCAGATTTCCAAGCGATTAAGGCGAGCGGCGTCACCTTTGCCGCCTCCATGGTCGAGCGCGTGATCGAGGAACAAGCGGCGGGCGACCCCGATCGCGCTGCGGGCATCCGTGCCCGTGTTGGTGACGTGATTGGCGACAATCTACGAGGCATCGTGCCCGGTTCGGAGAAAGCGACCGAAGTCAAAGCCCTACTCATCAAAGAAGGCCTCTGGTCGCAATACCTCGAGGTAGGTATCGGCCCCGATGCCGAGATATTCACCAAGTGCCAACCGATGGCTGCCGTTGGGCACGGTGCCGAAGTTGGCCTCCACCCCATCAGTCGCTGGAACAACCCCGAGCCCGAGATTGTTCTTGCCGTGAACTCTCGCGGTCAGATCAAGGGCGCTACATTGGGCAATGACGTTAACCTCCGCGATGTCGAGGGACGCTCTGCGCTACTTCTTGGCAAAGCAAAGGACAACAACGCGTCCTGCGCAATCGGCCCAATGGTACGTCTTTTTGACGAAACCTACTCGCTTGATGACGTTCGAAATGCTGAATTGACCCTCACCGTTAAGGGAGAGGACGGGTTCCTCTTGAACGGCGCAAGTAGCATGAACCAGATCAGCCGCGATCCCGCGAACCTCGTGGGCCAAGCGGCAGGCACGCATCACCAGTATCCAGACGGGTTTTTCCTGTTCCTCGGAACACTGTTTGCACCGACCCAAGACCGCGGTGCAAAAGGTGAAGGCTTTACGCACAAACTCGGCGATATCGTCGAAATTTCCGAGCCGCGTCTTGGGAGGCTGCGCAATACTGTACGCCTCTCGACCGAATGCGCTCCTTGGACATTCGGCGCGACAAGCCTAATGCGCAACCTCGCAGGACGCGGGCTACTCTAAGCCATAAAAACGGACCGCGTTGAGACCAAAAATCTTAGCGCGGTCTTCGTCAGACACTTCAAGAAGCGTCTGGGCAACGGCTTCCCATTCGGCATAATCCGAAGCGAGCAAACTGACAGGCCAATCACTTCCCCACATCAGTCGATCGGCACCGAACGCATCCAAGAGAACTGCAATATAGGGTTTAAGATCTTCTGCGGTCCAATCTCCCGATGCCTCGGTAACGATGCCCGAAACCTTGCACATCGCATCAGTCTCACGGGCGAGGAGGCGCATGTCCTCTTCCCAACCGGCAATTTCTTTGCGCTTGATGTAGGGCTTTGAACCGTGATCAATCACGACAGGAAGTTTGGGATAGCGGCGGATCAATTCACGCAAGTTCTTAAGATGAATTGGAAATGTCAAAGCATCAAAGCGAAGACCGGCTTCCAGCATGGCTTCGAAAGCGGGTGCTAGATCGGACCGTAACATCCAATCTGGATCCGCGATATCTTGGATCATCGGACGCAACCCTTTGAGCAGCGGTTCCTGAGCGAGCCGCTTGATCGTCTCGCTTGCGTCAGCCGCTTCAAAGTCCACCCATCCTACGATGCCTTTGATAAATGAGTTTTCTCGGGCAATGGAGATCATGTACTCGGTTTCGGCCACGGTTGGAGCCGCTTGGACCAAAACTGTGCCGTCAATCCCAGCCGCCTCAAGCAAGGGCTTAACATCCCCTGGACCAAAAGTGCGATAAAGCACGCCAAGCTCTGGTATCAGCCAACCATAATCGCCACGCGCAGGGTCCCAAAGGTGATGATGAGCGTCTATCTTCATGATCCGATGACACCCTTTTTGACGATGATGTTCCCGTAAAGACGGGTTTCACCTGTCTGCACGACAGCAAAGGCGGAACTCGCGCGTTCATAAAACGCAAAGCGTTCAAGGCTGCTTATTTTTGCTGGATGGTCTGCGGTGTCATCAATAATCGACTGAAACTTGCCGACAATTTCAGGCACGGCGTTAGGATCACCAACAACTTGCATTACGAGTGCTGGGTCCTCGACAAAAGTGTCGAGCGGCATAAGCTTGAGCACCGCCTCAAGAACATCTGTCGCGGAAATACCATCAAGCCGAATGCACTCCGGCCCACTACTTTCTCCTGGGAAGTTGGCGTCAGCGATCACAAGCTCATCCCCATGGCCCATTGCGGCGAGGGTATAGAGCAGTTCAGGCGAAAGAATGTTGGGAATGTTACGCAGCATGTTGAGCCTCTTGGGGAAGGGGTGCATCGGGCCGAACCAGCCCTTCGCCTTTTAGATCAGACCATAATCCCGACGGGATCGGCGTTTCAAGCACTCGTACGTTCGCCTCGACCTGAGCAGGTCCAACCATGCCGGGGATCACGGTTTTTACATTTGGGTGGCCGAAGACAAATTGCAGTGCCGCGGCGATCAAGGGGACGCCATGCGATGCGCAGACCGCTTCGATCTTGGAAACTTTCTCAAGGACATGTGCTTCGGCAGGCGCATAGTTGTACATAGCGCCCTCGATGGAACCCGTTGCAAGAATGCCCGAATTATACGGACCCCCAAGAATGATCCCCACGTCGCGCTTTGCGCACAGTGGAAGGAAGCTCTCAAGCGCGTCTTGCTCAAGCAAAGTATAGCGACCAGCGAGTAAGAAACAGTCAAAGTCACCCAGACCAAGAAGCCTCTCACAAACCTGCCATTCGTTAACCCCTGCTCCAATCGCAGCGATCTCTCCCGCAGCTCGCAGCTCGTTCAATGCGCGGTACCCACCGCCATCAAAAAGCTCGCGGACCTTCTCGTCGCTCCTCTCTTGTGAGCCCTGAGAAAATGCACAGACGTCATGGACCAAAAGAATGTCAGCATTCGCAATGCCAAGCCGATTTCGGCTTGCTTCATAACTCCGCATGACTCCGTCATATGTATAATCGAATACTATCTTTCTTTGCGGGACATCGACGAAAGACTCGGGTGTCACCTCATCTGGCTCACAGTCAAAAAGCAATCGACCTACTTTTGTAGAAAGCCGAACGTCTTCGCGGCCAAGACGGCGAATGGCTGTCCCAACGCGTTCTTCTGAGCGCCCCAAACCGTATTGAGGTGCTGTATCAAAATACCGAATGCCTGCCGCATAAGCCGCATCCAGAGCCGCCTGAGCATCTGCGTCTTCAATCTTGCGATAAAGGTTTCCCAATGCCGCTCCGCCATAGCCCATTCGGGTCAATTCGACGGGCTTTGCGGTGCGGTTGTTCAACAACGCGGTGTCAAAAACTTTCATAAGCTCAATGCGTCCTAATCAATGGGAGATAAAGAAATCACTGTGGCTTTGCTCAAGGGGCTCAATGCGGCTGATAAGCTGGCCAAGATGAAACCGCATCGCAGTCCGAGCTGCTTCTGGATCGCGCTGTCGCAGCGCTTCCAGCACTTCTTCATGCTCCTTAAGCGACTCCTCAGCACGATCTGTTGAAGGCAAAAGGAGAATGCGCGCTCGTGAGAGTTGAAGAGAAACCCCTGCAAGCGTGCGAGTTACGCCCTGATAGCCAGTAAAGCCCATAATCATCGTATGAAATTCTTCGTCGGCTGCAAAAAATCCAGCATGATCGCCATCTTCGACCAAAAGCCTTTGAAGCTTGAAATTGCGGGCGAGTGCCATGAGCTGATCTTCGGTAATGGTCTTGGCAACCAGTTCGACCGCTGCCAATTCAAGTGCTTCACGTAGAAACGTTGCTTCTCGAATTTCATTCATCGAGAATCTGGAAACACGTGTCGCCGACTGGGGCACC
Organism: uncultured Aestuarium sp.; assembly: GCA_964461315.1. Classification (GTDB taxonomy): domain Bacteria; phylum Pseudomonadota; class Alphaproteobacteria; order Rhodobacterales; family Rhodobacteraceae; genus Marivivens. The sequence continues at coordinate 62,588 of CAYWUN010000003.1, forward strand.
ACATCAACCAGCCCCTCAGCCGAAAGCTTGGCAATCGCCTCTGCTACAGGCGAGCGCGACACCCCAAGTTGCTCACAAATCTGACCTTTACGAAGAACCGTTCCAGGCGGGCACTTCATGTGCAGAATGGCTTCTCGCAGCACTACATAGACCCGCTGAGCAAGCGAGCCCGACAGGGCTTCGATATCCCCGAAGGGCAATTTTTCAAGCGCTTCAACCATGGCTTTCCCGTCTGAACATACTAACATGTTAGTTGACACATCGCGCCGCGACAAGATAGAACTCTCCAAGTTCTGAACGGGCACTTTTCGCCAAAACTCTGAGAGATTCACATGGCCTCAAATTCGACGACCATCCGCCTCCATGCCGACGACAATGTTGTTATTGCGCTTCGCGATCTAGAAGCTGGAACGGAAATCGAAAACGGTAGCGTTACCCTGACCCAAAGCATCGGTCGCGGTCACAAAATCGCAACTCGCGCGGTCGCAAAGGGTGAAAATGTGTATCGCTATGGTCAAATCATTGGTCAAGCCAAAGCCGATATTGCCGTAGGCGAACATGTTCACGTCCAGAACCTCGGCATGGGCGATTACAAGCAAGACTACGGTTTTGCGAGCGCAGGCACCCCCCTACCGTCTATTGATGAAGGCCGCACTTTCATGGGTTTCAAGCGCGCAGATGGCCGCGTCGGAACTCGCAATTATGTGGGTATCGTAACTTCGGTAAACTGTTCAGGGTCAGTCGCGCGCTTCATTGCTGAGGCGGCTGAAAAGTCAGGTCTTCTTGACGAGTTTCCGAACGTAGATGGCGTTGTGCCGATCGTGCACGGAACCGGATGCGGCATGTCCGGCAAGGACGAAGGGTACGCCACGCTTTATCGCACCCTCAAGGGATATGCTCAGCACCCAAACTTTGCCGGAATTCTCTTGATCGGTCTCGGCTGCGAAGTGATGCAGGTCGCTGACCTTGTTGGCAACCGTCCGATCCGCAAGGACGGTGCTGTGCGCTACTTTACGATTCAAAACACAGGCGGCACTCGCAAGACGATCGATCTCGGCCTCCAAGAGCTTCGCGGCATCCTTGAGATTGCAAACAAGTCCGTGCGTGAACCCTGCCCCATTTCCGAGATTACCATCGGCATGCAGTGTGGTGGCTCCGATGGTTATTCGGGCATCACCGCGAACCCTGCACTTGGGTATGCCTCGGACCTTCTGGTCCGTCACGGCGGCACCACGATCCTGTCAGAAACGTCAGAGGTCTATGGCGCCGAACACTTGCTCACCCGCCGTGCAGAAACCGAAGAAGTGGGGCGCAAGCTCATCGATCGTATTGAATGGTGGGAAGACTATTGCGCACGCAATGGCGGCGAGATGGACAACAACCCATCTCCAGGCAACAAGCGTGGTGGCTTGACCACTATCCTCGAAAAGTCATTGGGAGCTGTCGCCAAAGGCGGCACGGCCCCGATGCGTGACGTCTATCTCTTTGGTGAAATCGTTGACAAAAAAGGGTTCGTTTTCATGGACAGCCCCGGATTTGACCCAGCTTCCGTGACAGGCCAGATCGCTTCGGGTTCCAACCTCATCATCTTCACGACAGGACGCGGCTCGGTCTCGGGCTACAAGCCCACCCCATGTATCAAACTCGCGACCAACTCTGAAATGTATGAACGCATGTCCGAGGACATGGACCTAAACTGTGGCGACATCGTCACTGAAGGCGTCAGCATCGAAGAAAAAGGCACCGAACTGTTCGAGCTTCTTATCCGTGTCGCCTCGGGCGAACAAACCAAGAGCGAAGAACTTGGTTTTGGCGGCGCAGAATTCGTGCCGTGGCAAATCGGCGCTGTAATGTAATTTAAGAAATAAAAGGGGACGCAAATGCGGCTCGAAGGCAAAACTATTCTCATCACTGCGGCAGGCCAAGGAATTGGCCGCGCTGCTGCAATCGCCTGCGCTAAAGAAGGCGCAACAGTTCACGCTGCAGACATTAACGCGGACACTATTGCAAGCCTTGGCTCGGACCATCCAGAGATTACCACCCATGTCCTCGACGTGACCAAGCCACAGGCGATCCTAGACCTCGCGGCTTCGCTACCTGATTTGGACGGCCTCTTTAACTGTGCAGGCTTTGTGCATCACGGCACGATCCTTGACCTGAGCGACGAAGATTTCGAGTTCAGTATGAACCTCAATGTCACCTCAATGGTCCGCATGTGCCGCGCGTTCCTTCCAGGAATGCTCCGCCGCGCCGAGGTTACGGGTTCCTCCTCGATCCTCAACATGGCGTCGATGTGCTCGAACATCAAAGGTTTCCCCTTCCGCTCGGCATACGGCACGACCAAGGCCGCAGTGAACGGCCTTACCAAGAGCATCGCCTCTGATTTCGTATCGAAGGGTATCCGTTGTAACTCGCTAAACCCCGGCACGGTTGACACCCCGTCGCTCCGTGGCCGCATCGCCTCTGCCGCCGATCCGGTTCAGGCCGAAAAGGACTTTATTGCACGTCAGCCGATGGGGCGCCTTGCGACCGTCGACGATATGACCCCAATGATCGTTTACCTGCTCAGCGACGAAAGCCGTTTTGTCTCGGGACAAGCGTTTCTCGTGGACGGCGGCGTGACCATCTAACCCAAGTTTTCTCCCAAGGACTGGGGGCCGCCCTCGTGCGGTCCCCGCCTTATTTTCAAGATTGGACCACACATGAAACTACTTCGTTTTGGCCCTAAGGGTCAGGAAAAGCCAGGTTGCCTTGATGCGGACGGCAACGTTCGTGATCTAAGCGCGCATGTATCGGACATCGCGGGTGACGCACTCACCCCCGAAGGGATCGCCAAGCTTCAGTCGATCGATGTGAACACGCTTCCTATCGTTGATGGCTCAACCCGTATCGGCGCTTGCGTCGGGAACATCGGTAAATTCATTTGTATCGGCCTTAACTATGCCGACCACGCAGCGGAATCCGGCCTTGATGTGCCACCCGAGCCTGTTGTGTTCAACAAATGGACTTCGGCAGTTGTTGGCCCCAACGATGACGTGATCATCCCGCGCGGTTCGGTCAAAACCGACTGGGAAGTCGAACTTGGCGTGATCATCGGCAAAGGCGGGAGCTACATCGACGAAGCAAACGCAATGGACCACGTCGCAGGGTTCTGTGTTGTGAACGATGTTTCAGAACGCGAATATCAGATCGAGCGTTCGGGCACTTGGGACAAAGGCAAAGGTTGCGACACCTTCGGCCCGACCGGCCCCTATCTCGTGACCAAAGATGAAGTCGCCGATTTCGACAACCTTCGCCTCTGGCTCGAAGTGGACGGCGAGATGATGCAAGACGGCTCGACCGCAACCATGGTTTACCGTGTGCCGTTCCTCGTGTCCTATCTCAGCCAATTCATGAGCTTGCAGCCGGGTGACGTGATCTCGACAGGGACCCCTCCGGGCGTCGGCATGGGCAAAAAACCCCCGATGTATCTCAAGGGCGGCGAGACGATGCGACTTGGCATCGACGGCCTTGGCGAGCAGACCCAGAAAGTCCGCAAACATTCCTAAGAGAGAACGGGCGCCCCATCGGGCGCCCGATTTCGTTAGAGAGCGCGAACCTGCGCCTCGCTCAGCATACGCCAATCATGGCCCAAGGTGCGAAGCTTTCCTGTCACCACAACGTTGCCCTTAAGCGCGATATTTGCGCTCGAATGACCAATCATGATTTCGAACTCACCGGGTTCAACAATCCGCTTGCCCTCGTATCCCGTGAAATTGAGCATATCGACAGGCACTTCGATTGTGACCTCTGCCGAAGCCCCTGCTTCAAGCTCAAGACGCGCAAACCCCTTAAGCTCCTTGATCGGCCGCACGAGCGATGCAAGCTTGTCGCGCACATAAAGCTGCGGCACCGCGATCCCTTTGCGCTCACCAATGTTCCTGACGGTAAATGTCGCACAGACACTACCGCTTTCGATGTCCACCGTCTCAGAGGCAAACCGCAAATTGGTGAACTCGAAACTGGTATAACTCAGCCCATGGCCAAAGGCGTAGTCTGATCCAAAGTGACGGGCAACCGGCGTGCCGGGCGACTTGAATTTGTGATTATAGAAATAGGGGACAGCACCAGCGCTTCTCGGGATAGAAAGCGTCGAACGGCCCGAAGGCTCGACCTCGCCCGTCATGACGCGCGCGACCGCACGCCCGCCCTGCTCTCCGGGGAAATAGGCCATGACCTGCGCGGCAAGCTCCTTTTCCCGCCCGCCAAGGTTATAAGGCCGCCCATTGGTCAGCACGACAACTACGGGCGTTCCCGTGCCAACAATCGCGTCGAGCATCTTTTGCTGCACACCGGGCAGTTCAAGCGTTTCCGCATCCGAACCCTCGCCCACCGTGCCTGTCTGGAAAATACCCGAAAGGTCGCCGACACATACAATAGCAACATCCGCGGCTTTGGCCGCCTCTACTGCCTCGGGGATTAGATCAAGTCGCTTGGACAGAGGCGACTCTAGCTTGAGCGTTGTGCTATCTTCGACATCTCCTGGGAAAACGGGCGCGCCTGAACTGCGGGTTTCAAGGATATAGCACCCTTTAGCAAAGTTCACATGATCCGCACCTAGGGCTTCTTTGAACCCGTCAAGCAAAGTCACTACCGAAGATGAATCTTCAACCTGATCGTGGTTAATCACGTGCACTGGGAAGGAATAATCCCCCAAGAGCGCAAGCGGATCGTCTGCCGTGGCCCCGATCACGGCAACGCGCGTGTCCTTTGAAAGCGGTAGAATACCATTGTTATCGAGGATCGTAACCGACTGCTCTGCGACTTCCAAAGCCAGTTCAACAGCCTCCTTCGTGCGCAGAGCAACACCTTCCTCGTCGGTAAATGGCCGCTCGAAAAGCCCCAGACGGAATTTTTCGCGCAGACCGCGCCGCACGGCCTCGTCGATCGTCGGCATATCAATCAAACCACGCTCAAGCGCAGCTTTGAGCGAAGGAGCGCAATCATCGCCGGGCAGCTCAACATCAAGTCCGGCATTGAACGAAAGCGCAGCTGCTTCCGCTGGATCGCTCGCAACACCGTGGTGCGCATAAAGAAGGGTCACACCGATATAATCTGCAACGATGATCCCATCAAATCCCCACTCTTCGCGCAGGACCTTGGTCAGCAAGTGCCGCGAAGCATGGACCGGCTCGTTATCAATGTCATGATAGGCGGGCATGACCGAGGCCGCATTTCCCAATTTAACGGCCATCTCAAACGGGAGCATGAAATCATCATTCAGCTCGCGCCATCCAAGATGAACCGGCGCGTGGTTCCGGGCGCCTTCGCTATAGGAATGACCAACATAGTGCTTAAGCGTCGCAAGGACCTGACGATCCTTTCCCTGGAGACCCTGCACATATTTTGTCGCCATGATCCCAGCGATATATGGGTCCTCGCCGAATGTCTCTTCGGTGCGTCCCCAACGCGCATCACGGGCCACGTCAAGCACAGGGGCAAGGCCCTGACGACCTCCAACGCTCATCATCTCGCGCCCAATCGCAGCCCCAACCTTTTCGATTAGATCAGGGTTCCATGTCGCGCCGTATCCAAGCGATGAAGGGAAAAGAGTTGCGCCCCGCGCCATGAGACCAGAGAGACATTCCTCATGCGAGAGCACAGGAATACCAAGCCGCGTTTCTTCCATCATAAATTTCTGAAGCGAATTCAGCGCACGCACACCCGAAACAGGGTCCTTACTCGCCGTGCCCAGTGGACGCGTGATTTGACCCAAACCGAGTCTCAGTTGCTCTTTGAGGCCAGCGGCGTTTCCCTCGCCCGTGAATTTGTCCTCGCGCGGACGATGCTCACCATCCTCGGAAAGAAAGAGCCACATCGAATGTAGCTGCGCAAGTTTCTCCTCAAGAGTCATCTGTCCCAAAAGGTCGTCGATGCGTGCTTCAATCGGCGCTGATGCATCCTTGTAAATGCTCATGAAATTTGCCTCCCCAAAATCTTTGCCGCAGTTTCTAATAAAAATTTACCTTGGCAAGGGCCCCAGCTTTAAATCCGTGAAATTACGGAAAATTACGTTTCGGCCTTTGGGATCATGCGCAATCTACTGGTCATGAATACACAGCTCTTGCTATTCTCCATCGAAAGAAGGGGCGCAAAATGATCACAGAAATCGAAGACTATTTCACAAAAGGCTGCGACCGCTGCGACAAGTTCAATACTCCCGATTGCTCGACCAAGCTTTGGAATGAAGGAATAACCGATCTGCGCCGTATTTGTTTGGACGAAGGATTGGTGGAAACAGTGAAATGGGGACACCCCTGCTATATGCACGCGGACCGCAATCTATTGATCATGGGCGCATTTCGGGAAAACTATCGGCTTACGTTCTTCAAAGCTGCGCTCATGAAAGACCCCGAAGGCATCCTCGAAAAACAGGGGCCGAATTCACAAACCAAGGAAATGATCCGGTTTACCGCCAATGATCAGGTCAAAGTGATGGAAACCGCCATCCGCGCCTATATTCAAGAAGCCAAGGCCTATGCCGACGCGGGTATCGTGCCCGAAAAAGTCGTGCGCGAGATTGATATGCCCGAAGAACTCATCGAAGTTCTTGATGGAGATCCAGAACTAGCAGAGGCCTTTGCCGCCCTCACTCCGGGGCGACAAAAGAGTTATGCGTTCAATCTCAATCAGGCCAAATCCTCAGCCACGCGGTATAACCGGATTGAGAAGTTCCGAGACCGAATTTTCGCGGGCAAAGGTGCCTTGGAGCGGATATAGTTCCGCTCAGACTAGACCATTTTGTTTCATGAAACTGCGCAACTTGCCGAGCTGAGCCTCGGTCAAAGGCCAAGCAGAAGGCGAACGGGTCGGTCCGCAGTCGATACCTTGTTCAATGAGCGCTGCCTTTACGCCCGTCACATTGGTGCCGTTCATTTCTTCTGCGCGAACCTCTTCAAAAGCCCGCATCTCAGCGATCAGCTTGTTTGCTGTCTCATAGTCACCAGCGCGAAGCGCGGAATGAATAGCGACCGACCGTTCGGGCCAAACATTGATAAGACCTGAGGTGAACCCCCGTGCGCCCACGGCATAAAGAGGCGGCGCCCAAACCTCAGCAAGTCCGCAAACCCAAGTAATAGACGGGTCACAGGCATTGATTGCCTCTGCAAGTTTGAGCGGATTGGGCGTTGCCCATTTAACGCCCTTCACATTCGGAACCGCACAAAGATCCGCGATCGCCTTGGTTCCAATCGCATCATTGCGCAGATAGAGCATCATCGGCAAGCCGCCAGACGCATCGCTAACCGCTTTGATGTAGTCACAAGTCCCGCGTGGCGAAACAAAGGGATCTGGCGGCTGGTGAATCATAAGGGCGGTGGCACCTGCATCCGCTGACGCCTTTGCCAATCGGCAAGCATCACGCACGCCGCGCCCAATTCCAGCCAGAACAGGCGCACGGCCATCGACCATAGCCACGACTTCATTAACCATCGTACAGGCTTCATCCGTCGTTAACGCGTAAAACTCACCCGTGTTGCCATTGACGACTGGCATGTGCACGCCCGCGTCCAAAGCACGATCAATGATCGGCTCAAGCTTCTTCGGAGCAATCTCACCCGTCTCATCATAGGGCGTTACCAAAATGCCCGAGATCCCTGCGAGCGCTTCATCCAAATTGTGTGCCATAGTCTGTCCTTAGAAAATATCCGGCTCGCCGGCCGCTTTCCCGAAATCGCGTTCGAGATAGTCAAAGTCACACCCCTTATCGGCCTGCGTCACATGTTTGGAGAACATCCAACCATATCCACGCTCAAACAAAGGATCAGGTGGGGTCCAAGCGGCCTTGCGACGTTCAATCTCGTCATCCTCCACCAACATATCGAGACGGCGGTTTTCAAGATCAAGCTTCACGATATCTCCCGTCTGAAGAAGAGCGAGCGGACCACCAACAAACGACTCCGGCGCAACGTGGAGAACACAAGCGCCATAAGAAGTCCCCGACATCCGTGCATCTGAAATCCGAAGCATATCTCGATGACCCTGTTTGATCAGAGCCTTCGGGATCGGAAGCATACCCCATTCCGGCATCCCCGGCCCACCCTGAGGACCAGCGTTTCGAAGCACCAAAACCGTGTCAGGCGTCACATCAAGATTTTCGTCATTGATGGCTTCTTTCATCGCAGGATAGCTATCAAACACCAATGCAGGGCCTTGGTGATTATAGTATTTCGGATCACATGCTGCGGGCTTAATGACGGCCCCATCGGGACACAAATTGCCGCGGAGCACGGCAAGCGATCCCTCATGATAGACGGGGTTCGACAATGGGCGGATGACATCGTCGTTATAAACAACAGCCCCTTCAAGGTTTTCGCCCATCGTCTTGCCCGTCACCGTGAGGCAAGAGGTGTCCAAACGATCCTCAAGCTGCTTCATCAACGCGCGCAGACCGCCCGCATAGAAGAAATCTTCCATCAGGTAATCCTTGCCTGAAGGCCGCACGTTGGCGATCAGCGGCGTCTCGCGTCCCAAGGCATCAAGATCATCTAGCGTAAGGTCTACGCCCGCACGCCGCGCCATCGCGATCAAGTGCACAACGGCGTTTGTGGAACATCCCGTTGCCATCGCAACAATCGCGGCATTGCGTACGGCGGCTTCGGTCACGATCTTGTTCGGCGTAAGGTTTTCCCAGACCATCTCAACGATCCGGCGACCGCATTCGGACGACATGCGCTGGTGTCCGCTATCCACAGCCGGGATAGACGACGCACCAGGGAGAGTAATCCCCAAAGCATCCGCAATCGCTGTCATCGTAGAGGCAGTCCCCATCGTCATACAGGTTCCCGCCGAGCGCGCGATCCCACCCTGCACCCCGAGCCATTCTTCATCGGTAATATTGCCTGCGCGTCGCTCGTCCCAATACTTCCAAGCGTCCGAACCTGACCCAAGGATCTTTCCAGCGTAATGCCCCCGAAGCATCGGTCCCGCAGGGAGGTAGATCAAAGGCACACCGGCAGTCAGCGCCCCCATCACAAGACCGGGGGTCGTCTTGTCACAGCCCCCCATCAGCACCACACCATCAAGCGGGTGCGAACGGATCATTTCCTCGGTCTCCATCGCAAGCATGTTGCGATAGAGCATTGACGTCGGCTTGGTAAAGGTCTCATCCACCGACAGCGAAGGAAGCTCCACCGCGAATCCACCTGCCTGTGCAACACCGCGCTTCACATCTTGCGCGCGCTCCCGAAAGTGTCCGTGACAGGCATTGAGCTCTGACCATGTGTTCAAGACCCCAATCACCGGTTTGCCCATGTATTCCTCTTCGGAATACCCAAGCTGCATCATTCGTGAACGATGTCCAAAACTCCTTAGGTCATCTGGTGCAAACCAGCGAGAACTCCGAAGTTGGTCAGGCGAAATACGATCGACTTTGGTCATCTAACATCTCATTTTTGAGGATCAGCATATTAAATGTATGCGCATACATTGCTTCATAATAAGGACTTTCAAAAATTGCAAACGCAAATAAAAAGGGCCGCCGAAGCGACCCTTTCAAATCCCGTATCGGACGCGATTACATGCGTTCCGCAATCATCTTAAGAAGCTTCTGGTGATCGGCGTCAAAGTTGCGAATACCTTCAGCAAGCTTCTCCGTTGCCATCGCATCAGCGTTAAGCTCCCAACGGAAACGCGCCTCGTCCATTTCAACCTTGGCAACGCCCGAAACTTTGTCCTCAGACAATAGGCGCGGCAGCTCCACATTGTCAGCCGCCAATTCGTTCAGCAATTGGGGTGCAATGGTGAGACGGTCACAACCCGCAAGAGCTTTGATCTGGCCCGTATTGCGGAAAGACGCACCCATAACGACTGTCTTAATGCCATTCGACTTGTAATAGTCATAGATCTTGCGGACCGAAAGAACGCCCGGATCTTCTTCTGCTTCGAACTTCTTCCCACCTTCGGCTTTGGAGTACCAGTCGGTGATACGACCAACAAAGGGCGAAATAAGGAACGCGCCAGCATCCGCACAAGCAACTGCCTGACACTGAGCAAAAAGAAGAGTGAGGTTACACTGGATGCCTTCTGCTTCAAGGATTTCAGCGGCACGGATGCCTTCCCAAGTCGAAGCGAGCTTGATCAGGATGCGATCTTTGCCAACACCGTTCGCCTCGTAAGCAGCAACAAGCGCGCGCGCCTTTTCAACAGAAGCCGCAGTATTGAAGGAAAGGTTCGCATCGACCTCAGTCGAAACGCGACCGGGAACCAATCCAGCGAGTTCAGTGCCAACACCAACGGTCAAAGCATCAGCAATAGCAAGCGGTGATTTACCTGACTTGCTACCCTTTTCGATTTCGCTCGAAACCATATCAGCAAATGCAGGGCTCTGAAGGGCCTTGAGGATAATGCTCGGGTTCGTGGTGCAGTCCACGGGCTTCAGCTCGCGAATTGCATCAACATCGCCAGTATCGGCGACGACGACTGTCATATCTCTAAGAGCGTCGAGTGCACTTGCCATTGGTCTCTCTCCATTTAGCGTCAGTCCCACATCGTGTAGGACCGCAGATCGGCGCCTGTATAGCCAATCGAAAGAGGGCGTAAAACCGAATAGTGCAATGCGCACAAAAAACGGCGCACAGTCCCCTGCGCGCCGTTAAATTTCAGTCTCTAAATCGCTTTAGACCGCTTCGATCGCAATCGCGATGCCCTGACCGACGCCGATACACATCGTTGAAAGCGCCCGTTTGCCGCCTCCCAATTTGAGCTCAAGCGCCGCCGTCCCTGTGATCCGAGCACCCGACATGCCAAGCGGATGGCCAAGCGCAATCGCACCGCCATTGGGGTTCACACGGCCATCGTCATCGGCGATCCCAAGGTCACGAAGCGTAGCAAGTCCCTGAGACGCGAAAGCTTCATTAAGTTCGATCACGTCAAAGTCCTCTTGCTTCAGGCCCAAGCGCGCCATCAGCTTCTTTGATGCAGGAGCCGGACCAAAGCCCATAATCCGCGGTGCAACACCAGCCGTCGCCCCTCCCAAAACCTTAACGATCGGTGTGAGGTTATATTTCTTAACCGCCTCTTCGCTGGCGACGATAAGCGCCGCTGCCCCATCGTTGACGCCCGATGCGTTGCCAGCCGTCACAGAACCACCCGCGCGGAAAGGTGCGCGCAGTTTGGCAAGCGTTTCAATCGTCGTCGCACGGGGGTGTTCGTCTTTGTCCACAACAATAGGATCGCCCTTTCGCTGGGGGATCGTGACTGCAACAATCTCCTTGGCCAAACGTCCATTCGCCTGAGCTTCTGCAGCTTTATTCTGAGAGCGCGCGGCAAAAGCATCTTGGTCTTCGCGGGAAATATTAAAGTCCTCAGCAACGTTCTCGGCTGTCTCAGGCATCGAATCCACACCGTATTGCTTTTCCATCAGCGGATTGATGAAACGCCAGCCAATCGTAGTATCATAAACTGCGTTCGCACGGCTAAAGGCGCTCTCGGCTTTGGGCATGACAAACGGCGCACGGCTCATGCTTTCGACGCCGCCAGCGACGATAATCTCGGCTTCGCCCGCCTTGATCGCGCGCGCAGCAGCAATCACCGCGTCCATGCCCGATCCACAAAGGCGGTTCATCGTCGTCCCCGGAACTTCGACAGGCATCCCCGCCAAGAGAGACGACATTCGTGCAACGTTGCGGTTGTCTTCACCTGCTTGGTTGGCACAGCCATAGATCACTTCGTCCACGGCGGCCCAATCGACACCGACATTGCGCTCCATCAAAGCCTTGATCGGAATAGCACCGAGATCATCCGCGCGAACCGACGAAAGCGATCCACCAAAACGGCCAATCGGGGTTCTCACATAGTCGCAAATATAAACGTCACGCATCAGTCCAGCTCCGGCACAATAAGATCACCAACGGGACCGTCGATCACGAGCGTTGCGCCCGTTACGGCCTGAAGGTCTTCAAGGCTGATCGAAGGCAGCTTTTCACGCAGCACAAATCGACCGTTTTCAATGTCTACCACGCAAAGCGAGGTATAGACACGCGTCACGCAAGCCACCCCAGTTAAGGGCAGTGTGCATGTCTCAAGTAGCTTTGGCTTGCCCTCCTTGGTCACGTGATCGGTAATAACTGCCACACGCTTTGCACCATGAACGAGGTCCATCGCGCCGCCAACTGCGGGCACGCCTTTGGCCCCAACGCTCCAGTTCGCCAAATCGCCGTTCTGCGCGACCTGATAGGCACCGAGAATTGCAACATCTAGGTGGCCACCGCGGACCATCGCAAAGCTATCAGCATGATGAAAAAACGCGGCACCGGGCTTGAGCGTAATCGCCTTTTTGCCCGCGTTGATCAGGTCCCAGTCCTCTTCACCTTTGGCAGGGGCTTCGCCGAAACCAAGCACGCCGTTTTCGGTGTGAAAAATCGCCTCGCGGCCCTCGGGCTGGAACTTAGCGACCATCTCTGGGAACCCAATCCCGAGGTTCACATAAGCTCCGTCTTCAATGTCTTGCGCCGCGCGCCAAGCGATCTGCGCGTTACTTAGTTTCTCGGTCATGCATAGACCTCCCCTGCGCGGTTCATATCTTCTTCTTGTTTCGGGTTTGCGACCTCGACAACGCGGTCCACAAAGATACCAGGGGTGATGACCTGTTCCGGTTCAATCTCGCCCGCTTCAACTATCTTTGACACCTGCACAATGGTCTTGGCCGCCGCCATGCACATGAGCGGGTTAAAGTTGCGCCCCGCCATACGGTAGGTCACATTTCCATAGGTATCGCCAAGCTGGCCCTTCACGATCGCAAAGTCTGCCTTGAGCCAGCGTTCTTCGACATAGGGCCGCCCATCGAATTCCTTAACGGGTTTGCCCTTAGCCAAATCAGTGCCATAGCTGGTTGGCGTATAGAACGCAGGAATACCAGCTCCCGCTGCGCGAATGCGCTCGGCCAAAGTGCCCTGTGGCACGAGCTCTAGCTCGATCTCGCCTGCCAAGTATTTATCCGTAAACGCGCGCGGATCAGCCGAACGAGGGAACGAACAAACCATCTTTTTGACCATACCCATATCGATCATCGCGGCGATACCGATCCGGCCATTACCTGCGTTGTTATTGATCACAGTAAGGTTCTTGGGGCTTCCCGTCGCGACAAAGCGATCGATCAGCGCGTGAATGAGTTCGATGGGCGCGCCAGAACCGCCAAAGCCGCCAACCATCAACACCGCATTATCGGGGATGTCAGCAACTGCGTCAGCGAGCGTAGGAATGGTCTTGTCCATACCGGTCTCCTGTTTGAGTCCCGCCTGTTCTAGTCGCTTAGCACTCGACCTCACAGGCAAATTGTGCGCATTATGATATTTGTTCTCATTTTGAACGAATTTGTGCGCATTATGAACAAATCTTCAGACCACATCGGGTCATTAGCCAAAGGCCTTCGGGTGCTCGAGTGCTTTGACGCGGAGCATCCAAAACTTTCCATTAGCGAAGTCGCCGCAGCAACTGGACTTGATCGCGCAACGGCCCGCCGCTGCCTTCTGACTCTGCACATTGAGGGCTATGCCGATTACGACGGAAAGTATTTTTCGCTTACACATAGTGCCTTGCGCCTTGGGATGGGTGCTCTCGCCTCGCTCCCTTTGCCGCAAATTGTTCAGCCATGGCTTGACCAATTGACCGAGCAAATCGGACAATCCTGCTCTGTCTCGATCCTTGACGGCACGGAAATTGTTTATATCGCCCGCGCAGCGCAGCGCCGCGTCATGTCGATCGGCTTAATGCCCGGGTCGCGTCTTCCTGCCCATTGCACGTCGATGGGCCGCGTTCTGCTGGCGGCACTACCCGAAACCAAAGCCCGCGCGATCATAGAAGCCTCTGATCTTACACCGCGTACGCCATTCAGCCTCACCGATCCCAACGATATCCTCGCCGCTTTGACTGAGGCGCGGACAAGAGGATACACGATCATCGACCAGGAAATTGAAATCGGCTTACGGTCCATTGCGGTTCCTGTCTTCAACGCTCAAGGCAAAGTTATTGCTGCATTGAACACTGGCATGGCTGCGACCCAAAGCGATCCAAACAAATTGGTGGAGGCATATCTTCCCGCGCTTCAACGCGTGCAATCAGGCCTTCGCCGTTTGCTTTAATCGAGAGGGACACCTTTTGGACGCAGTACGCGCTTTTGCGCAGCGATACGGAACGGAGCGTTTGGCCCACCATAACCAAGATAGCCTGACTGTCGTTGAAGCACCTCAAAGAAGAGCCCTCCGAACATCGTCTTGGAGTAAAGCTGGAAAAACTCGCCCCGTTCATCACGATCATAGAGCACGTTTGCAGCTTTCATCCGATCCAAGAGACCCGCTGGAAAATCGAACCTAGCGGCAAGGTCGTCATAATAGTTCGCCGAGATTGGTAGCGGCTCGAACCCAGTGCTTTCAAGCTTTTTTGCGGTCTCGAAGATATCGTCAGTTGCCAATGCAATATGCTGCACCGAAGCGCCAAAACTCTCCGAGAGGAACCGCCCCGCAAGTGTGCGATGCGTGTCAGCGCCGTTCAGCGTAATGCGCAACTGGCCATCGCGGCTTTCGACCACCTGCGAACGGACAAGACCGTCAGGATCGATCACATCAACCATCGGCGATTTGCGCACATCGAAGATCGCCGAATAGAACAAGGTCCAACTGAGCATATCCTCATAGCTCATCGTCTGAGCGAGGTGATCGACACGGGTCAAGCCAGCAGACGGAGCGGCCTTTTCCCCGACCTGTTCAAATTCCACATTCCACACATTCGACAGGGCAGAACCCTCGTCAATAAAGTGAAGCACAGAACCAGAAAGCCCTCGGATGGCGGGGATCGCTAATTCTCCTGCGCCGACGGGTTGTGCGAATGGTTTAGCACCCGTTTCAATGGCTCGATCAATGACATCACTTGCCGAAGAAACGTTAAGACCCACGTCACAAACCGTGGTCCCACGTGCATTGAAAGCGTGCGCCGCATGACCTTCGGTTTCTTCGTTTAGAACGATCCGAATATCGCCCTGTTGCCATAGGGCGAGGTCTTTGTTGCGGTGGTTCGCTCGCTTACTGAACCCAAGCGTTGACAACACCTTTTCAAGCGAACGAGCCTCTTCGCCGCGCGTTGCAAATTCCACAAAAGAAACACCCTTTGCGGCGACACGCGGCGGAATCTTCGGCAAATCAACCGAAAGCGTCGGCTCAGCACGGCGAACATCATCCATGAGCGCGATGAGAGAACGATAGCCATCCTCGGCCACCTGCTTGGTATTCGCGCCGCGGAATTGGTCATTGAAAATCTCAAGACTAATCGGACCCTTATAGCCAGCCGCCATCACAGCGCGCATGAACCCAGTCACATCAAGATCGCCCTCTCCCGGCATATTGCGGAAGTGACGCGACCAATAGAGAAGATCCATTTCAATGAGCGGCGCATCGGCAAGCTGAACAAAGAAAATCTTGTCCCCGGGGATCGAGCGGATGCTTTCTGGCGAAAGCTTGCGGCTCAAGGTGTGAAAACTGTCGAGAATAATCCCAACGTTGTCATGATCCGCCCGACGCACGATCTCCCATGCATCGCGGTGGTCATTGATGTGACGACCCCAAGCAAGCGCCTCGTAACCCACGCGTAGGCCGCGCTTTTTTGCACGTGAACCAAGTTCGTGAAAATCCGCAGCGGCACGATCAATACCGCCAAGCGATTGTGGATGAACTGTCGAGCAAATCAGAACAAGGTCAGTGCCCAACTCCTGCATCAGGTCGAACTTGCGCTCAGCACGATCAAACGCCTTAGAGCGGAGCGGTTCGGGAAGGCCCTCGAAATCACGGAATGGCTGGAATAGCGTAATATCAAGCCCGTGATCTCGGATCATCTGACCCACTTCACGCGGGCTTCCGTCATAGGCGATGAAATCCTGCTCGAAAATCTCGATCCCATCAAAGCCCGCAGCAGCAATTGCCTCAAGCTTTTCACGGAGGTTTCCTGAAATCGAAACAGTCGCGATAGAGGTCTTCATCGTCTTGTCTCCGTCTTAAGCCTGGGGCTTGTCAAAACTCTCGAAAGTGACGCGCATCCGCTCTGGTTCTGGCTTGCGGCCGGTAAACAGCTCAAACGCACGCACGGCCTGAAATGTCGCCATCCCCTGCCCGCTCGAAGTCTTACAACCCTTTGAACGCGCCACGCGAAGGAGTTCCGTTTCAAGTGGGAAATACACGATGTCAGAGACCCAATGGCGCTCTTCAATCAACTCCGCGGCGATTGCCATACCTGGAAGCTTGGCCATGCCCATCGGCGTTGCATTAACGAGGCCATCTGCCTGAGCGGCGACCAAAGCCATATCGGTGACGGCCTCGGCCTTAATTCCATGCGCGTTTGCAACCGCTTCTGCAAGCGCCTGAGCCGTCTCGGGACGAACATCCGTAATCAGAAGATGCTGAACACCCGAACCCGCCAAAGCATGCGCAACAGCACCGCCCGCTCCACCAGCGCCCATCAAAAGAACACAGCCCTTTTTGGCCTCAGGCAGTCCCCATTCAAGGCCCGTTTGATAACCCCAAAAGTCTGTATTATGGCCAAACCGCTTGCCATCGCGAAAGACAACAGTGTTCACCGCTCCCACCTGTCTCGCAGCTTCCGACAACTCATCAAGGTACTGCATGACCTCTTGCTTGTATGGGAATGTGATATTGAGCCCGACATAGCCCTCGGCTTCTACACGATCCAAAAGCTCGGAGAGCGCTGGAACAGGCTCCATCTTATCCGTGTCGAGAAGATCATACTGAAGAACAAAACCCTGAGCCGTGCCCTCATTCATATGCATCAAAGGCGTACGGCTCTGCTGGATACCCTTCCCAATAAGGCCGACGCGGAAATCAGGCGCAGTGTTCGATAGCGGAATAGCGGTTTGAGCGGTCATTGAATGAGTTCCCGTGGCATGCGACTCTGGTCGTTATACCATTTTGTTCGTTCTGGTTAATTTCTGTCAACGGCAGAACTATCTTATAGAACACGATTGTGCTAACTCTTTTTACCATAAGACCAAAAAAACGCAGAGCCCCATGTCCGAAAAATCCAAGTCCGGCTGGAAGCAGGATCCCGCCGCAGTAAAAAGCGACATCCTTCGGGTCGCCATTTCTCTCTTTGCTGCCAACGGCTTATCGGGCACTCGCGTTGAAGAGATCGCAGCTCAGACCAAGACGTCAAAGCGTATGATCTATTACTATTTTGGCGACAAAGAGCGACTCTATGCGCGTTGCCTCGAAGAGGTGTATTCGGACATTCGTGAAGGCGAAGGCGAACTTGACCTAGCGGGTATTGCCCCAAAAGACGCGCTCGCCCGTCTGGTCTCATTCACGTATGACCACCAGAGGAACAATCCTGACTTCATCCGTATGGTGATGATCGAGAACATCCACAACGCTGAATATCTCAAGACTTCGGACGTCATTCGCGACGTGAACCGGCCTGTCATTGCCAAGCTCAAAGATATTATTGCTCGAGGTGTCGCCGCAAAAGAGTTCCGCGAGGACCTTGATCCGGTCGAGATTCACCGTCACATCTCTGCTCTCAGCTTCTTCAACGTCTCGAACAAAGGGACGTTCTCGGCGATCTACGGAGACGCGCTGTTTTCAGAAGAGGCGCAGCTTCGGCTACGCGACCAAGTGGTCGAGATGATCTTAAGCTTCGTAAAGGCATAAAAAAGGCGGCCATTGGCCGCCCTTTTGATTCATGCGTCGCGCTTCATGATCCATTCGACATTCGGCGCAGGAACAAAACGCCACTTCCGAAGCGGTCCAGCCATCACGTTGAGATAATACATCTCGAACCCGTGAGGAGCGCCACAGGGATGGTGGCCACGTGGAACTAGCACAACGTCACCATCATGCACGGCCATCGTTTCGTTGAGCTGGAGATCATCGGTATAGACGCGCTGAATACCAAAACCATCCGCAGGATTGATGCGGTGATAGTAGGTTTCCTCAAGATAGGTGATCCGCGGGAAATCATCTTCATCATGGCGATGGCTCGGATACGAGGACCAATGACCCGCAGGGGTAAAGACTTCTGTCACAAGAAGGCTATCGCAATAGTCTTCGTTCTCCATGGCGATATTGTTGATGTAGCGCGTATTCACGCCCTTACCACGTTCGGTCAGCGTAATGCCGTCGGGACCAATGCGGCGGGCCTTGTGGCCACCCATTCCCGGTGCCGAGCAAACAGCAATCGTGCACTCGGTTGTTGCGGTCGCGGTCCAGCTCTCACCATTCGGAACATAGAGACTATGCGGCGGCGTCTTTTCAAAGACGCTCATACGCTCGCCTAGCTCGCCCCAGTTTTCACCAGCCGCCTCGAACGTGGCTTTGCCTTCAACCATGACAAGGATGACTTCTCGATCGCCAGTCGCCTCGCCCACAGTTTCACCTGCACGCAAACGATAGAGCGAGAAACCCACATAGCGCCAACCCGCGGACTGCGGGGTGATTTCATGGACTTTTCCGTGGGTCCCAAACGGCCGCTTGAGCAAGTCTGCCATTATTGATCCTTCTCGTCGTCTTCAGGATTGAAATTGATAAAGAACGAATAGGCCGAATAAACGCACAAGGCCCCCCAAATCATCGCCCACCCCATAGCGCCTGTGACAACCTCGAACACTGTCCAAAGCGCAAGGAGCACCACCAGAACCACACGGATCCAAAGCGGGCGATAAAAAGAGTCGTTCAGTTTAAACATCAGATAAGGCCAGTTTCCTTGGCAATCCGCTTGAGCGTGTGCAGGCCGAGCGTCTGGTAAAGAAGCGGGTTGCGTTCATCGGGGTTTTGCTCGGCCTCGATGACGATCCAGCCATCATAGGAATTATCCGCAAGGATCTGCAACAGTGGCTGGAAATCCACGCCACCATCCTGATCACCCGGAACGGTGAAAGCACCACCAACAACGCCTTGGAGGAACGACCAACCTTCGCTGCGAACCTGAGCGGTGATCGCAGGACGAATATTCTTGGCGTGGAAATGGCGAACGCGAGCGACATGCTTGGTAAGCACCTCAACAGGATTACCGCCGCCAAAGGCACAGTGGCCAGCATCAAACAAAAGATGCAGGTGCGGACCTGTGTTCGCCATCAGCGCATCAATTTCCTCTGGGCTCTCGATGATGGTGCCCATGTGATGGTGATAAACGAGGGTCACGCCTTCGCTTGCGAGATAGGCCGCAAAGGCTTCGATTTTGTCACAGAAGTCCTTCATTTCCGCATCCGACAGCGTCGGGCGATCATTGACGGGCTTTTCGGCGTCGCCATGAATAGCGTTCGATGTTTCGCAAACGATCATAACTTTGCAGTCGTTCGCCTTGAGCTTCGCCAAATGGTGCTGACAGTTCGCAATCTCGTCTTCAACAGAGCGCACGAGCAGTTCGGTCGAATACCAGCCCGAAATGAACTTGAGCCCATAACCGCCCAAAAGCGCCTTGATCTGAGCACCATCATCAGGCCAGCGGTGACCGTTCTCGATGCCGTCAAAACCGATCAGACGGCCAGCTTCGTGCAAAATACGATCCGTTGAGATGTTTGCACCAATAGTTTGATCATCGTCATTTGCCCAAGCAATCGGGTTGGTGCCGAACTGGATCATTATAGTCTTCTCCAAGAGGTCAGCTCTAGCTGCCTTAAGTCGTTAAGAAAGGCGGAGGCATCCCCCGCCCAAAAACTAGAAACCTTAGTTAACGAGGTTCTGACGCTTCATGTTTTCAACATAGCTGGCGCGTGCTTTGGCAACTTTGTCTGTGGTCGAAACTTCGGGAACGGCAACGTCCCACCAGTTACCACCGCCAGCTTCGCCGGGCCCATGCATCGGGTCTGTGTCGATTACAATTACGGTCGGAATATCACGGCCCTTAGCGGCTGCAAGCTGTGCTTCAAGGTCAGCGATATTCTTGGCTTTGATCGCATGCGCACCCATTGACGCCGCATGTGCGACAAAGTCGATCTGGGGCTGCTGCTCGACTGCGCAGTCCTTGTAAAGGTTGTTAAACTGCTCCCCACCCGTCCCCATCTGAAGACGGTTGATGCAGCCATAACCACGGTTGTCTGTTAGAACGACGGTAAACGGGACTTTGCGCATCACAGCCGTAGCAAGCTCAGAGTTTGCCATCATATAGGACCCGTCACCCACAAAGCAGATGACATCGCGGTGCGGCGCAGCGAGCTTGAGACCCATTGCACCTGCAACTTCATAGCCCATGCAGGAGAAGCCATATTCCATGTGATATCCACCCTGCGACGGCTGCCAAAGCAGCTTGAGAGCACCGGGCATCGTTCCCGCCGCACACATCGCAACGGTCGCCTCGGACGATGTGCGCTGAACGGCGCCGATGACTTCGCAGTCCATCGGAAGATACCCTTCACCGCCCTTACGGTCCGCGCAATGCGCGTCAACCGTGGCAAGCCACTTTGCACGCGCATCTGGATTGGCATTGCCGGCCTTGTACCCGCCCAAAAGACCCGAAAGCTTTTCGATTGCGACCTTCGCATCAGCCACGAGCGGGTAAGCCCCATGCTTCACGGCGTCATAGGCCGCAACGTTAATCGAAACGAGCTTGCGCTCAGGGTTTTCAAAGAGCGACCACGACCCTGTGGTAAAGTCCTGAAAACGAGTGCCAACACCGATTACAAGGTCCGCTTCTTTCGAAATCACGTTCGCGGCTTCGGACCCGTCAACGCCCGAGGCACCATAGTTCATTGGATGGCTCTGCGCGATTGCGGATTTGCCAGCCTGCGTCTCCACAATCGGAATACCGAACTTGGTCGCAAAATCGGCCAATGCGTCCTCTGCCTCGGAATAGATCACACCGCCACCTGCGACGATCACCGGCGACTTGGCCGCTTTGATCATTTCCGCAACGGACGCCAGCTCAAATGCATCTGGCTCGGGACGGCGCACACGCCAAACCTTTGGCTCAAAGAATGCCTCAGGGTAATCATAGGCCTCGGCCTGAGTATCCTGACAGAACGACAGGCATACAGGACCACATGTCGCTGGATCGGTCATCGTTGCAAGCGCGCGCGGCAAAGCAGTCAGAATGTGCTCGGGGCGGCTAATACGGTCAAAGTAACGCACGACAGGGCGGAAGCAGTCATTTGCCGAAACGGTGCCGTCTTCAAAGGCTTCGATTTGCTGAAGCACGGGATCAGGACGGCGATTGGCAAACACGTCACCGGGAATGAACAGCACAGGAATACGGTTCACATGGGCAAGCGCTGCAGCGGTCACCATGTTCGTCGCGCCCGGTCCAATGGACGAGGTCACGGCCTGAGCGCGCTTGCGCTTGAGCGCCTTTGAATATGCGATAGCGGTATGTGCCATCGTCTGTTCGTTCTGGCCGCGCCACGTCGGGAAATCAGCCTTGGACTTTTCAAGCGCTTCACCAAGACCCGCCACGTTACCGTGACCGAAAATGCCCCAGATACCTTCGATAAAACGCTCACCGTCCTCGTTCATTTGAACTGACAGCCATTTCACCATTGCCTGAGCGGAAGTCAGTCGGATCGTCTTAGTCATCTATCATTCCTCTCAGTTCAGATTGGCCTTGGCGCGGGCCGCATCCCAAATGTTGCAAAGACGGGTGTAACGGTCAGCCATCTGCGCAATCGCAGCAGCGTCATCCATATCACCCTTCATCCAAGCGCGGGCCGCATCCCCAAAGATCGTACGGCCAACGGCAAAACCTTTGACCAACTTGTAAGAAGCCGCAACTTCAAAACTCGCCTGAAGTTCAGCCTCAGGAGCATCGAGCCCAAGCACAACGATACCGCGGGTGTATGGGTCGTTCTCTTCGATCGCGTCGATCGCATTCTGCCAGCCTGCTTCCGAAGTCATCGGCTCTAGCTTCCACCAGTCGGGATAGACGCCAATCTCATAGAAACGACGGATCAATTT